>NZ_LT629779.1:3822066-4140572 GCF_900105535.1 Pseudarthrobacter equi
CGCGGCGCTTGCGGGCCGAGGCGGCCAGCTGTTCCAGCACCGATGCCGAGACGTCCCACTCCATGCACGCATCCGTGACACTCTGCCCGTAGACCAGCTCATCCCGGCCCGCAGCGTGCTCCACGACATCCAGGTTCTGGGCGCCTCCCACCAGGAAGCTCTCGAGCATGACGCCGGCGATCGCGTGCGCGGCGGGGCCGCCCTCTTCGAGCTGCGCGCCGATTTCCAGTGCCACCTCCGCCTGGCGGTGGTGGCTCTTGCCGCTGTTGGCGTGGCTGGCGTCCACGATCAGGCGCGGATTCAGTCCCTTGCCGGCCAGGGTGGCGGAAGCGGCTTCGACGTCGGCCGTCGAGTAGTTGGGGCCCTTGCGTCCGCCGCGGAGGATGACGTGCGTGTCCGGGTTGCCGGCAGTGGCCACCAACGCGGCCCGGCCGTCGCCGTCGATCCCCAGGAACGCCTGGGCTGCCGCAGCGGCACCGCAGGCGTCGATGGCAACCTGCAGGCCGCCGTCGGTCCCGTTCTTGAACCCGATGGGCATGGACAGGCCGGATGCGAGCTGGCGGTGGATCTGGCTCTCGGTGGTGCGGGCCCCGATGGCGCCCCAGGAGATGAGGTCGGCCATGTACTGCGGGCTGATCGGTTCCAGGAACTCGGTGGCGGTGGGCAGTCCAAGGGCGGTGACCTGCTGCAGGAAGTGGCGTGCAGTACGCAGGCCGGTGACCATGTCGTGGCTGCCGTCCAGCCGTGGATCGTTGATCAGGCCCTTCCAGCCCACCGTGGTGCGCGGCTTCTCGAAGTAGGTCCGCATGACGATCAGCAGGTCTTCCTTGTGCTTCTCAGCCTGGCTGACCAGCCGGCGGGCGTATTCCAGCCCGGCCTTGGGGTCGTGGATGGAGCACGGGCCCACGATCACCAGCAGGCGGTCGTCCACGCCGTCCATGACGGCGCGGACTTCATCGCGGCCGCGTTCGACGACGGCGGCCACCTGCGCGTCGAGGGGCAGGTCCGCGATCAGTTCGGAAGGGGTGGGCAGCGGGGTGAATTCGCTGACGCGCAGGTTCGAGGTGGATGGTGCTGCTGCGGCTGTTGCGGTGCTCATGTTCGGGTCCTGTTCCAGATGGGAAGCGGGCCCGGATTTCAGAACCCGCCGGAGAAACGGCGAAGGGCAGAGAATGATCTCTGCCCTGTTGGCTCTGAAGGAAAGTTGGATGCGTGTCAGTTAGACGCGGGCCCCTCCAGAGCCAACGAAAAATACGCATACCAACGGTTAGTCATGGGAAGACCATAGCCCCGGAATTGCTCCGGCCGCAAAACGTTACGCAGGATCACGCGCCAGTTCGGCCACCAGCTCGGCATGCCGGCGGTCCGTAAGGCGGTACCAGGACATGGTGACGACGGCGGCCAGCACCAGGATGGCCGGCAGCAGTCCCGCCGAAGCACGGATGGCCAGGAGGGCACCCTCCGCCTGTTCCCGGAGGCCGCCGTCGTAGGCTCCCCAGGCAAGGGCGTACGCCACCAGTCCCCCGCCGAAGCCCATGCCCAGCTTTCTGGTGGCCGCGAGGAGGGCATAGTTGATGCCCTGGACCCGCACGCCGGTCTTCCACTCGCCATACTCCACGGTGTCCGCGATGAGTGCCCAGGTGAGGATTCCCACGGTGGCGGAGGAGAGCTGGGCCAGGACGATGCCGCCCACCGCCAATGCCGGCAGGCTGGCAGGAGCCAGGAAGACCACCACCCCACCCACCACACCCAGGACGCACCCTGCCGTGAACACTGCCTTCTTGCCCCACCGTGCCACGGGCCTGGGGATCATGACCGCCAGGGTCAGGGTGATGACCACCTGGGTGGCGGCCATGACCGGAAACAGGTCCACGCGGGCCAGCACATCGCGCAGGTAGAAGAATTGGGCAGCGCCGGTGGCGGAGTTTCCGGTCACGAAGAGCACGGAACTGACGCAGAGCACCAGCAGCGGCGAATTGGACTTCAGGGCGTCGATACTTTGGCGCAGCGTGATCCGGGGAATGCTTGCCCCCGACTGTTCGCGGCAGGCACTGCCGGTGAATACGTAGAGAACCGAGCCGACCCCCACGAACACGAGGGTGAGGATGGTGAAGATCTGCTGCATGTCCCCGCCGGCGCCGAGCAGGGGTGCGATGACGAATCCCAGGACCGCCCCGGCGGAGAGGCCGCCGATGGTCCGGGCACCGGCCAGCCGTGCACGTTGCCGCGGGTCACGGGTCATGGCCCCCACCAGGCAGCCATACGGAACGTTGACCAGGCTGTACGCCAGGCACACCAGCCCGTAGGTGCAGTAGGCGTAGAGGAGTTTCAGGCCGGGATCCACGTCCGGGACGTGGAACACCGCTGCGCTGAGCACCAGTGGCACGAAGCCGAACATGAGGAAGGGCCGGAACTTGCCCCACCGTTTCCCCTGCACACGGTCCACGAGGCGGCCCGCGGCGATATCCGTGACGGCGTTGAACACGCGGGCCACCACCAGCAGGGTGCCCGCGGCGGCGGCAGCGATGCCGGCAACGTCGGTGTAGTACACCAGCAGGAACATGTTTGCGGTGCTGATGATCATGCTGTTGGCGGCATCGCCGGCGCCGTACGCGACGATGCTGCGCCTGGTGAGCTTCTTCATTTCTCCCTCGCTGCAGGCTTAGAAACCGCTTTCTCAGCCTGCAGGAAGGAAGTTACCCCAAAATCTTGCGCAGAAACAACAGCTGCCTGATCCACTGGTGTTCCTGGCCGCCTTCGTGGTTGTTGAACCGGTAGACCTCGATCTCCTTGGCCGCCCCGGTTCCGGAAGAACCGGCGTCACCCGCGCCGTAGGCGTTGAAGCTGGCGAAGACCGTGGACGGTGGGCAGATGTCATCCATTTGCGCCACCGAGTAGAGCGCCGGCACGGTTGCCCAGCGGGCCAGGTTCACGCCGTCGAAATACCGCAGGACTTCGAGGATGGAGTCGTAGCGGTCGCGGTGGCGGCCAAGGAACTGGGCGATTTCCGGGTAGGGGCCGCGGGGTGTGATGTCGATGGCGCGCGGGAAGTCCTGCAGGAAGGGGACGTCGGGCAGCGCGGCGATGACGCCGTCGAGCCTTCCGGCCGCAAGGCCTGCCGTGGCCACCACAATGCCGCCGCCCTGGCTGACGCCGGCCAGCACCACCTTGCGGGGGTCGACGCCGGGATGGGACTGCGCGGCCTCCACGGCCCGGAAGGCGTCCACGTAGACGCGCCGGTAGTAGTAGTCCTCCCTGCTTCCGGCACCCCGGGTCATGAGGCCCGCGTGGGCTACGTCCCCCGCGGAGGGGTGCGGGTCCGGCGTATCGCCGATGAGGCCGCCGTAACCCTGTCCGCGGGTGTCCATGATGAAGTGCGCGTAGCCTGCCTGGGCCCAGCGGGTGTCCTGGTTGACCAGGCCGCGGCCACCGGAGTATCCGGCATACTGGACCACCACGGGCAGGCGTGCACCCGGTTCGCGGTTGGCCGGCAGGTGCAGCCAGCCTTTGATGGGCGCCCCGCCGTACCCGGCAAATGTGGCGTCGAACGTGTCGATGAGGGTGAGGTAGTTCTCGACAGGTTCGAAGGTGGCTTCCAGCGGAAAGGCCCGCGCCTCTTCGATGGTCGTGTCCCAAAACGCTGCAAGGTCGTTGGGCGGTGTCACGTCGGAGGTATAGCCGCGGAGCTGGGCCAGGGGAAGGTCAAAGAGGGGCATGGCTAGATCCTATGACGCGGGCAGGTTCCCGGACTGCTTGATGATGATGACGTCCAGCCGGCGTGGCCCGTGGACGCCTTCAACGCGTTCGAGTTCGATGTCCGAGGTGGCGCTGGGGCCGCTGATCATGGTGAGCGGGCGGGTGCCGTCCAGGCGGCGGAGGGCTTCGGGGAGGATCTGGGTGATGTCGCGGCTGTGGACCACGCAGATGTGGTGGTCCGGGATCAGCGAGATGGCGCGGCGGCCCTGGTCGGGGCTGCCGTCCAGGATGATGGTCCCGGATTCGGCGACGGTCACCGCGCTGGAGGTCACGACGGCGTCGGTTGCGTCGAGTTCGGTGACGGACCGCGCGCCGTGCCCGCCGCCGTCGTACTTCACCCTGGAAGGTTCGGTTTCCCACGCGAGCCAGGCCGGGTCCAGCCCGGCGGGCACCACGTAGGAGCCCGCGCCGGCGAGGAGGCCCTGGATGGTGGCCGGAACGGCGGATCCGTCCACCACCGTCACACCCGCTTTATAGTCCTCCAGCCGGTCCACCAGCACGTCGATGCGTTCCTGCGCGTTGAGGTCCCCCTCCAGCCGGTAGTCCCGCGGGATGTCCGGGACGGCGGGAGCGTCCTGCAGCGCGGTGCGGACGGCGGCGAGGATGTGTTCGCGGGTGCTCATGATTCCTTGTGCTCCTTGGCCCACCAGTCGCGGAAGGACCGGGACGGGGGCGCGGGGATGTCGCGGCTCTGGGTCCAGCCGGCGGCGATCCCCGGCAGTTTCTTGATCTTCTTGTCCTTGCCGGCGGCGGCGCGGCCCAGGGGCAGGAGCTTTTCAACGGCGCCCAGCCGGCGTCCGTCGGACAGCGCCCAGGAGGCTGCCTTGAGCCCGACGTCCATTTGGGACGGGAGTCCGCCGCGGTGGGCGTCCACGTCCTTTCCGCGGAGGTGGACCAGGATGTCAGGGATGTTGATCTTGACCGGGCAGGCGTCGTAGCAGGCCCCGCAGAGCGAGGACGCGTACGGCAGTGAACCGTTCTCCTCGGCTTCGACGCCGGTCATCAGCGGCGACAGGATGGCGCCGATGGGGCCCGGGTACGTTGAGCCGTAGGCGTGGCCACCGGTGCGTTCGTAGACGGGGCAGACGTTGATGCAGGCGCTGCAGCGGATGCAGTGGAGGGCCGAGCGGCCCATCTCATCGGCCAGGGCGTTGGTCCGTCCGTTGTCCAGCAGGATGACGTGGAACGTGGAAGGCCCGTCCCCTTCGGTGACCCCGGTCCAGAGGGAGGTGTAGGGGTTCATCCGCTCGCCGGTGGAGGAACGCGGAAGGAGCTGCAGGAACACCTCAAGGTCGGAAAAGGTGGGCAGCAGTTTCTCGATGCCCATGACCGTGATGAGGGTTTCGGGGAGCGTGAGGCACATGCGGCCGTTGCCTTCGGACTCCACCACGCTGAGGGTCCCGGAGTCTGCGATGCCGAAGTTCGCGCCGGAGATCGCCACTTTGGCGGTGAGGAACTTGGCGCGCAGGTGGGCGCGGGCGGCCATGGCGAGGCAGCGCGGTTCGTCCGTGAGGTCCGGATCGACGCCGGGCATGTCCTTGAGGAAGATGTCGCGGACTTCGGTGCGGTTCTTGTGGATCGCCGGGACCAGGATGTGGCTGGGCTTGTCGTGGTCCAGCTGGACGATGAGTTCTGCCAGGTCCGTCTCGTAGGCGGCGATGCCGTGTTCTTCGAGGTACTCGTTCATGCCGATTTCCTGGGTGGCCATCGACTTGACCTTGACAACCTCGTTCACGCCCTCGGCCTTCACCAGGTCGTGGATGATGTGGTTGGCCTCGCTTGCGTCCCGTGCCCAGTGCACCGTGCCGCCGCGGGCGGTGACGTTGGCTTCGAAGGCTTCCAGGAGTTCGGGCAGGCGCGCCATCACCGAGGTCTTCAGGGCGCTGCCGGCCTCGCGCAGTTCCTCCCAGTCCGGCAGTTCCCCGGTGACGTTGAGGCGCTTGGTGCGGATGGTGGAGGTGGCGTGCTTCAGGTTGCGGCGGAGCTGGCTGTTTCCCAGCTCCCGCCGGGCCGCCGAGGGGAACTTTTCCTCAGCGAAGAGGTTCCCTGAGCCGGGCCGCAGGCCGGGCATTCCAAGTGCGGTGCGGGACATTATTTGACCACTACTTTCACGGTTTGTCCGGCGGGTCCTGGAACGGTGACGGGTTCGGCTTCGGTGCTGGCGAGGATCTCGGCCAGGTGCAGGGTGGCCACACCTGAGTCCTCCCGGGAGAGGCCACCGCCGATGTGCATCAGGCAGGAGTAGTCCCCGCCGGCGCATACGGACGCCCCGGTGCTGCGGATGTTCGCCGTCTTGTCTGCCAGCATCGCTGAAGAAACGTCGGCGTTCTTCACGGAGAACGTGCCGCCGAACCCGCAGCACTGGTCCGCCTCGGGAAGGTCCAGCAGCTCCAGGCCCTTCACGCCGCGGAGCAGGCCGGCCTGCCGGTCGCCTAGCTTGAGCAGGCGCATGCCGTGGCAGGAGGGATGGTAGGTCACCGTGTGCGGGAAGTAGGAGCCCAACTGTCCGGCGGGATCGGTGACGCCCAGGACGTCCACCAGGAGTTCGGACAGTTCGTAGGTTTTCTTCCCGACGGCGGTTGCCCGCTCCTCGAGCCCGGCATCCCCTGCGCGGCGGGCCACCATGGGGTGCTGGTGCTTCACCGACGCCACACAGGATCCGGACGGCGCCACCGCGACGTCGTAGTCCTCCGATTCGAAAGCCCGGACGTGGTTGGCCACCACGGGCACGGCTTCCTTGAAGTAGCCGCTGTTGACGTGCATCTGGCCGCAGCAGGCCTGGCCCTTGGGGAAGACCACCTCGTGGCCCAGCCGTTCCAGGACCGCCACCGTGGCCTGGGCGGCCCGCGGATACATGCCGTCCACGATGCAGGTGGCGAATAGTGCGATTTTCATAGTGTCAATTCCGGGAGGCGGTAACGGGGAGGTCGAGGGGCTCGTAGCGGTGCAGGCTGGCTCCGGCGGCGATGATGCGGCGCAGCTCAGGCAACCCGCCTGCCACGGCGCCTGCCGCCCGGGCCTGGACGAGCACGTTGCCCAGGGCTGTCGCTTCCACGGGCCCGGCGATGACCGGGCGCCGGGTGGCATCGGCCGTGAGCTGGCAGAGGAGCGCGTTCTGCGATCCGCCGCCCACCACGTGCACCACGCCCGCCGAGCGGTCCGCCAGGCGTTCGGCGTCGGCCAGGGTCCGGGCGTATCCGGCAGCGAGGCTGTCCATGATGCACCGGGTGATCGCTGCGGGATCGTTCGGCAGCACCTCACCAGTTCGCCGGACTGCCGCCCGGATGCGTTCGGGCATGTTGTCCGGGGCGATGAAGTACGGATCATCAGCGTTGATCTGCGGTCCGCCGGCGGGCAGCGCGGCGGCCGCGGCCAGCAGGGCTGTCAGGTCCGGCTGGAACCCTTCCGACGCCCAGGTGCGCTGGCATTCGCTGAGCAGCCAGAGCCCACCGATGTTGCGCAGGTAGCGGACGGTGCCGTCCACGCCGCGTTCGTTGGTGAAGTTCGCCTCCCGGCTGGCTTCGGTGAGGACCGGGTGCGGCAGTTCCAGGCCCACCAGGGACCAGGTGCCGGAGGAGACGTAGGCGAAGTCCCCGCCGTCGGCGTCCGTGTCAGCCGGGACGGCGGCGACGGCGGACGCGGTGTCGTGCGAGCCCACGGCCACCACAGGGGTGCTGGAGGGCAGGCCCACCTCTTCGGCAATGGCCGGGAGGAGGGTGCCGAACGTTTCGCCTGGGTGGATCAGCGGCGGGAACAGGTCCTTCCGCAGTCCCAGGGCCGCCAGGAACTCGGTGGCCCACTCCCCCGCCACGGCGTCGAACAAGCCGGTGGTGGAGGCGTTGGTAGCCTCGGTCCGGCGGGCGCCCGTGAGCAGGAATGCGATGAGGTCCGGGATCAGGAGGGCCTGCAGCCCGTCCAGGTCCTTCTCGGTGGCCAGCTGGTAAATCGTGTTGAACTGCAGGAACTGCAGGCCGGTGGTGGCGTACAGCCGCTCCGGGTCCAGATTCCGGTGGACAGGCTCCACGGCGGCCCGGCTGCGGTCATCGCGGTAGCTGAACGGCTGCGCCACGAGGTTCCCGCCAGCGTCCACCAGGCCGTAGTCCACGGCCCAGGTGTCGATGCCGATGCTGGCGATCCGTTCGCCCTGCCCGGCGGCCACCGTGGCGGCCGTGCGGAGGCCTGCAAGCACCTCCGCGAAGAGGGCGTCGAAGTTCCAGCGGAGGCCGCCGTCGATCTCCACCACGCCGTTGGGGAAGCGGTGCACGGTTTCCAGCGACACCCCGGACTCCGGTGATACACGGCCGAGCATGACCCGGCCGGACGAGGCGCCGATATCGACGGCGGCGAACACACCAGGGGCAGTGTCCGCGCCGTCGATATCGCGTGACAACGTGCTCACCGGAGGAATGCTGCGGCCACTCCGGCGTCCACGGGGATGTGCAGGCCGGTGGTGTGGGACAGTTCGTTGCTGGTGAGGACGGCGGCGGCGTTGGCCACGTGCTCGGGGAGGACTTCGCGCTTGAGCAGGGTGCGCTGGGCGTAGTACTCGCCCAGTTTCTCTTCGTCCACGCCGTAGACCGCGGCGCGCTTGGCGCCCCAGCCGCCGGCGAAGATGCCGGAGCCGCGGACCACACCGTCGGGGTTGATGCCGTTGACGCGGATGCCGTGCTCGCCCAGTTCGGCGGCGAGCAGGCGCACCTGGTGGGCCTGGTCTGCCTTGGTGGCGGAGTAGGCGATGTTGTTGGGGCCGGCGAACACGGAGTTCTTGGAGGAGATGTAGATGATGTCCCCGCCCAGGCCCTGGGCAATCATGACCCTCGCAGCGGCCTTGGCCACCAGGAAGGAGCCCTTGGCCATCACGTTGTGCTGAAGGTCCCAGTCCTTTTCCGTGGTTTCCAGCAGCGGCTTGGAGATGGACAGGCCGGCGTTGTTGACCACCAGGTCCACGCCGCCGAACGCGAGCACCGCGGCGTCGATCGCTGCGGCCACCTGCGCTTCGTTGGTGACGTCAGCCTGGACGCCGACGGCAACGTCGGAACCGCCGAGTTCCTCTGCCACCTTCTGCGCGTTCTCCAGGTTCAGGTCGGCGATGACCACGCAGGCGCCTTCCGCGGCGAGGCGGGTGGCGATGGCCTTGCCGATGCCGGATGCCGCACCGGTCACCAGGGCGATGCGGGTGGCGTGCGACTTCGGCTTGGGCAGGCGGGCCAGTTTGGCTTCCTCCAGGGCCCAGTATTCGATCCGGAACTTCTCGGATTCCTCGATGGGGGCGTAGGTGGAGATCGCTTCGGCGCCGCGCATCACGTTGATGGCATTGATGTAGAACTCCCCGGCCACCCGGGCGGTCTGCTTGTTCGCGCCGAAGGAGAACATGCCCACGCCGGGAACCAGCACGATGGCCGGGTCCGCGCCGCGCAGGGCCGGGCTGTTTTCGTCCTTGTGGCGGTCGTAGTAGGCCTGGTAGTCCTCGCGGTAGTCGGCGTGCAGCTCATGCAACCGGGCGATCGAGTCTTCGATGGAGGCATCGGCGGGCAGGTCCAGGATCAGCGGCTTGACCTTGGTGCGCAGGAAGTGGTCCGGGCAGGAGGTGCCCAGCGCGCCCAGCCGCGGGTGCTCGGCGGCTTCGAGGAAGTCGAGGACGACGGCGTCATCGCTGAAGTGCCCCAGCTGCGGTTTGTCCGTCGAGGCAAGGCCGCGGATCACCGGCGCCAGGGCAGCGGCCTTCGCGCGGCGTTCTGCCTCGGGCAGGGCTGCGTAGCCCGGGAGCTTGGCACCGAAGGGTTCGGCCGCGCCGTTCTCGGCGATGTACTGCTCGGCCTGGTCGATGATCCAGAGCGAGTTGGCCTCGGCCTCTTCGCTGGTGGCGCCCCAGGCAGTGATGCCGTGGCCGCCGAGGATGGTGCCGATGGCCTGCGGGTTGGCGTCCTTGATCGCAGCGATGTCCAGGCCCAGCTGGAAACCGGGGCGGCGCCAGGGAACCCAGACCACCTTGTCACCGAAGACCTTTGACGTCAGCGCTTCGCCGTCCACCGCCGTCGCGATGGCGATGCCGGAATCCGGGTGCAGGTGGTCCACGTGCGCGGCGTCCACCAGGCCATGCATGGCAGTGTCGATCGACGGGGCTGCGCCGCCCTTGCCGTGCAGGCAGTAGTCGAAGGCGGCCACCATTTCATCTTCACGGTCGACGCCCGGGTAGACGTTCTTCAGCGCGTTCAAACGGTCCAGCCGCAGCACCGCAAGGTTCTGCGCCTTCAGCGTGCCCAGGTCACCGCCGGAACCCTTCACCCACAGGAGTTCAACGTCCTCACCGGTGACCGGATCCTTCTCGGTGCCCTTGGCGGACGTGTTGCCGCCGGCGAAGTTGGTGTTCCGCTTGTCCGCGCCCAAGCGGTTGGAACGCGCAATCAGGTCTTCAACAGTCTTGTTGCTCATAGGAATTAAGCGCCCCATCCGGCTTGCTGGCCGCCTGCGCGGTCCTCATTGATCTGTTTCTGGTAACCGCTGGCCTTGTAGGCAGCCATCGGGTCCGCGGGCAGGCCGCGGGATTCACGCCACTCGGCCAGGGCCGGACGGACGTCCGTGTAGAAGGCATCGTTGAAGATGCCGTTGGCGGCCAGGACATCCCCGGCGCGCTGGGCCTCGGTCAGGGCAGCGGTGTCGATCAGCAGGGCGCGGGCCGTCATTTCCTGGACGTTCAGCACGGACCGGATCTGGCCCGGGATCTTCTCTTCCAGGTTGTGGCACTGGTCCAGCATGAGAGCCACACCGGATTCCTTGCCGAAGCCGCCGCCGCGGATCACTTCGTGCATGATGCGGAAGAGCTGGAACGGATCGGCGGCACCCACGATGAGGTCGTCGTCGGCGTAGAAGCGCGAGTTGAAGTCGAAAGAACCCAGCTTGCCCAGGCGCAGCAGCTGCATCACGATGAATTCGATGTTGGTGCCCGGGGCGTGGTGGCCGGTGTCCAGGCAGACGAACGCCTTCTCCCCCAGTGCCAGGGTCTGGGCGTAGGACGTGCCCCAGTCCGGAACGTCGGTGTGATAGAACGCCGGCTCGAAGAACTTGTACTCCAGGACCAGGCGCTGCTCGTCACCCAAGGCCGCGTAAATTTCCTGCAGGGACTCGGCCAGGCGGTCCTGGCGGCCGCGGAGATCATCCTGGCCCGGGTAGTTGGTGCCGTCCGCCAGCCAGATCTTCAGGTCGCGGGAGCCCGTGGCGTGCATGATGTCGATGCAGTCCAGGTGGTGCTCGATGGCGCGGCGGCGCACGCCCTCGTTGGAGGACGTCAGGGAGCCGAACTTGTACTCGTCATCCTGGAAGGTATTGGAGTTGATGGTGCCCAGGCCAACACCCAGGCCCGCGGCGTACTCCTTCAGGGCGGAGTAGTCGTCCACCTTGTCCCACGGAATATGCAGGGCGACCGTGGGCGCGAGGCCGGTCAGCTCATGGACCTTGGCGGCGTCGGCCAGCTTCTCCTGGACCGTCCGCGGCGTGCCGGGCGTGCCGAACACCTTGAACCGCGTGCCTGAATTTCCATAGGCCCACGAAGGGACCTCGATGGCAAGCTCTCCGAGCCTGCCCAGCGCCTTTGCTACGTCATTCATGATGGTTCTTTCCGGTGTCTTGTGCTGCTGTGGTCTGTTGGGTAATGCCCCGCTGCAGGAGCTGGGTTTGGCTTTAGTTACTGGGTTGTGGAGCCTGCGGCCGCAAGCTGGCCGTCAAGGTTGAACACTTCTTCCAGGACCTGGAACCCCTCGTCGGGCGCCTGGCCGGTGTTCTCAAAAAGCGTGGCCATCTCGGCCTGCCAGCGCGCGTTGACGTCGGTCAGGGCCATGCGGGCACGAACGGCGTCGAAGTCGTCGCATTCGACGTAGCCCACCAGGAGCCCGTCGTCCGCCAGGAACAGGGAGTAGTTGTTCCAGCCCGCTTCCTTCAGGGCAAGAAGCATCTCCGGCCACACCGCGGCATGGCGCCGCTTGTACTCGTCGATCAGCGCCGGCTGGATCGAGGACCGGAAGCACACCCTCATCTGGAACTCTCCTGAACTCGCGGATATTTGAATCGTTTCATTGGTACGATTCAAAGTACTCTTGAACCTGAGTAGGTGTCAAGCATTTCCACCCGGCCCCAGCAAATGGCCCGTGGAAGTCAGGGCATCCGGACCAGCAGCTCGGAGAATCATGAACCGCACCGCCAGTATCAAGGACGTTGCCAACCACGCCAGCGTTGCCGTGGGCACCGTCTCCAACGTGCTGAATTACCCGGACAGGGTGTCCCAGCGCACCAAGGAACGCGTCCTGAAGGCCATCGACGAACTGGGGTTTGTCCGCAACGACGCGGCCCGGCAGCTCCGCGCCGGCCACAGCCGCACCGTGGGGCTGATTGTCCTGGACGTGGGCAACCCGTTCTTCACATCGGTGGTGCGGGCGGCTGAGGATGCCGCCAGCGTCCAGGGCAGCGCGGTGCTGCTGGGCGACAGCGGGCACGACGCCGGCCGCGAAGCCAATTACATCGATCTTTTCCAGGAGCAGCGGGTCCAGGGCCTCCTCATTTCCCCCGTTGGCGACGTCACCGAGCGGCTGGACCTCCTCCGCGAGCGCGGCGTGCCCACGGTCCTGGTGGACCGCCTGGCGGACGAGTCCAGGTTCAGTTCGGTTTCCGTGGACGACGACGCCGGCGGGTACCTGGCCGCGCGGCACCTGCTGGACACCGGCCGCCGCCGGCTCGCGTTCGTGGGCGGCCCCACGTCCATCCGGCAGGTATCGGACCGCCTGCAGGGTGCACAGCGCGCCGTCAAGGAGGAGCCGGACGCAACACTGGAAGTGCTGGCGTCGGAGGGGATGACCGTCCTGACCGGCCGCAGCGTGGGCAACATGCTGGTGGAACGCAGGCCGGAGGAGCTGCCGGACGGCATCTTCTGCGCCAACGACCTCTTGGCCCTCGGCGTCATGCAGTCCCTCACCATGACCCATACCTTCCGCATCCCGGAGGACGTGGCGCTGATCGGGTATGACGACATCGACTTTGCCGTCTCGGCAGTGGTTCCGCTGTCCTCCATCCGGCAGCCCACCGAGGCGCTGGGCCGCACCGCCATCGAGCTCCTCACCGAGGAAGTGGAGTCCCAGAACGCCACGCATCGCGCGGTGGTGTTCACGCCGGAGCTCGTGGTCCGGCAGAGCACCGGCAAGGCTTAGGACGCGTCAGCGCAGCTTCTCCACCACCAGGTTCCGGTAGGCGGCCCGCAGCGGGGCCATCTGCCGGAACCCGATGTGGCCGCCGCCGAGGACCTTGCCCGAGGAGTCTGTCCACTCGAACAGGGTCAACCCGTTGATGGCAAAGGACACCAGCGGGCCGTCCTTCACCACTTCCAGGCGATAGAAATCCACCGCGTCTTCCGTGGGCGGCAGCGGGTCAGCGCCCTGCGCCACCAGTTCAAAGCCTTCACTCTTGCGGAGGTTGCACGTCCGGAAGGCCCGCTCCGATTCGTACTTGTGCCGGAAATACGAGACGTGCAGGGCATCAATGTCCCCCGAATGGTACTGCGGGTAGAACCCGGTCCGCGGGGCCAGGTCCGGGCTGAAGAGATCCAGCCCGCCCTGGCCGGCGGCTGCAAAGAACAGCATGGCCAGGCCCGGCTCTTCGAGCGGCCGGAACTCCCAGCTGATGCGGATTCCGTCCGGAAACTCCTCCGGGCACCAGAACGTCCAGTGCGCGTGGTCGCCGAATTCGGCGTCGTCCAGTGCGCCGGACAGCTCCAGCGCCCCGGAGTGGGCGCCAAGGGTCAGCGGCCCTTCGGCCACCCAGTCCGCGACGTCCGCCGGACCGCCCAGCCCATTGCTGTACAGCACACCGGCGTCCCGTATGGCGGTGCCCACTCAGGCGCGTCCCGCCGTCGTACCCGCAAGGGCCGGGGCGGCGGGCCCCAGCTCCGCAAGCCCGGCGGCCACGTGCTCCGCCACCACTGCGGCACCTTCCTGGGAGAAATGCGTGTTGTCCGCCAGCCCGTCCGGCCAATAGGCATGCTCCCCCGGCGCGAAGTGGCAGAACAGCGCCATGGATTCCTCCCGGCCCAGGCGGACGTAAAGCTCCCGCGTCCAGGCATTGAGGTCGATCACCGGGACGCCGAGTTCCAAGCCCAGTTCGCGCACCACCTCGGGGTAGTCCTCCAGGCTTTCCTCCAGTACGTCGCCCATGCCGGCGGACGACGACGGCGCGTCCCGGAAGTGCCGCCGTTCCACGGAGGTGCATAGCACCGGAGCCGCGCCCAGGGCACGCACCTCCCCCACCATGGTGCGCAGGTTGGCCGCGTAGCCGGTGCGGGCTGCCAGGTGCTGCTTCTTCTGGTCGTTATGGCCGAACTGGAGGAGGACCAGGTCGCCTTCGCCGGCCTCTGCCAGCAGCGCCGTCCACAGCCCTTCCTCGCGGAAGGACTCGGTACTGGCCCCTCCCTTGGCGAAGTTGTGGACCGCTGCCCGCCGGTAAACGTGCGGGGCCAGCTGCGCGCCCCACCCGCTCATGGGGTACTCGTGCGTGGGGCAGTTGGCGACGGTGGAATCACCGGCGAGCAGGATCTTCATGGTCTTCTTTCTGTGAGTGGGGGTTTCTAGCCCTTGACGGAGCCGATGAGCATGCCCTTGGCGAAGTGCTTTTGCAGGAAGGGGTAGAAGATCAGGATGGGCAGGGTGGCCACCACGATCACGGCGAACTTGATGCCCTGTTCCGGCGGAATGTAGTTGGGGTCCACGTTGCCGGTTCCCAGCAGGTCCGAGGCCGCAGTGACCTGGCGGAGGTACATCTGCAGGGTCCACTTGGAGTTGTCGCTGAGGTACAGCAGGGGCGACATGAAGTCGTTCCAGATTCCCACGGCATAGAACAGTGCGAACGTGGCCAGGACCGGCTTGGACAGCGGCAACAGGATCCGCCAAAGGATGCCGATCTCCGTGGCGCCGTCCATCTTGGCCGATTCCTCCAGCTCCGCCGGGAGCTCCTGGAAGAAGTTCTTGATGATGATCAGGCTGAACGGGTTGATCGCCGCCGGCAGGATCAGGGCCCAGTAGGAGTTGAGCAGGCCCAGGTCCTTGACCAGGAGGAAGGTGGGGATCATGCCGCCGGAGAACACCATGGCGAAGACCACTAGGGACAGGATGAGCTTGCGTCCCCGGAGGGTCTTCTTGGCCAGCGGGTAAGCCATGGTCACCGTGAACGCCAGCTGGACCACCGTGCCCACTGCGGTGACCAGGATGGTGGTGATGAGCGCCCTGGTGAAGGCCGGCGTCGAGAAGATGTACTCGTAGGAGCCCAGGCTGAACTGCTCGGGCCAGACGAAGAACGCCCGCCGGGTGATTTCCGCTTCGGTGGCGAACGAGCCCGCGAAGACGTAGACGAACGGCAGCAGGGTAACGATGCCCACCAGGGACAGGAAGACGTAGTTGGCGGCGTCGAACACCCTGCCGCCGGTGGTGTTGTGGATCTTCATTAGAACAGTCCGCTCTGGTTGAACCGCTTGGCCAGCCAGTTGGTGCCGAAGATCAGCACCAGGCCCACCAGGGATTTGAACAGGCCCACCGCGGTGGAGTAGGAGTAGGCGCCCTGGGTGATGCCCACGAAGTACACGTAGGTGTCAAAGACATCCGCGACGTCCCGGTTCAGGGCGTTGGTCATCAGGTAGATCTGTTCGAATCCGGTGTTGAGCATCTGCCCGATCGCCAGGATCAGCATCACGATGATGGTGGACCGGATCCCGGGCAGGGTGATGTGCCAGACCCGCCGGAACCGTCCCGCGCCGTCGATGATCGCAGCCTCGTACTGGTCCTGGTCCACCGTGGACAGGGCGGCGAGGAAGATGATGGTTCCCCAGCCGGTGTTCTTCCAGATCTCCTGCAGCACGATCAGCGGCCGGAACCAGGCGGGATCGGACAGGAAGTCGATGTTGGTGCCCATCACGTTGTTCAGGAACTGGAACATCGGGCCGATGTCCAGCGCGAACAGCAGGAAGCTCAGCGACGCCACGATGGTCCAGGACAGGAAGTGCGGGATGTACACCAGGGTCTGGACCGTGCGCTTGAGGACGGAGAGGCGGACCTCGTTCAGCAGCAGGGCCAGCACGATGGTCAGCGGGAATGCGATGCCCAGGTTCAGGAACGCCAGGATCAGCGTGTTGCCCAGCAGGCGCGGGAAATCCGGGTTGGAGAAGAAATCCTCGAAGTGCTGGGTCCCCACCCACCGGCTGCCGTTGACGCCCAGGAACGGGACGTAGTCCTTGAAGGCGATGGACACGCCATACATGGGGCCGTAGCGGAACACAGCGAAGTACAGCACGCCCGGCAACAGCAGCAGGTACAGCCACTTGTAGTGCGCGAAGTGGACGGAGAACTTGGCGTTCTTCCGCTCCCGGGCGGGCGGCCGGCTGGCCGCCCGCCCTGAGGTCTCAGCCTCGACGACGGGGGCTGCCATTTACTTGTTGTCCTGCCAAAGCTTGTTGATCTCTTCTTTGACCTTGTTGCCGCCGCTGGTGTCCCAGAGCTTGATGGCGTCCTTCAGGCCCTGCTCATCGATCTGTCCGGCGAGGTACTTGATCCGGGCGTCCGCCACGATGTTGTCCAGCTGTGCGCCCTTGGCCACGTAGGTGGCGGAGACGTACGGGGCGGCGGGGTTGTACACGGCGCTCTTGAGGTCCTCGGCCATGACTTCGGTGCGCTTGTCGAAGACCTGCTGCTCGTAGTCGCTGGCCTGCTTGACCGGGTAGAAGTTGTTGCCGGCCACGTTCATGCCCAGCTGTGCGTAGCTCTTGATGTCGGTGCTGACGGCCTTGCCCTCGGGGGTTTCGGGCTTGATGGTGGCGGCCTTGCCGTCCTCCACCGTGAAGTTGACGCCCTCGATGCCGTTGTTCAGGAGGGTGGCCACCTCCTTGCCGTTCAGGGTGTTCAGGACCTCAAGGACCTTGTCCAGCTCGGCCTCGGTGCGGACGCTGGACTTGGGGACGGCCAGGAAGCCGGAGTAGCCGTCGGTGGGGTGGGCGTGGAGTTCGCCGTCGGGGCCTTCGAGGTTGCCCACGAAGCCCACCTTGTTCTGGAAGTTGTTGGGATCGGCCTGCTTGAAGAGGTTGACCAGGACGCTGACGCGGGAATCGACGTCCACAATGATGCCGCCCTTGCCGTTGAAGAACGGCTCGTTCCACTTGGTGCCGTCGAACGTGGCGAAGTCCGGGTTGATGAGCTTCTCGTCCACCATCTTCTTCACGAACCGGTTGGCCTCAAGGAACTCGTTGGTCTCGAAGCTGGGGATCAGCTTCCCGTCTTTCTCGGTCCACCGGTTGCCGGCGCCGTACCATTCCTCGATCAGGTCGTAGGGGCTGTTGGTGCCCAGGGCTCCCCACTTGGGGATGGTGATGCCCCACGTGTCATTCTGGCCGTTGCCGTCCGGGTCCTGCTCGGTGAACGCCTTGGCCACCTTGTAGAGGTCCTCGGTGGTCTTGGGCGGCTGGAGGCCCAGCTTGTCCAGCCAGTCCTGGCGGAACATCACCGCAGCACGCATGGGCGCGCGGCCACGGTAGACGCCGTAGACCTTGCCGTTGATGCTGGCGTTCTCCTGGATGTCGGGGAACGTGGTCTTCAGGTTCGGGTACTTGTCGAGCTTGTCCGTCAGGTCCCAGAAGGCGCCCGCTTCGGCGTTCTTGACGAAGCCGGGGGTCTTGCCCTGGATGACCATGATCTGCGGGATGTCGGAGCCTGCCAGCGTGATGTTTGTCTTGTCCTCGTACGAGGAGTTGGGCGTCCAGTTGATGTTGATGTCCTTGCCGGTGAGTTCTTCCAGCTTCTTCTGGACGGCGCCGTCCGCGCTGGGCGGCTGGGCCTCGAGGAACGGGGCCATGATGGACACGCTGGTGAGGTCCGCGGCGGGTTCATTGCCGCCGCCGCTGCAGGCGGTGAGGGATATGGCGGAGATGGTGACGACGGCGGCCGCCAGGGTGAGTTTCCTACGGATCATGGCTTTTCCTTTTCCACTTCTTCGGGGTTTCGTTGGTCATTCAGACGGGGTTGATACGTTTCATTTGTGGACGTGCGGGCAGGACGAGGGTGCGGGGTGGTGCTGGTCAATGGGACGGGCGCTCCGGGGGCCCGCCGAAGTGGGGCTGGGCCGGGAGACGCGCCGCCGGTCAGGCGGTCAGCCGGTCAAGCCGTGGAGACGGCGACGGGCACGGTCCCGGTACCGGCAGCGGCCGGCTCGGCATCGGCGGCAACCGACTCGTCATTGGCGGTAAAGAACCGGTCGCAGAGCCAGCCGGTGGTGTAGAGCCACGCGCCGATGCTGAAGAACGGAATGAGTCCGGGGACGGTGGTGCTGGCATACACCACGGCCGCCGAGACGAACAGGAGGATGACCGTCCCAGCCAGGTGCCGCATGGCAAAGCGGGACGAGAGCATCAAGTACTGCCCCAGGGGCAGTTCGTAGCGGGCATACATCGGGAACACGTAGCAGGCTGCACCCGCCAGGAAGATGGCCGTCACAAAAATTCCGGCCGCCATCAGCTGCGAGAAGAGGTCCCGCCCGCCGGAGAAGAAGTTCCAGTTCATTGCCAGCGCCACTGCCACTGCCAGCAGCGGCAGGGCAAGGACGTTGGCGCGGCCGAAGTTCCGGAAATACTCCGCCGCGAACCCGCGCAGCAGTGGCGCCGCTTCCCCCCGGGCCCGCTTGCGCACCAGGATCTGCGCCGCCGCAGTGGCAGGTCCGATCCCGGCTACGCCCAGCCCGAGGAGGGTGAACACCAGCCACAACAGGTTGAGGCATGCGATCCACAGAAGGGTGTCAAAGAACGAATAGGCCCGAGCGGCGAAGGTTCCGGACAGCATGGCACTTCCCTTCCGTTTCTCCATCGTTGCAGAGGCGAGGGCGCGAGTGGTCCGCGTCACGCCGGTAATCGGTTTCTCGAAAATCTAGACCCAATCCGAGTGTGGGGTCAAGCCATTTTTTGAATCGTTACATAACTGGACTCTGCCGCCAGGGGTGGCGCACACTAATGGTTGGAAAGCGCTTGCTGCACTCAGCCGGCGCGCCTGTAAGCGTGCCCTCGAGGGCAGAATGGAGAACCCATGGGAACGCCCGCTGGCACCCACCTTCCCAACGTTTCCGCCGGTAATGCTTCCGGCGGTAATGCTTCCGGCGGTAATGCTTCCGCCAGTAACGCTTTTACCGGTGAGGCGGCCGAACCGGCAGGACTCCGGACCGGCCCGCAGGGCTCCGGCCCGGCAGCCCGGATCGCGCTGGTAGGCGTGCACGGCTTCGGCACCCACCATCTCCGGAACCTTGCGCGCCTGCAGGCAGCCGGCGCCGTCGAACTGGCGGCCGTCGCCGACCCGCAGCCACCGGCACCCGGTTCCGTGCCGCCGTCGGCCGCTGTCCATCAAGGACTGGAGGACCTGCTGGCCGCAACGGCCAACCTGGACCTCGTCATTGTGGCAACCCCCATCCAGACGCACGCCCCGCTGGCACTGGCCGCCCTGGCCACGGATGCCGAGCTCTACCTGGAGAAGCCACCGGTGGCCTCGCTGGCGGACTTCAACCGGCTGTGCGACGCCGCTGCAGCGTCCGGGCACGGGGTCCAGATCGGTTTCCAGAGCCTGGGCTCGCATGCGCTGACGGCCATCGCGGAACTCCTGGCCGCCGGCACTATTGGAAACCTGGAAGGCATCTCCGCCACCGGCCGCTGGGTCCGTGACCGGGCGTATTACAAGCGGTCGCGCTGGGCGGGCAAGCGCAGCATCAACGGCGTGGACGTAGTGGACGGCGTGGCCACCAACCCGCTCGCGCATGCTGTGGCAACGGCGCTGCGGATCGCCGGAGCCCGCACCGTTGCCGATGTCGCGTCCGTGGAAACCGAGCTGTACCGGGCCAATGACATCGAGTCTGACGACACCTCGGTGATCCGCATCCGCACCACGGCCGGACTGCCCATCACCTGCGCCCTGACCATCTGCGCCACCGAATCCGTTGAGCCGTACGTGACCCTCCACGGCTCCGCCGGCACTGCAGTCTTCCACTACACCGAGGACCGGCTGGTGGTGGAAACAGCCTCCGGCACCACCGAGCAGACCTACGGCCGGGACGACCTCACCGAGAACCTGCTCAAGCACCGCAGCGCCGGCACCCCGTTGCTGAGCTCCCTCCTGGACAGCGGGGCGTTCATGCTGGTGCTCGAGGCAGTCCGGACCGCGCCGCTGCCAGCGCCGATCGATCCCACCTACGTGCAGTGGGAGGGTGAAGGCGAATCCGCCCACGCCGTGGTGGCCAACATCGAGGACGCGCTGGAGCGTGCCGGGCGCGAACATTCAACGTTCAGCGAGCTGGGGCTCCCCTGGGCCACGTCCACACCGGCCTCCTTTCCGGTGCCGTCCGCCTGATGTCCCCTTCAGGCGGCGCAGCCCCCACCGCAGCGGACACACCACAGGAAGCTGCCGGGGCTCTGCTCGCCACCGGCCTCCTGACCGACGGCTTGGCCATGTGCCTCACGGCGTCCGGGCAACCCACGTTCAGCTGGCAGCTGGAGCAGCCGGACGGCACCGACCCCTCCCGGGCCAGCCAGGCGGCGTACGAAGTCTCCGTGCAGGACGCCGGCGGCCATCAGGTGTGGAGCTCCGGGGGCGTGCCCTCAGCTTCGCAGCGCGGTATCTATGGCGGGCCCGTTCTCGACGATGACGCGGACTATTCCTGGCGGGTGCGCCTTCGCGACGCGGCCGGCGTCCAAGGCGCGTGGTCTGCCTGGCGCACCTTCGGCACGGGGCTTTCGGACTCCGCCTGGGAGGCCGACTGGATCAGCCGCGCCCCGGGTGGCCGCGCCCCGCTGGAGATCCTGGACAACGCCCTCAGGGTGGCGGGATCCCCCGGGCTGCCACTGCCGTGCCCTCCGGTCCGCGGTTTCCGGCTTGAGGCGCGGGTGCGGCCCGTGATGGGCTGGGCCGGCCTGATCCTCCGCAGCACCGGCCCCGGAACGGGGCTGCTGCTCGAACTCAACACGGCCGGCGAGCTGCTGCTGCGGCAGGTGCCGCAGTGGGACATCCCCGCCGCCTCCACGCCGGACACCCCCGTCCTGGCCAAGGCCCGCGCAGACCGCACCCACACAGTCCGGCAGGAACGGCTCCCGGGCAAGGACCTGGTTCCGGGGACGTGGCAGGACCTCACCGTCACCGATGACGGGCACACCATCCGCGCCTCCCTGGACGGCGACGAACTGCTGGTGTTCGAGGAGCCGCTCCCGGCAGGCGCTTCGGGCAGGCTGGCCCTCCACCAGGGTCCCCGGAGCCAAGCCGAGTACGCCCGGCTCCGGGTTTCGGAGCCAGGCGCTAGCGCAGACACCGGCACCGTCCTGTTGGACCACCGATTCGATGCCGGCGAACACCACGCACGCGCTGCCCTGGCTCACTGGCCACGCACCACAGCACACCGCCAGCCAGACGAATGGACCCTGTTCCGCACCTCGATCCGGCTCAGCGGCACCGTCCGGCGGGCACGGCTCTACGCCGCCGCCCGGCACCATGCCCAGCTGTCCCTCGCCGGCACACCCTGCCTCACCACCACATCCTTCGGCTATCCCGGCGAGGGCTACTACGATGCCGCGGACGTGACGGAACTGCTGGCATCCCAGCAGTCAGGCGGGGACGCACCAAACAGCGGGGAGGCACCAAACGGCGCGGACATTCCGCTGGCGGCGCTGCTGCATTGGTACGGCCCGGGACAGGGACGGGCCGCGGGCCTTCCCGGCCTGCTGGTCCGGCTCAGCGTGGACTATGCGGACGGCCGCCGCGACGTGTTCGGTTCGGGTCCGGGCTGGCGTGCTGCCGAGGGCCCGTACGGCCAGGCCGGGTACCGGAACGACGAAGGCGACCCCGTTGAGCACCTGGACGGGCACGCTGCCGCCGCACTGGCCGCCACTCCCCTGCAGGACCTGCCGCCCGCCGTCGGCTGCGGGAGCCACCCCACCCCCGAAAGCCCCGCGCTGCATCCGCGCCGGACCTCCATGTCGGAGGAATTCGTCGCTCCCCGCGCATTCCTGACGGCTGATGACGGCACGCTGGTGGCGGACTTCGGCCAGGTGCTTCCCGGCCGGCCCGAGGTGGATTTCCTCGACGGCGTGGCCGGCCGCACGGTAATGATCCGGGCCGGCTACAACCTCCGGAACGACGGCCGGGTGGACACCGGCAAGACACCCACCCAGAACACCGATATGTCCTTCCCGTACACCCAGGCCGCCGGGCCGCAGCAGTACCGGGCCACCGTGCACCTTGGCTTCCGCTACCTGGAGCTTCCCGGTGTGGACGCCGCGGACGTGTCCCGGCTCGGCGCCGTCGTGGTTCACGGCAGGCACCCCGCCGAAGGCAGCTTCAGCAGCTCGGACCCCACACTGGACGCCGTCTTCGGCCTCCTGCGCGACTCGGCGCTGTACGGCGTGCAGGAGCAGTTCGTGGACACCCCCACCCGGGAAAAGGGCCAGTTCCTGGCGGACGCCGTGAACATCTCCTACGCCACCATGTCGCTTTTCGGCGAGCACGCCTACACGGCCCAGGCGCTGCGGGAGTTCGGCTGGTCGGCGGGCAGGTACTGGACCGCGGGCGGGGACAGGGGCCGCTACAACGCGGTCTATCCCAACGGTGACGGCAAACGCGACATCCCGGATTTTTCGCTGATGCTGCCGGAGTGGGCCGAGGAATACCACCACCGCACCGGCGATCTCGCCCTGGTTCGGGAGCTGCTGCCGCACCTCTGCGATACGGCCGACTACGCGCTGCGGTACATTCCGGCGGAAGGCCCGACGGCGGGGCTGGTCACCAGGCTGGGCGGCGGGTCCGGCCCCTACCTGCACGGCATCGTGGACTGGCCGGCACCGGGGCGATTCGGTTACGACATGGAGTGCGCCGCCAAGACCACCGTCAACGTCCAGGCCTACTCCGCACTGTTGTCCACCGCCCGGCTCTGCGGCGTTGCGGGCCAGCACGAAACCGCCGCCCGCTACGCCGAGGCTGCCCGCACGCTGGCGGCGGCCATCCGTACCCGGCTCCGGGTGGACGGCATGATGGTGGACGGACTCCACGGCGACGGCTCCCCCAGCGCCCATGCTTCACAGCATGCGGCATCGTTCCCCCTGTCCCTGGGCATCACGGACGCCAGGTTCGCTGAGGCCGACTCCCGGCGGATAGCGGACATGGGGATGCGGCAGGGGCCACTGACGGTCCACCGCCTGGTCCGGGCGCTGCTGGCACAGGGCCTGACTGACGCGGTCCTGGACCTTCTGACCTCACGCGACCAGCCCGGCTGGGCGCGGCTCCTGGAACGGGGCGCCACCTTCACCTGGGAGGCCTGGGACCTGGAGCCCGGCACCGACTACAGCCAATCCCACGCCTGGTCCGCCTCGGTGGTCAAGGAAATCCTCGAGCACCTGCTGGGCATCCGCTTCCAGTCCCCCGGTGGCAGTGAACTGCTCATCCAGCCGCCATTGTGCCGGTTGGAGCACGCCCGCGGAAGCATCCCGGTGGCCAACGGCTACGCGGAGACCAGCTGGCGGCGCAGGGGCGGCCTGGTGGAGCTGGAATGCACCGTCCCCGCCGGCGTCACAGCGGTTGTCCGTTTGCCCGCCGGCACTTACGGAATTAAGGGACCCACGCCGGATGCCGCCGTCGTGCGTTCCCTCCCGGACGGCGCGCAGACCGCCGCGACGCGCGACTTCCGCGTGCACACCGGCACCTGGAGCTTCGAACCGCAGGCCTAGCCGAAACCGGTCAGAGCAGCGCGCTCTTCGCTTCGTCCAGGGCCTTCTTCGCGGCCTCCTGCGGGGAGAGCCTGTTGAAGTGCACTTCCAGGGAGTAGCGGGTCAGTGCCTCCACCGCGGCGCTTCCTCCGGCCGGCGGAACCGGAACGGCACCGCCCAGTTCGCTGGAGATCTCGTCGATGAACTTCGCCGTCTTGGCATCAGCCGGGGTCAGCTTGGAGACCACCGCAGCACGGATATCCGAGTTTGCGGGAATGCCACGGTCAGCCAGCCCGATCTCCCCCGCCTTGGCGTTGTTGGTCACGAAGTCAATGAACTTCTGCGCCTCAGCGGGGTGCTTGGTCCGTGAACTGGCGGACCAGAACATGGACGACTTATAGAACTGCTGGGCATCCGCCGCCTTGCCGTCCACGCTCGGCGGCCGGCGGATTTCCAGGTCCTGCCCGGAGGCCTTGCTCAGGGCGCCCAGCTGGTTGGACCAGTACATGTTCATGGCGAACTTGCCCGTGGACAGACCCTGCTGGTCAATCGAGGCGGTGGCGTCTTCGGTGATCACCGATGCCGGCGGGACGGCCTTGGAATCCCGCATCCTGGCCTGGTATTCGTACCATTCGGCCAGGTCCGACTCATCGAACCCGAGCTTGCCGTCGCCGGTGAAGAGGGATTTGCCGTGCTGCCGGAACCACAGGTTGGCCGCGGCGTCGGAATTGACCTGGCCCGTGCCGTACACCTTCCCGCCACTGGCCTGGGTGATCGCCGCAGCCGTGCTGTCCAGCTGGTCCCAGGTCCAGGTCTTGTCATCGGGAAGTGCCACGCCGCTGGCAGACACCAAGGCCGGGTTCGCCATCACCACCATGGCGTTGACGCCGCTGGTCACGGCGTACTGCTTGCCCTCCACCTTGCCGGAATCGGCCACAGGCTGGTCAAACTTGGAAAGGTCAACGTCCTTAAGCTCCAGCAGTGCGCCGCGCCCGGAGTACTCGCCGAGGTACGCGGCGTCCATCTGGATGATGTCCGGGGCATCCTGCGATGCCACCTGGGTGGCCAGCTTGTCCCAATAGCCGCTCCAGTCGCCGTATTCCCCCTTGACCTTGATGTTGGGGTTCTCGGCCTCGAACGCCTCGATCAGCTTTTCGGTCATCTTATGCCGGGTATCCGAGCCCCACCAGCTGAAGCGCAGGGTCACCGGGCCGTCCGAAGCCTGCGGCGAGCCTCCGCAGCCCGTCAGCGTCAGCGCGAGGACAGCCGCCGCGGCGGCAGCTTTGGGCAGCAGGGGCTTTCGGGCGCGAAACATCATCGTCTGTCCTTTGGCGTCGGGATGCTGGTACCAGATAGAAACCGGTTTCCCACAGCGTAGGTGTGATCCAGCGCACGCGTCAAGGACTGCTCAGGACTCCGTCAACCCGGCTCCCCGGGCCTTCGCAGCCCTGCCGTGCCGCCACAGCAGGAAGCCGATGGCAGCTGCGGACAGCATGCCCAGGGCACCCGTAACCACCAGTCCGGTGCGGACGCCAAACTGTTCGGTCAGCCACCCGGCCAGAAGGCCGCCCAGGGCATGCCCTCCCAGCAACAGCGGCAGGTACAGGGCCATCACCCGGCCGCGGATGGCGGGGCCGGCTTCGAGCTGGACGGCTGTGGCCGCACTCGTCAGGAACAGGAGCGTCATGAGTCCCACCACCACCAGCATGGCGATGAACAGCGGGAGCGTGGGCATGAGGGCTGCCACCAGTTGGGACAGTCCGAACAGGCCGGCCGCGGCCACAATCCCGCGCCTGCCCATGTTCCGGAGCCGGGCCGCGATCAGGGCACCGGCAAGCGCGCCTACGGCACTGACGGTGTTGAAAAGGCCGAAGCCTTCCACGCCGTTGTGCCACACCCGCTCCGCGAAGGCTGCCAGGACTACCGGCCCGTTCATGCCGAAGGCGCCCAGCAGGCCCGCGAGCAGGATGAGGAACAACAGCCGGGGCCGCTCCCGGACGTATGCGAAGCCGGCCAGCAGCTGTCCGCGGCCCCTGGCAGCGGGAATGCCGGGAAACAGCTCAGCCGTACGGATGGCGGCGATCAGGCCAAGGACCAGCACGCCAATGGCGGCGTTCGCGGCGAAGGCTGCGGCGGGGCCGGCCTGGGCGATCAACACCCCGCTGAGGGCGGGCCCTGCCATGGCACCGAGCTGGCTGAGGGCATTGTTGAGACCGATGGCTGGACGCAGGGCCGCGTCACCCACCACTTCGTTGACGAACACCTGGCGGGCGGGGCCGTCGATGGCGGAGGTAATGCCCAGGGCGACGCAGCTCGCGTACACAGCCCACACGGTGATGGTTCCGCTGGCCACCCACGCGGCAAGGCCCAGGGCAAGGACCACGATCACGGACTGGCACACCATCATGATCCGGCGCTTGGGGAACAGGTCCACCACCAGCCCGGACAACGGCCCCACAATCAGCATGGGGAGGAACTGGAGGGCGACGGCGACACCTACGGCCGCGGGACTGCCTGTGAGCTGCAGGACCATCCAGTCCTGGGCGAGGCGCTGCATCCAGACGCCTACGCTGCCCGCTACCTGCATGCCCAGAAAGAGCCTGTAGTTGTGCCTGGTCAGCGGCTGGTACCACCGCGGCTGGCTGTCGTGGGAAAGGTGGACGGACTGCTCGGAATTCGGGCGGTCGGAAGGCACGTCTGACTCAACTCGGTTGTGGGACGGAAGGTGTAGTGAAGCGGTTGAGCCGGGGGCGGGTCAGGTGTGGCGGGCGGAGCGGATCTTGACGGCCGCCGAGGCGAGGATCAGGGTGCCCGGAACCACCACGAAGAGCGCCACGAGCATCCAGACGAACACTGCGGCGCCGAACAGTGCGGCGGCGAGCAGGGCCGAGCCGGACCAGTCCCTGAGGAACAACGCGCGGCCCGTTTCCAGCGCGGACGTCCACCGCTCCTTCGCCTCCGAGCGGTCACCCGGGAAATCGGACCACGCCGCGGCAGTACGCAGCAGCAGGATGGCGCCGCCGGCCGCCAGGACCAGGGTGGCAGGGAGCACCACTTCGCGGCCGGGCAGCTGGCCCACCCATGCCAGCAGCAGGTTCATGACGATGACGACGGCGGCTCCGGCCGTCAGCCCGCCAAGTTTCCAGCTGCCGGGCAGGGCAGCCTTGAAAGTCCCCCACAGGCTGCGGACGGAATCGTCGCGGCCGTCGAGGTGCCGCTCCAGGTGGGCGATCCCCGCCGCGTAGGCCGCGGGGATCGTCACCAGGGGCACGGACAGCACCAGCACCAGTACCCCTGCCAGGAGGGTTTCGGAGAACAGGGCGAACCGGTTCACCGGAATGGGTTCGTGGTGGTTCGATGCGGGTGTGGTGCGGTCCATGATGCTCATTTCCTTCGTGCTCCCTTGTCCCGTTAGCCCTTGAGGCCCTGGGTGGAGACGCCTTCAACAATGTAGCGCTGGAAGATCAGGAAGAAGATCAGCACGGGGAGCAGGGCCAGGACTGACATGGCGATCATGGCGCCGTAGTCAGAGGACTGGGTCTGGTCCTGGAAGAGCCGCAGCGCGAGGGGCAGCGGGTATTTTTCCGGAGTGTTGAGGTAGAGCAGCGGGCCGAGGAAGTCGTTCCAGCTCCAGATGAAGGAGAAGATCGAGGTGGAGATCAGGGCCGGTTTCATCAGTGGCAGCATGATGGAGCCAAAGATCCGCACGTGTCCGGCGCCGTCGATCCGTGCCGCTTCGTCAAGCTCTGCGGGCAGGCCGCGCATGAACTGGACCATGAGGAACACAAAGAACGCGTCGGCGGCGAGGAACTTGCCGATCAGCAGCGGGATGTACGTATCCACCAGGCCCAGCTGCTGGAAGATGATGTACTGCGGAATGATGACCACATGGAAGGGCAGCAGGAGCGTGGCGATCATCATGCCGAAGAACACGCTCCGGCCCGGGAACTTGATCCGGGCGAACGCGTAGGCCGAGACGGACGCGGAGAGGATGGTGCCCACCACCGCACCGAGGGCCAGGATCAGCGAGTTGGTGAAGAACTGCATCGTGGACACCCCGCCGATGCCGTCCAGAGCGGTGACGAAGTTATCGAAGCTGAAGTTCTCTGACCACAGCGAGGTGTTTCCGCCGCCGATTTCGGAGTTCGGCTTGAACGCCGAGGCGATCATCCACAACCCCGGGTACAGCACGATGCCGGTCAGGATGAGGGCAACGATGTGGAAGACGGTGCTCTTGGCCCGCTTAGCGCCGACGGACTCGGATTTCGGGTTGTACACCGGCGTGCCGGCGTCCGGTGCGGACTTGGTAGGCGTTGCCATGGTTGTCATTTCGAATCACCGCTGTAGTGGACCCAGGACTTGGACGTTTTGAAGAAGATCAGGGTAATGATGCCCACCACGATCACCAGCAGCCAGGCCATTGCCGAGGCATAGCCCATCCGGAAATCGCTGAAGCCGCGCAGGTACAGGTAGAGGGTGTAGAAGAGGGTGGAACCGGCCGGGCCGCCTTCACCGTTGGAGATGATGAACGCCGAAGCGAAGATCTGGAAGGCGTGGATGGTTTCCATCAGCAGGTTGAAGAAGATCACCGGGGAGAGCATGGGCCAGGTGATGTTGAAGAACTTCCGTACCGGCCCGGCACCATCCATCGACGCTGCCTCGTAGAGTTCGTTCGGGATCTGCTTGAGCCCGGCGAGGAAGATGACCATGGGTGCACCGAACTGCCACACCGTGAGCAGGATAAACATCGGCATGGTCATGGTGGGGTTGCCCACCCAGCCGCCGAGGTTGATCCCGAAGAAGGACAGGCCCTGGTCCACCGGGCCCGAATCGCCGAACATCGCTTTCCACACGATCGCGATCGATACCGAAGCGCCGATCAGCGAGGGGGCGTAGAACGCGGAGCGGTAGAAGCCCTGGCCACGGCGCTTGCTGTTGAGCAGCATCGCTACCGCCAGCGCGGCGGCGAGCTTGAGCGGAGTACCGAAGACCACGTAGCCCACGGTCACGCCGACGGACTGCAGAAACCGTTCGTCCTGGAACAGGGTGATGTAGTTATCCAGCCCGATCCACTTGGGCGGTTCGAAGAGGTTGTAGTTGGTGAAGGACAGGTAGAGCGAGGAAATCATCGGCCCAACAGTGAGCGCGATGAATCCCAGCAGCCAGGGCAGCAGGAAAGTGTAGCCGGCGCGGGCATCCACCCCGCCCCGCCTCGACTTGCGAAGCGGGGCAGGACCGGATGGCGTCGAACGCCTGCTCAGGGTTGGGCTTTGAGTCACGAGTTCAGTCCGTCAGTTGTGAAGCCTGTATCAGGCGTTCTGCTTGATAAGGTCTTCGGCTTCCTTGAACCAGGCATCGGTGGCACCGTTGATGTCCAGCTTGCCGTAGTTCAGGTCCGAGGCGATGCGCTTGAAGGAAGTCTCCAGCGTGCCAAAGCCGACGATGGGCGGCTCGGGAGCGTCCTTGAGGTACTGCGAGATGGACGTTTCGTAGTCGACGACGACCTTGTCCGTACCTTCGAAGGTGGTGCCGTCACGCTGCGTCTTGGATGCAGGCACGCCGCGGGAGGTCTTGAAGATCTGGCCCACCTCGGGGTCATTGACCATGAAGTCGATGAAGCGGGCGGCGGCGTCCTTGAACTTGGTCTTGGCGCTGGCCACCATCAGCATGGAGGGCTTCAGGAACAGGCCCAGGTTGTCCGCATCGTCCGACGGGACGGGAACAAGCTTGAGTTCCTTCGCACCGCTGTCGCCGAGGTAGCCGGCCATGAAGTTGTCCCAGGTGACTTCGGTGGCGGTGACATTGGAGCCGAACGGCGACTTCGGGGCCAGCTGGGTGACGCGCTCTTCGGAGACGATCGCCGGGGTGCCGCGAAGATCAGCGGTGAGGTTCCACCACTTCTTCAGGTCGTCCTTGCTGAAGCCGAGCTTGCCGTCGGCGGTGAAGGCCTCGATGTTGTTCTGCCGCAGCCAGACGTTGAACATCCACCAGACGCCCGTGTAGTCGGTGCCGCCGAAGAGGGCGCCCTTGCTCTTGCTGCCCACCTCGGTGAGGAAGGTGTTGAATTCCTTGTAGGTCCAGCTTCCGTCCGGTTCAGCGATGCCCAGGGAGGCCAGCTTGGCGGGATCGTAGTAGACGGCAAAGGCATTGGTGCTGGTGGGGATGCCGTAGGTCTTGCCCTTGATCTGGCCGGAAGGCAGCAGCGACTTTTCGAAGGCATCGGTGTTGATCTTGACCGTGCCCAGGTCCAGCAGCTGGTTGCGCTGGCCGTAATCGCGCAGGTAGGAAAGGTCCCACTGCATGACGTCGGGCAGGCCGCCGCCGGCAGCTTCGGTGGCACGCTTCTGCCAGTAGCCGGCGAAGTCTGTGAAGTTGCCGTTGACCTTGATGTCCGGGTTCTTCGATTCGAACAGGGCAATGGCCTTGCGGGTGCGCTCGGCACGGTCGTCGTTGCCCCACCAGGTGTAGTTGATGGTAACGGGGTTGTCCGCCGAACCGGTCTGTCCTGAGGTGCTGGATCCGGTTCCGCAGGCCGCCAGTACGCCGGCAGATGCGGTGCCGACGGCTACGGTTGTAAGGAAATGCCTTCTGTTGATCACGGGAGCCTCCTTGCTCAATGTGTGCAATCCCTAATCTCATCTACAACGTAAGTAGTGAGCTGGCTTACACGGCTTCTGAAACGATACAATATCGGCATTCCGGGAATTGGGCAAGCGTTTTCCAATCCACAGGTTTTCCCATCCCGTTCCACTGGTTCAGCAGACATAGGAGTCCCATGGCAACGCAGGAAATTAACGGTCCGGCAAGTGTTTGGAGCAACGTCGAAGGCCTTGGATTCGGCGGCGACTACAACCCCGAGCAGTGGCCCGTGAGCGTCCGGCTGGAGGACCTCGAGCTGATGCAGGAAGCCGGAGTGAACTTCCTGAGCGTGGGGATCTTCTCCTGGGCGCTGCTGGAACCGGTTGAGGGCCAGTACGACTTCGGCTGGCTTGATGAGGTGCTGGACAACCTTGCGGGCATCGGCGTCAAGGTTGCCCTCGCCACCGCAACCGCCGCTCCCCCGGCGTGGCTGGTCCGCAAGCATCCGGAAATCCTGCCCGTCACGGCTGACGGAACCGTGCTGGGACCGGGCTCACGGCGGCACTACACGCCGTCGTCGGCCGCCTACCGGCGCTACGCCACGGGCATCACGCGGGTCCTCGCCGAACGCTACAAGGACCATCCGGCGCTGGCTCTCTGGCATGTGGACAACGAGCTGGGTTGCCATATTTCCGAATTCTACGGCGCAGAGGACGCAGCCGCGTTCCGAAGCTGGTTGGAACGGCGCTACGGCACCATCGGCGGGCTCAACGCGTCCTGGGGCACCGCATTCTGGAGCCAGAACTACGCGTCGTTCGAAGAGATCCTGCCGCCCTCGGTTGCCCCCAGCACGCTGAACCCCGGGCAGCAGCTGGACTTCCAGCGTTTCAATTCCTGGGCGCTGATGGACTACTACCGCGAGCTCGTGGCCGTGCTCCGCGAGGTGACCCCGGGCGTTCCCTGCACCACCAACCTCATGGCCTCCAGCGCCACGAAGTCCATGGACTACTTCAGCTGGGCCAAGGACCTGGACGTCATCGCCAACGACCACTACCTCGTGGCCGCCGACCCCGAACGGCACATTGAACTCGCGTTCAGCGCGGACCTGACCCGGGGCATTGCGGGCGGTGACCCGTGGATCCTGATGGAACACTCGACGTCGGCCGTCAACTGGCAGCCCCGCAACCAGCCGAAGATGCCCGGCGAAATGCTCCGGAACTCGCTGGCGCATGTGGGCCGCGGCGCGGACGCCGTGATGTTCTTCCAGTGGCGGCAGAGCTTCGCGGGGTCCGAAAAGTTCCACTCCGCGATGGTGCCGCACGGCGGCCGGGACACGCGCGTGTGGCGCGAGGTGGTGGACCTGGGGGCGGCGCTGAAGCTGCTCGAACCGGTCCGCGGTTCCCGGGTGGAATCCAGGGCGGCCATCGTGTTCGATTACGAGGCGTGGTGGGCCAGCGAGATCGATTCGAAGCCGAGCATCGACGTGAAGTACCTGGACCTGCTGCGGGCGTTCCACCGGTCGCTGTTCCTGAAGGGCGTCTCCGTGGACATCGTCCACCCGTCGGCGCCGCTGGAGGGCTATGACCTGGTGCTCGTCTGCACGCTCTACGCCGTATCCGACGCCGATGCCGCCAACATCGCCGCGGCAGCCGCCGCCGGCGCCACGGTCCTGGTCAGTTACTTCAGCGGGATCGCGGACGCGCACGACCACATCCGGCTGGGCGGGTATCCGGGAGCTTTCCGGGACCTTCTGGGCGTGCGGGTCGAGGAGTTCCATCCGCTGCTGGCCGGATCGCAGCTGAAGCTCGACGACGGCACCGTCTCTTCGGTGTGGAGCGAACACGTTCACCTGGCCGGCGCCGAAGCGGTTCAGGCTTTCACGGAGTTTCCGCTGGAGGGCGTCCCGGCCCTGACCCGCCGGTCCGTGGGCAGCGGTGCCGCCTGGTACCTTGCCACGTTCCCCGACCGCGACGGCATCGATGCACTGGTGGACAGGCTGCTGGCCGAATCGGGCGTCTCCCCTCTTGCCTCAGCTGACGCCGGCGTTGAGCTGGTCCGTCGGCGCTCGGACGACGGGCAGGGCTTCCTGTTCGCCATCAACCACACCCGCTCCTCCGCCGCCGTTTTCGCCACCGGCACCGATTTGCTGACCGGGGAGCCCTTTGGCGGCTCCGTTCCGGCGGGCAGCATCGCGGTGATCAGGGAGGGCTAGGCGCGTTCGCTTTACATACGTACGACGGCGGCGCCTCCTTGGGCGCCGCCGTTTTGCTTTCGTGAGGGTCAGGGACGCAGCTCTGGACGCTACCGACTCTTGGCAGCGTTCTCTTCCAGCCGTACCGTGGCGGCATGTCGATGTTCCTGGATGCGGTCGGGGCTGTCATTCAAGCCCTCGCAGAAGCGGTCGCCGAGCTTCTCTGGCCGGGCGGCGAAGAAAGGCAGCAGGACGACGACGTCCCGGACCCTTAGCCACTCCGGTGCCGGTTTAAAGCACCTGCTGGACGGCCCTGTTGCCACTACTTCGGGCTGCAAAGTCTTGTTTCGGGTTTTATCCACATAGGGCTTTGGGGGCGCCGGAAATGTCGGTGGGTGCTGGAAGACTTTGGTCATGGACGCCCGTAGGCAAAGACCCCGGCGGCTGCACTTGGACTAAGCAGCCTCGCCTTAAACAGCTCCGTCCCGGGAGGAACCAAAGGTTCCTCCCGGGACGGAGCTGCCACCCGCCGTCGGACGCCTGGCCGGAGGAGGCTTCCTGCCAGGCTGTCCAGAGCCGTGTTGGCGGCGTGAAATCTGGTCGCTGCGGGATTAGCTGCTGATGGCCGACTTCATTTCGTCGACGGCCTTCTTGCCTGCTTCATCCGTGGACAGCCGTTCGAAGAGCACCTCGGAGGTGTACCGCTTGATGATCTCCTGGATGGCGCCTGCACCCTTCGGCGGCGGGGCCGGAGCCTCACCGAGTTCGTCCTTGATCTGGTCGATGAACTTGACCACCTTCACGTCCGCCGGGGTCAGCTTGGATTCGATCGCAGCGCGGACTTCCGAGTTGGGGTAGACGCCACGGTCTGCCAGGAGGGTCTCGCCGGCCTTGACGTTGTTGGCCAGGAAGTTGATGAACTTGGCAGTTTCCTCAGGGTGCTTGGTCCGGGAAGATGCGGACCAGAACTGGGATGCCTTGTACCAAAGCCCGGCGTCGGCGGAGGATCCGGTCTTGGAGGGGAACCGCAGGATCTTCAGGTCCGCACCGGATGCCTTTTCAAGGGCGGGTGCCTGGTTGGACCACCAGAATGCCAGCCCGTTCTTGCCCGTGGCCAGGCCGCTCTGGTCCAGCGGTGCTGCCTCGGCCTCAACCACCTCGGATGCCGACGGCACTGCCTTGTTCTTGCTGAGCTCCTTCAGGAATGCCCACCATTCGCTGATGTCGCTTGGCTCGAAGCCGAGCTTGCCGTCGGAGGTGTACAGGGACTTGCCGTTCTGGCGGAGCCAGACACCCAGGGAAGCCTCGTCAGTGCCGTAGGCGGCAGCTCCGTAGGTGCCCTTGGGCGACTTCTCAGTCACCTCGGCGGCGATGCGGCCAAAGTCTTCCCAGGTCCACTTGGAGTCGTCCGGCAGCGGAACACCGGCAGCTTCGAACACCTTGGGGTTGGCCAGGATGGTGGCGGCGTTGATGCCGGCAGGAATGCCGGTCAGTCCGTCGTCGCCCTTGCCGGCGTTGAGGGCGGCTTCGTCCAGCTTGGACGTGTCGATGTCGTACTTGGAGAGGTCCAGCAGCGCGCCGCGGCTGGAGTATTCGGTGATGTACTTTTCGTCCATCTGGATGATGTCCGGTGCGTCGTTGGCGGCAACCTGGGTGGCCAGCTTGTCCCAGTAGCCGCTCCAGTCGCCGAACTCCGGCTTGATCTTGATCTTGGGGTTCTCTGCTTCGAACTGCTTGATGGCTTCCTGAGTCAGCTGGGCGCGCTTGTCGCCGCCCCACCAGGAGAACCGGAGCTCGACCGTTCCGTCGGCACTCTGCGGGGCGGATCCCCCGCCGCAGGCGCTGAGGGCCATGACGACGGCGGCTGCCGCTGCGACGGCGCCCGTCTTGCGGAAACGGCGGGCCGGGCGGGAGGAAGGGGTCTCTGCAGGCTGCCGGGCAGCTGCAGGACGGGGAAATAGCGGCACTGGGTACTCCGATCTTCGTTGATCTGTGGTGCTGGGGATGATGCTCGTAGGTGCTGTGATGCGAGCGGAAGGGCGCCTCCGGGAAGCCTGGAATCAGATCCGGGAAAACGCTTTCTAGATGCAATGCTACAAGTGCCGAACTTGTAGTACAAGATGTCCGGGCAAGAACTTTTGTCTCAATTTGATAGAGGGTTGCCCCGGCAATGGGGAACGGCCCGCCGCAGGGGACGGGCCGTTCCAGGGTAGTGCGTGAAGCGTGTGCGGTTACTTGATGCCGGTGGTGGCGATGCCTTTGATGAGGAATCGTTGGCCGAAGAGGAAGACCAGGAAGACCGGGAGCAGGGACACGATGGACATGGCGAACAGTGAGCCCCAGCTGGTGGCGGACTGGGAGTCCACGAAGGCGCGCAGGGCCACGGGGACGGTGAACATGTCCGGGTCCGTGAGGTAGATCAGGGCGCCGAAGAAGTCGTTCCAGGTCCAGATGAACGTGAAGATGGTGGTGGTGGCCAGGGCCGGGACCATCAGCGGCAGGATGACGCGCAGGAAGATGCGCGGGTGGCCGGCGCCGTCGATGCGGGCTGCCTCGTCCAGGTCCTTGGGGATACCGCGGATGAACTGGACCATCAGGAACACGAAGAACGCGTCCGTTGCGAGCAGTTTGGGGACCAGCAGCGGCCAGAAGGTGTTCACCCAGCCGATCTGCGAGAACAGGATGTACTGCGGGACGATGACCACGTGGAACGGGAGCATGATGGTCAGCAGCATGATGCCGAAGAACAGCTTCTTGCCGGTGAACTGCAGCCGGGCGAACGCGTACGCGGCCATGGAGCACGAGATCAGGTTGCCCAGGATGGACCCGATCACCACGATGGCCGAGTTGAGCATGTAGTGGCCGAACGGGTGGGTCAGCGCGGACCAGCCGGAGGTGTAGTTGCTCATCTCGAGGCTGTTCAGCCACAGCCCGGGTTCGCGGAAGATCAGTTCGTTGGGCCGCAGGGACGAGACGACCATCCACAACAGCGGGTAGATCATCAGGCCGCCGGCGAGGATGAGGACGGCGTGCTTCATCAGTGACTTGGTCCGCTGCGCCCGGCTGAAGGCCAGGGTGCCGCGGGACTCGCGGGGCTTGCGGTGGTTCGTAGGCTTACCGGATCCTGCGGACTTCTTGTCCGAGGCGGGCAGCGTCTCCAGGTTAGTCGTCATAGAAAACCCAATACTTAGAAGCGATGAAGTTGATGGCGGTGAAGACACCGATGATGAGCAGCAGGACCCACGCCATGGCGGATGCGTAGCCCATGTCGAACTGGCCGAAGCCCTTCTGGTACAGGTACAGCGTGAAGAACATCGTCGAATCCGACGGGCCGCCGTTGCCGCCCGAGACGATGAACGCCTGCGTGAACGACTGGAACGAACCGATGATCTGCAGGACAAGGTTGAAGAAGATGATCGGGCTCAGCATCGGCATCGTGATCCGCCAGAACTGCTGAAGCGTCGAAGCACCATCCACCCTGGCCGCCTCGTAATACATCACCGGGATCTGCCGCAGGCCCGCCAGGAAAATGATCATCGGGGCACCGAACGTCCACACGTGCAACAGGATGATCGACCCCAGCGCGGTACCGGGATCAGAGATCCAGCCCGGACCCTGAATACCGAACATCGCCAAAACCTGGTTCACCAGGCCGGTAGTGCCGAAGATCTGCTTCCAGAGAATCGCCACCGCCACCGAACCACCCAGCAGGGACGGCAAATAGAACACCGAACGATAAAACGGCAAACCACGCAGGCCCTTATCGAGCACCAGCGCGATCAGGAGCGCCACCGCCAACTGCAGCGGAACACCCACGAACACGTACGTGAACGTCACCCGCAACGAGTTATGCAACCGCGCATCGGAAAGCATCCGGATGAAGTTATCCGCCCCGGTCCATTCCGGCGGCTGGAGCAGGTTGTAATCAGTGAAGGACAGATACAACGACATCAACATCGGGCCGATAGTGATGGCAACCAGGCCCACCAACCACGGCAACAGGAAAATATAGGCGGCCTTGTTATCCCGGCCGTTGGCCTTCTTCTCCTCGGCAGTGGCCTTGCCCTTCCGCCGGCTGATGGAACTCAGTTCGCTAATAGCGCTCACTGCTGCTCCCCCGCTCCGGGCGTCAGGCCCGCCGCACCCGGCATTCCTGCCGGGCACAGTGCCCTGGGTATGTGCTTTACGGCCATGTGGTCTCCTTTGGTCATCGTGGCCTCCACGGTGTGGTCATCGCCTGGGCGATGAGTGTCAGCTCCCCGCGCCGTCCCGGCGCCGGCTTGGAAATCGGCTGGGACCGGCCGCAGGTGGTGCTGAATGAAAAAGCGGCTCCGTACCAAAGTAAACGGTTTCTTGACTCCTGTATAGCCCTTTGTTAGTTTTTGAGAAAGCGTTTTCTGTAATGGGCATCACTCAACTGTAGAACACCACCTGAGGGGCAGGACAATGAGGTTTCGTCGGAAGAAGACAGTAATGGGGGTTGCTGCGGCAACGGCGGTCCTGGCCTTGGCGCTGACGGGCTGCGGCAGCAGTCCGCAGGCCGCAAAGGTGGGTACGGCGGAGGATCCGGTGACCATCCGCTTCGCCTGGTGGGGCAACGATTCCCGCGCGAAGACCACCCTTGAAGTCATCAAGGACTTCGAAGCGGCCAACCCCACCATCAAGGTGCAGGGCGAGAACACCGAGTTCAGCTCCTACTGGGACAAGATGGCCACCCAGATTGCCGGCGGCACCACCCCGGACGTCTTTGCCATGAGCGGTTCCTACCCGAGCGAGTACGCGTCCCGCGGAGTGCTGCTGGACCTCGACAAGGTCAAGGACCAGATCGACACGTCGAAGTTTGCCGACGGCACCGTGGAACTAGGCCAGCTCGATGGCAAGCAGTACACCATCACCGCAGGCGTGAACGCCATGTCCATGGTCCTGGATCCCACGGTGTTCGAAGCCGCAGGCGTACCGCTGCCGGACGACGAGACTTGGACTTGGGACGACTACGTCGATATCGCTGCCAAAATCAGCAAGAACTCGCCGGCCGGCACCTTCGGCACCACGCCGATGTCCAACGATTCGTTCGTAGCAGTATGGGCACGCCAAAGCGGCGAAGAGCTGTACACGGATGACGGCAAGAAGATGGGCATCAGCGAGGGCACCCTCGCCAAGTGGTTCGAGTTCAACAAGAAACTCATGGAAACCGGCGGCGCACCTTCGGCTTCGCAGACCGTCGAGGACGGCTCCGCACAGCCGGAACTGACGCTTATGGGCCAAGGCAAGCAGGCCATGAAAGTCTCGTGGAGCAACCAGATGACCTCATACTCGGGTGCTCCCCTGACCATGGTGAAGCTGCCCGGCGAGAGCAAGCAGCCGGGCACCTGGCTGCGGTCCTCCATGGAATACGCCATCTCGGCCAAGTCGGCCCAGTCCAAGGAAGCTGCGCTGTTCATCAACTACCTGGTGAACAACATGGACGCCGCCAGCAAGATCAAGAGCGACCGCGGCATGCCGGCCAACACCGAACTGAAGGCCGGCATCACTCCCCTGCTGAAGGAAACCCAGCAAAAGGAAGCCGCGTACCTGGACCGGGTTGCCGAGCTGAACGTTCAGCCGCCCAAGCCGTTCCCGGCAGGTTCCTCTTCCACGCTGGAAGTTTTGAACCGATACAACACCGATGTACTCTTCGGAAAGATTTCACCGCAGGATGCGGCGAAGGGCGTCATCAGCGAGGTCAACTCGAACCTGGGCTAAGCCCGGTACCGGCCGCGGTCAGCCCGACCGCGGCCGGTTCTTCTTCACCCCACGGCATTTCAGCAGACAGGAGGCAGGCCAGTGGCAGCCGATACAAAGGAATCCAGGCCCAGCGCCATTGCCGGCCATGAGGACTGGCCTGCCTATGTCCGCAATCATCCGCGGTACACCGCCGCCACTCCCGCCGCGCAGGGCCTGGCAGACGCGCTGGGCGTCCCCGGCGCATCCGGCCGGCCGGACGTCACGGTGCACTGGGAGGTAACGCACGACGACGTCACCACCTCCCAGCTCAGCTGGCAGTTGGGCTTCGGCCCGCGGACCACTGGCTGGCTGGCACGTCCGGCCGGAAGTACGGAGACCCTGCCGGGCGTCCTGGCCCTGCACTGCCACGGCGGCAACAAGTTCGGCGGGGCGGACCGGCTGATGGACCTTCCTGACAGCCACCCGTCCGCTGCTGCAGCCCGCGCGGGCCACTACGACGGCCGGTCACTTGCCTCCGAGACCGCCCGCCAGGGTTTCGCCGTGCTGGCCCATGACTCCTTTGCCTGGGGCAGCCGCCGCTTCGACCTCTCAACCCCGCCGTGGCGCACCGCCTCCGCACTGGAGGCGCGGCAAGCGCAATGGCGGCAGGACGGCGTCGTACCTTCCGAAGCGGACCACTACAACGCGGCAGCCGGGTTCCACGAGGACACCGTGGCCAAGACCGCCGGACTGCTGGGCACCAGCCTGGCCGGCATGGTGGCCCACGACGACCTTGCCGCCCTGGACATCCTCGCCCACCTGCCCGGCGTCGACGCGGACCGCCTGGGCTGCGTAGGCTTCTCCGGCGGCGGCGGCCGGTCCCTGGCCCTCGCCGCCCTGAGTCCCCGCATCCGCGCCTCGGTGGTGACCTGCATGATGACCACCTTCGAATCCCTGCTGCCCGCCTACCTGGACGCCCACTCCTGGCTGCTGCAGACTCCGGGCCTGTGGAAGCTGGGCGACTGGCCGGAACTCACGGGCGGCTCCGCCGCCCGGTTCCTGGTGCAGTACGCGCTGGCCGACGAACTCTTCCCTGAGGACGGCATGCGCCAGGCCCACCGAACCCTTGAAGCACTGAACGGCGGCGGCCGCTACACCGGAAGTTTCTGGCCCGGCGGGCACGTCTTCACTGCGGCCATGCAGGATGAAGCCATCGGATTCCTGGCCGCGTCCCTTGCCCTTGCAGCGTCACCCGCCTCCTGACCACCCCAACCCCACAAGGACCCTTTGATGATTTCGCACTCCGCCACCGCGGAACCGGGCAGCCGCCCCGAGGACCGTGCCGCTGCCGGCACCGCAGTCCCCCGCATTGCCCTGGTGGGCGTCCACGGCTTCGGCGAACGCCACCTTGCCAACCTGGCCCGGCTGGAAGAGGCAGGGGCACTGGAGCTCGTGGCCGTCGCCGATCCCAACCCGCCGGCGCCCGGCCGGCTCAAGGACACGGTGGCCGTCTTCCCGGACCTCAACAGCCTCCTCGCAGCGCAGACAACTGCCGAAGCGCGCGCAGACATTGTCATCCTCGCCACCCCTATCCAGACCCACGCGCCGCTGGCCACCGCCGCCCTCGCAGCCGGGCTGGATGTGTACGTGGAGAAGCCTCCCGTAGCGTCAATGGCCCAGTTCAATGACGTTCTGGCCGCGGCAGAGTCCTCGGGCCGGCTGGTCCAGGTGGGCTTCCAGAGCCTGGGGTCGCATGCCCTCCCGGCCATCAGGAACCTCGTGGAGTCCGGCGGCATCGGGGAGGTGCTGGGCCTCAGCGCCAGCGGCCAGTGGGTGCGGACCAAGGCCTACTTCAAGCGGTCCCGGTGGGCCGGCAAACGCAGCCTGGACGGCATCGACGTGGTGGACGGTGTAGCCACCAACGCGCTGGCCCACGCCGTAGCCACCGCCCTGCACATGGCCGGGGCGCACACGCTGGCCGATGTGGCCTCCGTGGAAACAGACCTCTACCGCGCGCATGACACCGAGAGCGACGATACGTCGGTGATCCGGGTCCGAACCGCCCACGGCACCACGCTGCTGTGCACCCTCACCCTGTGCGCTCCGGAGCAGGTAAACCCGTCCGTCTCCGTCCACGGTACCCGCGGCGAGATCACGTTCTTCTACACCGAGGACGAGGTAGTGGTCAGCACGCCCGACGGCGAGCGCCGGGAGAAGTACGGCCGCACCGACCTGTTGGAAAACCTGCTCGAGGCCCGCTCAACCGGAGCCCCGCTCCTGTCCGCGGTGGCGGACACGGGCGCCTTCACCTCGGTCCTCGAAGCCATCCGCACGTCGCCGGCGCCGGAGCCGATTGATTCCGCGCACATCACCTGGGAGGGCGAAGGCGACGACGCCCACCCCGTGGTGCACGGCGTCGTGGACCTCTTCGACCGCGCCGCCAAGGCTCAGGCCACGTTCGCCGAACTCGGCGTTCCCTGGGCGCGGCAGCTTCCGCCCGTCCGGACGCTGACGGTGGACGGGCACCCCGTGGCCGACTACCAGGACGGCAGCCACATCCGCGCCGTCTCCTCGCCGCGCCCCTACCTGCACCCCGTCCGCACCCTGGCCGGGACCGTGGTCACGGACCACCAGCCGTTGGACCACGTGTGGCACCTTGGCGCCGGCGTGGCCCTGCAGGATGTGGACGGCATCAACTTCTGGGGCGGCCGCACCTACACCCGTGAAGCCGGGCAGTACGTTTGGCGGCCAGACCACGGCAGCATCGCCGTCACCGGCACTGATGCCGGGCAGGATGGCCGCCTTGAGGAACTACTGACCTGGAACGGGCCCGACGGCGGCCCGATCCTCGTGGAGGAACGCCGCTGGAGCTGGTCCGGCGTCAACGCGTCGGCCTGGCGCCTGACCCTCGACTTCGCCCTCTCCCCCGCCGGAGACCAGCCGGTCAGCCTGGGCAGCCCGGGTTCCAACGGCCGCTTCGAGGGCGGGTACGGCGGATTCTTCTGGCGGCTCCCGGAATGCGGTGGCGCAAAGGTCTGGTCACCGGCCGGGACCGGTGAAGCAGGGGTCCACGGCACGGTGTCCCGGTGGCTTGCCTGGACGGGATCCTTCGGTGCAGGAACGGAGCGGGCCAGCGACGCCACGCTCGTGTTCTTTGCCCCGGAATCCTCCACCGACCCCTGGTTTGTCCGGGTGGACGGCTACCCCGGAGTGGGCCAGTCCCTCGCCTGGGACTCGCCTGTTATCGCAGAACCCGGCAGCCCCGTGCGCCGGAGCATTTCCGTCCTGGTGGCCGACGGCATCCTGGGCACAAACGACATCGAAGCACTGATCACTCAACAGGGGGACCTCTCATGACCCAGACAACAGCTGCACCGCCGCAGGCTGTCCGCATCGCCCCGGCCTCGGTCCGGGACCGCGCGGTGAAGCGCCGGCGGGTGCTGGACATCCTGGACGCCTCGGGCAAGGACGCCCTGCTCCTCACCACTCACACCGCCCTGACCTGGTACCTGGACGGCAGCCGCGTCCACATCAGCCTCGCCGGCGATCCCATCGCCGCGCTGCTGGTGGACCGCTCCGGCGACCACCTCGTGACCTTCAACAACGAAGCCGGACGCATCGCCGCAGAAGAACTGCCCGAAGGCGTGGCCCTCCACAGCGTGCCCTGGTACGGAAACCTCCACCAGGCCGCGGCCGCCGTCGGAAGCGTCCCCGGCGGATCCCTCCTGGCCGAAGCCGACGCCGCCACCGAGCTGCGGGCGGCGCGCCAGCAGTTGCTCCCGGCCGAGAGCGCCCGCTACGCCCGGCTGAGCGCCGACGTCGCCGCCATCATGACCGATGTGCTGTCCTCGGCACGGCCGGAGACCACGGAGTTCGAGCTGGCGTCGGCGCTGGCGGCCCGGGTGGTTTCCGTGGGCGCTGAGCCCCTGGTGCTGCTGTGCAACGGCAGCGGCCGCAGCGAGTTCCGGCACCCGCTGGCCACGCACGCGCCGCTGGGCCGCCGTGCCATGGCGGTCATTTGCGCCCGCCGCGACGGCCTGGTTGCCAACATCACCCGCTGGGTAAGATTCGACGCCGGAACACCGGAAGAGCGCGACGCCGAGTCCCGCATCGCGGCAGTTGAAGCCGACATTTTCGACGCGACGGTTCCCGGCGCCCGGCTGGACCGCATCTTCACCGAGATCCAGGCCGCCTACACCCGGCACGGCTTCGGCGCCGACCAGTGGGAACAGCACCACCAGGGCGGCCCGGCCGGCTACGCAGGCCGCGATCCCCGGGTCACCGCCGCAGCCACGGACACTGTGGTTCCCGGCCAGGCCTTCACGTGGAACCCTTCCGGCCCGGGCGTCAAGATCGAGGACACTGTGCAGCTCACCGAGAACGGGCTCCAGGTCCTGACTGTCGATCCCCGCTGGCCCGCCACCACCGTGAACGGGCTGGACCGGCCCGCGACACTGCAGCTGTAAGGGCAGACGCGCGCTCACATCATGCGCTTAAACCCCAAACGCCCGCTCACTAGTGGCCGCTAAGACGGCCCCCGGTGAGCGGGCGTTTCGGTTATACCGCCATCAAGTGAGCGGGCGTTTCAGGGAAGTACCAGTTCGCCGTCCACGCGGCGCGGAATGCCCAGCGGGTTGTCCTCGCGCAAGGCGGGGTGGAGCACCGTTTCCGGGGCGTCCTGGTAGGCGACGGGGCGCTGGAAGCGGCGGACCGCCGTCGCGCCCACCGAGGTGAACAGGGACGTGGTGGCCGGGTACGGGCCGCCGTGCTGCTGCGCCCAGTTCACGGCAACGCCGGTGGGCCAGCCTTCGAACAGGACCCGGCCGGCGAGACCGGACAGCTGCTCCACGAGGGCACCGATCTCCTCACCGGGCTGGGCGTGGAGTGTGGCGGTCAGGCTGCCCGGTACCTTGGCCAGGACCTCTGACAGTTCTGCCTGGTCCGTGTACTCGATGAGCATGGTGGTGGGGCCGAAGCACTCCTCCAGCAGCTGCTCCGGGCGTTCCAGCACCTTCGCGGCAGTGGTGGAAAAGACCACCGGCGCCGCACCGTTGGCCGCAGCGTCCTGGTCCACGGTGCCGCCCACCACGTCCACGCCGTCCACCGACGCAAAGCTGCGCAGGCCATCGGGGTAGGCCTCGGCGATGCGCCTGGTGAGCATGCCGTGGGCCGGCTTGTCCTTGCTGGCCTCGGCCACGTCCGCGGCGAAGGACGTCCCGGCCGGGATGAACACCAGGCCCGGCTTGGTGCAGAACTGTCCGGCGCCCAGGGTGAAGGAGCCTGCCAGCCCGGTGGCGAGTTCACCTGCCCGTTCCTTCAGTGCGGCGGCCGTGATGACCACCGGGTTGAGGCTGCCGAGCTCGCCGTAGAACGGAATGGGCTCCGGGCGGGACGTCGCGAGGTCGAACAGTGCCCGGCCGCCCGGGATGGAGCCTGTGAACCCGACCGCCTTGATGGCAGGGTCCTGCACCAGTGCCGTCCCCATTTCCCGGCCGCTGACCAGGGCGAAGAGGCCTTCCGGTGCGCCGGCGCCACGGAGCGCGTCAGCGACAATTTCCGCCGTCCGCTCCGAAAGCCGCACGTGGCCGGAGTGGGCCTTGACGATGACGGAGCAGCCAACAGCCAGGGCCGAGGCTGTGTCGCCGCCGGCAACGGAGAAGGCGAACGGGAAGTTCGACGCCGAGAACACAGCCACCGGGCCAATGGGCTTCAGGATGCGGCGCAAGTCGGGCTTTGGCGGGGTGGAGGACGGGTCCGCGTGGTCGATGATCGCTTCGAGGTAGGAGCCCTCGGTGATGACGCGCGCAAACAGGCGCAGCTGGCCGGTGGTGCGGGCCACCTCCCCGGCCAGCCGGGCAGCGCCCAGGCTGGTCTCGGAATCGGCGATCTCCACCAGTTCCGCGGCGTTCGCGTCCAGGGCGTCGGCCACCGCATTCAGCCAGCCCGCCCTCTCGGCGTCGGAAGCTGCTGCCGACGTACGGGCGGCGTCGGTAGCCGCCGTGGTCAGTTCGGACAGGGAAAGCGTTGCAGTTGTCACGTCAGGTACCTGTTCTGTTTATGTACGTTCTTCGTTACAGTGCGTGGTTGCCGTGTGCTCACACAACATCCCGGAAACGGAAGCCCAGTCCGGGCCGGTCCGCCAAGGTCACCCTGCTGTTGCTGAACCGGACCGGCGACGGCCCGTCCAGGATGCCCAGCTGTTCGAAGGACGCCTCTTCAACGTCCTCCACCAGCGTGGGCTCCGCCAGGGTCAGCGCCAGCTGCCCGGACAGCTCCGGCAGCAGGTGCGGCATCACCTTGATGCTGTTGGTCCGTGCCAGCTCCACGATCCGCCGGAACGGGGTGATTCCGCCAACCCGGATGATGTTGGGCTGGATGATGTCCACCGCCTCCGCCTCAATGAAATCGCGGAACCGGTAGATGGTGTGCAGGTTTTCGCCGAGGGCGATGGGCACTGGTGAGTGCTTCCGCAGCCGGCGGTAGGCCCAGAGGTCGTCCGCGCGGAGGGGTTCCTCCAGCCAGTCCAGCCCGTATTCGGAGAGCACCTCCAGTGCCCGGAAGGTGGTGGGCAGGTCCCACCGCTGGTTGGCGTCGATCATGAGCCGGCGGTCCGGTCCCAGGACGGAACGGACGGCGGCCACGCGTTCAGCATCTTCGCGGAGGTCCGGCTTGCCCACCTTGATCTTCACCGCCTGGTGGCCAGCGGCCACCCAGCGTTCGGTCTGGGCCACCAGTTCGTCCAGGGTGTAGTGCAGGTTCACCCCTGATCCGTAGACCTCGGCGGACTCCTGCCGCTGGCCGATCAGGCCGGTTACCGAGGTGCCGGCGTTGCGCGCCTGCAGGTCCCACAGGGCAAGGTCGAGTCCGGCCATCGCAATGGTGGTCAGTCCCCCGCCACCGGCCTCATGCAGCCGCTTCCACACCGCGTCCCACACCGTTTCCGGGTTGGCCGGAAGGCCGGTGACGAACGGTGCGATGTCGTAGTCCAGCAGCGCCTTGACCGCCTGCGGGCCAATGGTGGGGGTCCAGGAAAAACCGAGCCCCGCGCCGCCGTCGTCCGTGTGGATCTCCGTGGCGATCACGTGGTTCTCCGGCGCCTCCGCACCCCAGTGCCGGCGGAGCGGGACGGTCAGGAGCCGGGTGGTCAGCCCGGTGATCCGTGGAATGGTGCGGACGGCAACGGCTGCGGGGGCACTCATCAGCCGGCCAGCTCGTAGCCCCTGGCCAGGATGGCCTTGAGCTCCACCAGCTGTTCCTCGGTGGGATCCACCAGCGGCGGACGGACCGGGCCCACGGGGAGGCCGCCCAGGCGCAGGCCCGCCTTGATCAGCGAGACGCCGAAGCCCGGGGTCTGGTCGCGCAGGCGGACCAAGGGAGCGTAGAAGCCTTCGAGCAGTGCATTGCGCCGGTCCTCGTCATCGGAGACGTAGGCGGCGTAATAGGCCTTGGCGATCTCCGGTGCCATGGCGAACGCCGCCGAGGAGTAGAGCGGAATGCCCAGGCCGCGGTAGGCGCCCTGTGTGAGCTCGGCGGTGAGCAGGCCGTTGAAGAAGGCGAAGTCCTCGCGTCCGGTGGCCCTGACGGCGGAGACGATCTCCTGCGCCAGGCCCACATCGCCCAGTCCGTCCTTGAAGCCGACCACCTTGGGGTTGGCGGCCAGGCGCACCATGGAGGCGGCCGTGAACTTGGCGTTGCCACGGTGGTAGACGATCACCGGCAGGCTGCTCGCGTCGGCAACGGCTTCAATGTAGGCCACCAGGCCGTCGGTGGGGCCGGTGACGAGGTAGGGCGGCAGGACCAGGAGGGCGTCGGCCCCTGCTTCCTCGGCTGCCCTGGCGGCGGCGAGGGCGTGGCCCAGCGGCCCGCCGGCACCGGCAACCACGGGAACCTTGCCTGCCACGACCTCGACGGCGGCCGTCACCACGGTGCGGACCTCCTCGATGCTGAGGGCGTGGAATTCGCCGGTGCCGCAGGCGGGGAAGACGCCCCCGGGGCCGAACGGGAGCCGTGAAGCTATGTGCTCCTTGAGCAGGTCCACGTCAACGGCGCCTTCGGCCGTGAACGGTGTGACGGGGAAGAAGAGTACGCCGTCGAATTTCATGATGTCTCCTTGGTTCCGCTGCCGGCGGTCACCAGCGCGGAGGTCTCGTCGTTGAGGGTTTGGTGGGACTTGAGTTCAGTGCGCCAGCTGCGCTTGGGCTGCCAGCCCAGCAGTTCCTGCGCCTTGGCGATGGAGAAGGCGGGGCTGGTGCCGGTGAGGCCGCCGCTGATGGCGTCGCTGCCGGGCAGGAACCGGGGCATGAGTTCTGCCAGGGGCGCGGTGGCCAGGGCATCGGCTGCGCCCACGAAGAAGGTCTCGCCGTTCGGGATGGACTCCATCCTGTCCAGCAGCAGGTCCAGGAACTCCGCCACATCACGTGCGTCCACGTAGTTGAACAGGGCCGGCGCGGACAGTGCGGGATCGGCAAGCCGCTCGGCAAGGGTGTGGCCCTGCTGGGTGGGAGCGCCTTCCCATTCCTCAGGGGAAATCACGAAGCACGGGCGGAACGCCGCGTAACGGATCCTGTCCCCTTGGGCTGCGGCGAACATCTGGACTGTCTGCTCCGCGATGAGTTTGGACAGGGCATAGGCGTTCCACGGCTTGGCAGGCGTGCGCTCATCCAGCGGGAACGACGGCGGGAGCCAGCCCGCGGGCGACCCGTAGCCGAGCACCGTGGGGCTGCTGGCGGTGATGATCTTCGGCACGCCCAGCTCCGTCGCCGCGCTGACGACGGCGAAGGCGAGCCGCGTGTTCGTGGCAAAAATGACGTCCTCGGGTGCGCTGAAAGGCACGGCGATCGCGGCGAGGTGGATGACGGCGTCGGGCCTGGCGTCCCGGAGGAGGCGAAGAGCCTCCCCCGGTGCCAGCAGGTCAGCGGTTGCCTGTTCTACGCCAGCCGGCAGCAGCTCGGCCGGCAGGGCGTCGCGGTCCACCGAGATGACGTGGTGGCCGGCTTCGGCGAGCCCCGCCACCACACTGCGTCCCAGCCGGCCGGAGCCGCCGGTGACAAAGATCCTGCTCATGGTTGTTCCTTAGGGTCCGGTGATCGTGGGTGCGGGCATCAGGGGGCGCGCCGGAGGTCGACGCCGAGGTCCAGGTCCTCGATGCGCACGGGCAGGGATGATTCGAGCGAACGGTTGCCGGCGATGCCGACGGAAACCGAGCGGAGGCCGTCCAGGTAGCCGGAGGGCCGGCCCAGCGGGTCCTCGCCGGGGCCGTTGAAGAGGTCGGAGAGCAGGAGGGCGTCGCCGCCGCCGTGGCCGCCTTCGCCGTTGACGATGGGCACCTCGTAGGCAGGCTCCCAGTGGCGCTGGACCACCAGGCGCTCACCGTTGCGGCGGACGGCGTCCTCTTCCTCGACAGGTGTGGCGCTGGGATCAACAACGGTCTTCTTGTCCGTGCTGTGCAGGACGGCGGCGCGTTCCACCACCTCGAGTTCGGCCCGGCCTTCGGTGCCGTTGACCGCCACGCGGTAGCCCTCCCAGGGGCTGTGGGCGTTCAGGGAGTAGCTCAGGCGGGGACCGCCCTGGTACTCCACCACCAGTGCCAGGTTGTCCTCGATGGTGATGCCGCCGGTGAAGACGTCCTGGTCACGGCGGTAGCCGTCGTAGTGCTCGTTGTCCAGGAAGAGGGCCTTGAGCCGCTCATCTTCACGCAGGTCGAGGGCGAACGGATCCCGTTCGCCGGCAGGGGTGTCCGCAGCCGGGGTGCCGCGTTCGGGACGGGCGCCGAGTCCCCGTTCAGCCGCGTTGGTGTCACCGTAGAACTTCAGGCCGCCGGACGCGAAGACGCGCTCGGGGACGTCGTCGATCCACCAGTTGACCAGGTCGAAGTGGTGGGAGGCCTTGTGGATGAGCAGGCCGCCCGAGTTCTTCTTTTCCCGGTGCCAGCGGCGGAAGTAGTCGGCGCCGTGGACGGTGTCCAGGACCCAGCTGAAGTCAATGGAGGTGACCTTGCCGATCACGCCGCTCTGGATGATTTCCTTGAGGGCGCTGTTGCGCGGCGAGTAGCGGTAATTGAAGGTGACCACCACGTTGCGCCCGGTCTCCTGCACGGCCTGGGTGATGCGGCGGCAGCCTTCGGCGTCGATGGTGAGCGGCTTTTCGACGACGACGTCGGCGCCGGCGCGCAGCCCCTCGACAATGAAGTCGGCGTGCGTGTAGTCCGGCGTGGTGACCACGACGCGGTCAATGTTGTTGGCCTGGACGAACGCCGTCAGGTCCTTGGGGTCGAACGAGGCGATGGGCCCCGGGGCGCCGAGTTCCTGGATCAGCTTCTGGTAGAACTCCACCCGGCCGGGGTTGACGTCGGAGAAGGCCACGAGTTCCGCGGTGTCGGCGTGCTTGCCGAAGATGGCGCGGATGTACATCTCGGAGCGTCCGCCGGTACCGATCAGGGCGAAGCGGGCCTTGCCGCCGTTTCCGGGGTGGGCTCCGGTGGCCACTGCTGGACTCGATTCGGCTGTGTTGACCATGGGGTCCCTTTCAAAGACTGGTGCCCGGCCTGCTAGGTGATCCGGGGAGGTGGCGCCGGCGCACTGCAGCACCGTTGAGAAAGCGTTTTCTCAGTTCGCTATATGATTTGTATCAACAGCAACCTGCTTCCGTCAACCATTATGGGCACTGGGAGAAAGCGTTTTCTATCCCCGGCGCGTCCATGGGTTCACGGAAAAGCGGGAAAAGCGTGGGAAAACACGGGAAAACAATAGAAATCGCTTTCCCATCGCGTTATATGCTGTCTCTCAACACACCGCCATCAGGCGGCCGGAAGCTGCTGCAGCGCTGGCAATCCGGCCGGGGACCCGAAGTCCGTGGCGCTAGGAAAGGTTCCCTATGGTCAGGAAATCGGCAACCGGCCGAATCGGCATCGCAGATGTCGCCGTGAAGGCGGGCGTCTCGCACGCCACGGTTTCCCGCGTCATGAACGGCAACTACACGGTGGACCCGGAGATCGCCTCCCGCGTCCGCGCGGCGGCGGCCGAGTTGAAGTACCAGCCCAACCCCGTCGGGCGCAGCCTGGCGCTGGGCAAGACGGACACCATCGGGATTGTGGTGCCGGACCTGGCCAACCCCACCTTTCAGGCGATCCTGCGCGGGCTGAGCCGCGCCGCCGCCCAGGATGGCTACCGCGTTTTGATCGCCGACTCCTTCGAGGTCTCCAGTGAGGAGGCCATCCTCGCCGGTGAGGCACGCCGCCGCTGCGACGGCCTCGTCCTGTGCGCACCCCGCATGACGGATGCCGAGCTGGAAGAAATCGCGCCGTCCCTGCACCCGCTCGTGCTGATCAACCGCACCACCGCCACCACTGGCGTGCCCAGCCTGGTGGTGGACTACGGGCAGGGCGTCCAGGACCTCGCCGAACACCTGGTGGAGCTGGGCCACACCAGGCTGGCGTTCCTGGCAGGGCCGCCGCGGAGTGCCTCCAACGGCATGCGCCTGCAGGGCCTGGAAACGTTCAAGACGGCCCACCCCCACGTGGATGTCACCATGCTTGAAGGCGGCTCGGACTTCGATACCGGCCACGAGGCCGTGGACGCGGTCCTGGAATCAGGCGCCACAGGCATCCTGGCCTTCAACGACCTCGTGGCCATGGGGCTCATGAGCGGCCTGCATGAACGCGGGATCAACGTCCCGGGCGACATGTCCGTCACCGGCTTCGATGACATTCCTTTTGCCAAGTACACGACGCCGGCCCTCACCACCGCGGCGGTGCCCATCACCGAGCTGGGCGAGCAAGCCTGGCGCCAGCTCCGGGCCCTCATCCGCAAAGAGGAGAACGACGCCCCGGGCAGCAGGTACCAGCCGCGGCTTGAGGTGCGTTCCAGCAGCGGCCCCGCCAGGGCAGCGCGGACTGCTGTCCACGGCTGAGCGGGGTCAGCGGCCCGGGGCCAGCCCGGCTTCCTGGTAGAAACCCTCGATGTGGGCAGCAACCAGCAGTGCCGCGGTCCCGCCGTCGCCCGCCCTGATGGCGGCAAGGATGTCCCGGTGCTCCGTGCGCAGCCGGCATGACGTGGCTTCCCAGTCCGGCAGGTTGGCGGTGAGATCAGCCGCGTAACCCTGGATCGATTCCCGCAGCGAACCCATCATGGCGCTGACCACCGCATTTCCCGCGGCATCGGCAAGCGCCAGATGGAACCGCACGTCGAGGGCCAGGAAGTCGTTGGCGGGGAGGCTTTCCGCCGCCATGGCCTCCAGCAGCGCCGCAGCCTCATCCAGCACCGGCGCGTCCGGGAGCGCTTTGGCAGCTGCCCAGGACTCCAGCAGCACGCGGGTCTCCACGATGTCCGCCACCGGCAGGTGCCGGGTTGCCACATGCAGCCGCAGCGCGGAGCCGAGGGCCGCGGCGGGGTCCGAAATCACCACCGTGCCTGCCTCCGGCCCCGATCCCACGCCGGCCCGCACCACCCCCATGGCTTCCAGGACCCGGATGGCTTCACGCACCGACGTCCGCGAGACCTTCAGCAGCTCGGCGAGGCTGCGCTCGGCCGGCAGCCTGCCGCCCACGGCCAGCCTGCCGGCTGAGAGTTCGTTCTCGATCCAGTGCAGGACCAACTGGTGGGTGCGCATGGATGAATAGTACTTGATGTGGTTGGACCACAGAGTCTAGAGTGTGGTTAGACCACAGGAGGACGACATGACCCACACCATCCAACCCAACAATCCGGACGCCACCCCCGGCCCGGAGGCCACGGACATTCCCGCAGCCCAGGCACCTGCCGGGGCTCCGCCGTCGTCCGCCCCTGCCGGTTCCGCCGCCGCTGCCCTGCCTGCGGCGCTGCGCCGCCGTGTCCCCAAGTACTCGGACCTGGCACCGCTCATGCAGTTCAAGAAGCCGGACTTCAGCAGGGACGCCCGGCTCAAGCGGGCCAGCACCATCTGGGAACTCCGGGACATCGCCAAGCGCCGCACCCCGCAGGCGCCCTTCGACTACACCGACGGCGCAGCCGAAGGGGAAATCACCCTCCGCCGCGCGCGCCAGGCTTTCCTGGACATCGAATTCCGGCCGGGCATCCTCCGGAACGTGTCCGCCATCGACCTCAGCACGGACATCCTGGGCAAGCCCTCCCGCCTCCCGGTGGGCATCGCGCCCACCGGCTTCACGCGGATGATGCAGTCCGAGGGTGAGTACGCCGGTTCCCAGGCGGCCGAGGCTGCGGGCATCCCCTACACGCTGTCCACCATGGGCACGGCCTCCATCGAGGACGTGGCCGCTGCAGCGCCGAACGGCCGCAACTGGTTCCAGCTCTACCTGTGGACGGACCGGGACCGGTCGCTGGAACTCATCGAACGCGCTGCGAAGGCCGGCAATGACACCCTCATGGTCACCGTGGACACCGCCGTGGCCGGCGCCCGCCTGCGGGACGTCCGCAACGGCATGACCATCCCGCCGGCGCTGACCCTCAAGACCGTCCTGGATGCCTCGTACCGGCCCGCCTGGTGGTTCAACTTCCTCACGCACGAGCCGCTGACCTTCGCCTCACTCTCCCGCTACACCGGCACCGTGGCAGACCTCATCAACTCCATGTTCGACCCCACGCTCACGTTCGAGGACCTCGACTGGCTCAGGGAAACCTGGAAGGGCAAGTTGGTGGTCAAGGGCATCCAGACGGTGGAGGACGCCCGCCGCGTGGTGGACCACGGCGCCGACGGAGTGGTCCTGTCCAACCACGGCGGCCGGCAACTGGACCGGGCACCCATCCCCTTCCACCTGCTCCCAGAAGTCCGGCAGGCCTTCACCGCGGACAACACTGACGCGGCCATCATGCTGGACACGGGAATCATGAGCGGCGCGGACATTGTGGCGGCGCTGGCACTGGGCGCCGACTTCACGCTGATCGGCCGGGCCTACCTCTACGGTCTGATGGCTGGCGGCCGCACTGGCGTGGACCGCACCCTGCAGATCCTGGAAAAGGACATGGCCCGCACCATGGCGCTGCTCGGCGTGAGCCGGATCGCCGACCTGACGCCGGAGCACGTCCGGCTGCTGGGGAGGTAGGCCCTACTTCTTGCGCCCGAACTTCGGCAGGTTGGGGAGGTTGGCCAGCAGGTCGGCGGCCCGGGTGGCGGCACGCCCCACCGACCTGCCGATCTGCTGCGGAACGCTGTCATCGCTGAGCGGCGCCGAAGTGCCGCCCGGAATGACGACGGCGGGACTCAATTCTGCGCCGTCCCGCACCAGGACGTCAGCGGACACAGCGCCGGCGGGGACCGCTTCGGGCATCCGCTCGCCGACGCTGGCTCGTTCGGTGGCAGCGGATTCGGCGTCGGCGGTTTCGGCGTCGGCGGATTCGGCCGGAGCAGATTTAGCCGGGGCAGATTGAGCGGCGGCAGGTTCCGGGGCAGCAGTGGCCGCGGCCGGCTTCTGTGCGGCGGATCCGGCGGGCATCGTGCTGGCTGTAGCTTCGGTCGCGGCGGCGGCTTCAGGCACCGTGGCGGGAGCGCCGACGTCGAACATCCCCAGCCAGCTGGCCACGCCCTCAAGGGGCTTCCGGTTCAGCGCGTAGTAGCGTTTTTGGCCCTGCGCGCGCATGCTCACCAGCTGCGCCTCGCGGAGGACTTTCAGGTGCTTGGAAATGGTGGGCTGGCTTGCTGCCAGTTCCTCCACCAGTTCGCCCACGGCTTTGTCCCCGTTGCACAGCGAAACCAGGATGTCCCGCCGGGTTGATTCCGCAATGACGGCAAATACGTCGTCTGTCACCATGACTCCCACCCTAACGACATATACGCCGAAAGGCATCAACTATTTCGGGGTCTGGAGGGAATGGGACGGAGGCCACGTCAGTCGAACCAGGGGTCCAGTCCATGCAGCGGAAAAACGGCCTTGCGGGTGGCCATCACCGTGCGGTCCACGGCGTCGTTGGGGTCGAACCCGACCTCCCAGGAGCGCCACCACAACTCGACGTCGTCGCCCATCAGCTCCGGCGCGGTGGCACCGTATTTGGCTTCGACATAGTCGCGCCAGTCCTGCGGCACCGGGGTGCGGAGGGGCACCGGACGGCCCGCCGCGATGGCCACGAGGTGGCTCCAGGCGCGGGGCACCACGTCCACCACGTTGTATCCGCCGCCGCCGGTGGCGATCCACCGTCCGCCACAGAATTGCGCAGCGAGGTTAGCGACGGCGGACGCGGCCTCACGCTGGCCGTCCACGCTGAGGTTGAGGTGGGTCAGCGGATCCGTCCGGTGCGAATCGCAGCCGTGCTGGCTCACAATCACCTCCGGTGCAAAGGCGGCCACCACCTGGGGAACCACCGCATAAAACGCCCGCAGCCAGCCGGCATCCCCGGTTCCCGAGGGCAGGGCCACGTTTACTGCCGTCCCCTCGGCCTCCGGGCCGCCGATCTCGTTGGCGAAGCCTGTACCGGGGAAGAGGGTCATTCCCGATTCGTGCAGCGAGAGTGTCAGCACCCGGGGATCGTTCCAGAAGATGCTTTCCGTTCCATCGCCGTGGTGGGCATCGACGTCGATGTACGCCACCTTGCGGACGCCGCCGTCGAGCAGCTTCTGCACGGCCAGTGCGGCGTCGTTGTAGATGCAGAAGCCGCTGGCCCTTTCCCGGGCGGCGTGGTGCATGCCTCCACCGAAGTTGACGGCGTGCACGGCCGAGCCGTCCAGGATCCGGGAGGCCGCCAGCAGCGAGCCGCCGGCCAGCCGGGCGGCGGCCTCATGCATGCCGGCAAACGCGGGGTCGTCCTCGGTGCCCAGGCCCCTCGATTCATCGGGGGTGGACGGATCGGCGCTGACCTTCCGCACCGCTGCCACGTAGTCCGCCGAGTGGACTGCTTCGAGTTCACTGTCCGTTGCCACGCCCGGCGCTTCCACCGCCACATGGTCCAGGTGGAACAGGCCCAGGCTTTCCGCCAGGCGCGCTGTGAGCTCCATCCGCGCGGGCGCCATGGGGTGCCCGTGGCCAAAGTTGTACGCCGTCATGTCAGCGCCCCATGCCACCATCGTTGGCGGCGCGGGCTGGCGGAGGCCGGGCAGGTATGTCATCAATCACAGGCTACCTGAGCACAGCACCCTGCCGGCCCGGCCATGACGCGGCCTTTAGTGGTTTACTACTGGGGGAAGCAGATTCGACCGAGGAAAAGCCACACATGACGCAAAGCCAGTCGAGGCCCCGGACCCCGGCCAGCTGGCACCCCCCAGCGCAGGAGCGGGAGGGCCTCTGGATCTTTACCCGGTTGCGCGACTTCATCGACGACATCGCCAACACCTCCCCCGCCCGGCTCGCCCTCAGCGCATTCGCCGGGGTGTGCCTGGTGTTCACCTTCCTGCTGTCCCTTCCGGTGTCCTCTGCCTCCGGCACAGCCACGCCGCTGCACCAAGCCCTGTTCACGGCCGTTTCGGCGGTCTGTGTCACCGGGCTGACGGTGGTGTCCACTGCGGTCCACTGGTCCTTCTTCGGACAGCTGGTGATCCTGGTGGGCATCTTCATCGGTGGTTTGGGCACCCTCACCCTGGCCTCGCTCCTGGCGCTCATGGTCAGCAAGCGGCTCGGCGTGCGCGGCAAGATTATCGCCGCCGAGTCCATGAACAACGCAGGGCGCCTGGGCGAGGTCGGCACCCTGCTCCGGATCGTCATCACCACGTCGGTGGTCATCGAAGGCATTCTGGCCCTGACCCTGATCCCCCGCTTCCTCACCCTCGGCGAGGGCTTCTGGCAGTCCGTCTGGCACGGCATCTTCTACGCCATTTCAGCGTTCAACAACGCCGGCTTCACGCCGCACTCGGACGGCATCGTGCCCTACGAGACAGACTTGTGGATCCTGATTCCCCTCATGGTGGGAGTCTTCCTGGGCAGCCTCGGCTTTCCGGTGGTGATGGTCCTGCAGCAGAACGGGCTGAACTGGAAGAAATGGAACCTGCACACCAAGCTCACCATCCAGGTCTCCTTCATCCTCCTGGCCGCCGGAGCGTTCCTCTGGGCGCTGATGGAGTGGGACAACGCCCGCACCATCGGGCCCATGGGGCTCGGTGACAAACTGACCCATTCCCTCTTTGCCTCCGTCATGACCCGATCCGGCGGCTTCAACCTGGTGGACCAGAACCACATGGAATCAACCACCAAGCTGCTCACGGACGCACTGATGTTCGCCGGCGGCGGCTCGGCATCGACGGCGGGCGGCATCAAGGTGACCACCATTGCCGTCATGTTCCTGGCCATCATTGCCGAGGCGCGCGGCGACGCGGACGTGAAGGTGTACGGCCGGACCATTCCGCAGGGCACCATGCGGGTGGCCATTTCCGTGATCGTTGCCGGTGCCACACTGGTTTCCGTCTCCGCCTTCCTGCTTCTGCAGATCAGCGGCGCGTCCCTGGACCGGGTACTGTTTGAGACGATTTCGGCCTTCGCCACCGTTGGCCTGAGCACCGGGCTCAGCGCCGAGGTGGCGCCCGAAGGTGTCTACGTCCTCACCGCGCTCATGTTCGCAGGCCGCGTGGGCACCGTGACCCTCGCCGCTGCCCTGGCCCTGCGCCAGCGCAGCCAGCTGTACCACTACCCCGAAGAGAGGCCCATCATTGGCTAGTTCGTCAGAAGCTTCCCGGCGCCCCGCCCACAACGCGCCGGTGCTGGTTATCGGGCTGGGCCGCTTCGGCTCGTCCACGGCCGAGCAACTGGTCAAGCAGGGCCGCGAGGTCCTGGCGATCGAGCGGGACCGGAGCCTGGTGCAGAAGTGGGCTCCGCTGCTGACCCATGTGGTGGAGGCGGACGCCACCAACATCGACGCCCTGCGCCAGCTCGGTGCGCAGGAATTCAGCTCGGCAGTGGTGGGCGTGGGCACCTCAATCGAGTCCTCGGTGCTGATCACGGTGAACCTGGTGGACCTTGGCATCGAGCACCTGTGGGTGAAGGCCATTACGCCGTCCCACGGCAAGATCCTGACCCGGATTGGCGCCAACCACGTGATTTATCCGGAAGCGGACGCCGGCGTCCGGGCGGCGCACCTGGTGTCCGGCCGCATGCTGGACTTCATTGAATTCGATGACGACTTCGCCATCGTCAAGATGTACCCGCCACGCGAAACGGTAGGCTTCACGCTGGATGAATCGAAGGTCCGCTCGAAGTACGGCGTGACAATCGTCGGTGTGAAGTCCCCGGGCGAGGACTTCACCTACGCCCGCCCGGAGACCAAGGTTTCCTCCCGCGACATGCTGATCGTCTCAGGCCACGTGGACCTGCTGGAGCGGTTCGCGGCCCGCCCTTAGCCGAGCTGCTTGGTGATTTCCGCTGCCCGGTCCGCTGCTGCCCGCGCGCCGGCCGCGATGATGGACGGAATGCCCTGTTCATCGAAGGTGGCAATGGCGCGTTCGGTGGTGCCGTTGGGGCTGGTTACTGACTTGCGGAGCGCCGACGGATCCGCGCCGGGCTCTGCCAGCATAAAGCCGGCGCCCGCCACGGTCTCCCGTGCCAGCAGCACTGCGAGATCGCGGTCCAGGCCCAGCTCTTCCCCTGCCGAGGCCATGGCCTCAGCCAGGTAGAAGGCGTAGGCGGGGCCGGAGCCGCTGATGGCCGAGAGCGCGTCCACCTGTTCCTCGGGCACTTCGACGACGGTCCCCGCACCTTGGAAGAGGTCCTTCACCTGCTGGAGCTGGCCGGGTGTGCAGTTGGTGCCGGGCGAGACGGAGATGACGCCGCGGCCCAGTTTCGCCGGGGTGTTGGGCATGGTCCGGATAACGGGCTGCCCCGCCGGGAGGGCGGCTTCAAGCTGGGCGATGGAGACGGCTGCGGCAACGCTGACTACGATCGTGTCCGGGGTGAGCGCGGGGCTGATCTCCCGGGCAAGGTCCGCAATGCCCACCGGCTTGACGCCAAGGATCGCGACGGCGGACCCTTTCGCGGCCTGCCGGTTGTTGTCCGGTTCCTCCTCGCCGGCGATCGCGGTGATGCCGTGGTACCGCTCGGCCAGTTCAGCGGCACGCTCGGCCCGGCGGACTGTTGCCACGATGTCTGCCGGGTTGGTGCCGGCTTCCACCAGGCCGCCGAGGATGGCTTCGTTCATGGACCCACAGCCAAGGAATGCGATTCGGTTGCTCATGGCTCCATCATTGCAGGCTGCCCCCATTCACAGGCAACTCCCATGTTCAGTGCAGGGAGCGCACAACTTGCGGTCCTAATGTAGTTATTACCTCATTGAGGGTGCGAGTGATGCGGCAGGCATGGGGATGCCTGCCAGGGCACCGGCGGTGGCAACAGGTTTTCCCCCATTTTCCTGTTGCCACTGCCGGTGCTTCCGCTTTTAAGTGGTCCTTTAGAAAGTGGGCTGCACGGCCGGCGGCGCCGCAATGTGGGGCGCAGGCTCCAGTGGCCCGGCGAACACCAGCTGGTCCAGCCGGCGCAGGATGAGGCCCTCACGCAGGGCCCACGGGCAGATCCGGAGCTTCTTGAACTTGAACAGCTCCAGGGCGGCCTCCGCCACCAGCGCACCGGCCAGGAGCTGGTGGGCCCGAGCCTCGGAGACGCCGGGCAGGTGCAGCCGGTCCTCGGCCTTCATGGCGGAAATGCGCTGCGCCCAGACGCCGAGGTCCGTGGCGTTCAGTTCCCGTTTGACGTAGGGGCCGGCTGCGCTGGGCGCTGCACCGGCGATGCGGGCCAGTGAGCGGAAGGTCTTGGACGTTCCGGCCACCAGGTTGGCCCTGCCCAGGCCATCGAACTCGCGGACCGCAGGCTTCAGCGTTGACCGGATGTACCGCCGCAGTTCCTTGACGCTCCTGGCCGAGGGCGGGTCCTCAGCCAGCCAGTCCCGGGTGAGCCTGCTGGCGCCCAGCGGTACCGAGGTTGCGACTTCGGGGAGCTCGTCCTGGCCGAAGGCCATTTCGAACGAGCCGCCGCCGATGTCCAGGTTCAGGATGGGGCCGGCGCCCCAGCCGTGCCAGCGCCTGACGGCAAAGAACGTCATGGAGGCCTCTTCGCTGCCGGTCAGTTCCTGGAGCGTCACAGTGGTTTCGTGCTTGACGCGCGCCAGGACCTCGGGGCCGTTGGTGGCCTCGCGGATGGCCGAGGTACAGAAGGCCAGGAGGTCCTCGGCCTTATGGCGGGCGGCGAACTCCCAGGCTTCCAGGACAAACTCGGTGAGCTCGTGCTGGCCCTCGTCGCTGATGCTGCCGTCCGGTTCCAGATACTGCACCAGGGACAGCGGCCGTTTGTGCGAGGCGAACGGCAACGGCCGCGCCCCGGGGTGGGCATCCACCAGGAGGAGGTGGACAGTGTTTGACCCGATATCGAGGACGCCTAGCCGCATGGTGACATTATTGCTCGTCAGCGCGCTTGAAGTCGCGTTTGATGTTCGCCACGCCTTCCGGGTTGATCTCAAATCCGTAGGCTGCGCCGGGGTTGATCACCAGGCCCAGTTCCTCGCCGATGTTGGCGATGATGGCCGCGCCCTGGGTTCCCAGCACGTTGGGCGCTGCATCCAGGTACTGCTGGTCCACCCGGGTGGGGTGCGAGAAGACGGCCAGGACGGGGGCGCCCTCGGAATTGCCCAGGACCAGGGGCTCCACCTGTGAGTCCTCGCCCTCGATGCCGTCGGAGCTGATGATGTAGACCTCGCTGTTGAGGAACGACAGGATGACGTCCACTGGGTTCGCGTCGGGATCGTTGCCCGTGGCGAGCTTCTCCTCGAGGTCGTTGAGCGGCGTGGGATCGGCGATTCCGGTCTGTTCAGTCATTCCCCTAGCCGATCACGATACGGTGGCCGGCGCAAACGCGCCGGCCCCGCTGCTACTTCTTGGCCGTTGCCTTCTTCTTGGCCGGCGCCTTGCGGGTGGCGGTCCGCTTGACCGGGCCCTTGGCGCGTTTCTCGGCGAGCAGCTCCACCGCCTGTTCGCGGGTGAGCTCCTCCAGCGAGGTGGCCCGCGGAACCGTGATGTTGGTGATGCCATCGGTGATGTACGGGCCGAACCGCCCTTCCTTCACCACGATGTTCTTTTCCGACACCGGGTCCGGACCGAACTCGGCCAGCGGCGGCACCGCGGCACGGGCACCGCGCTGCTTGGGCTGCGAGTAGATCTCCAGCGCCTGTTCGAGCGTGATGGTGAAGATTTCCTCTTCGGTCCCGATGGAGCGGGAGTCCGTTCCCTTCTTCAGGTACGGGCCGAACCGTCCGTTCTGGACGGTGATGAGGTTTCCTTCGGAGTCCTCCCCCAGTGCCCGGGGCAGGCTCATGAGCTGCAGCGCCTCGTCCAGGGTGACGGACTCAACCGTCATCGACTTGAACAGCGACCCGGTGCGCGGCTTGGCCTTGACCGGCTTCTTGGGCGGCTTGGGCTTGCCGTTCTTGTAGTACTCCACCGGCTGGGCAGCGATCTGTTCCTCGGTCATCTCGGGAATGACCTCGGTGACGTAGGCGCCGTAACGGCCATTCTTGGCGACGACGGTGTGCCCGGTGTGCGGATCAGCGCCCAAAACGCGTTCCTCCGGCGCCGCCGTCTCCATCAGTTCCACGGCCTTGGCGGCGGTGAGCTCGTCCGGGGCCAGGTCCTCCGGGACGTTGGCACGCGGGGACTCGACGATCTCGCCGGTTTTGGGATCAACCGTGGCCGCAGAGCTTTCCAGGTAGGGTCCGAACTTGCCCACCCGCAGCGTTATTTCGTCCGTGATGGGGATGGAGTTGATCTCGCGTGCGTCGATCTCACCGAGGTTGTTCACGATGCTCAGCAGGCCGGGGTCCGAGTCTTCACCGAAGTAGAAGTGCCGCAGCCACGAGGTTCCGGCGGCCTGGCCGTTGGCGATCTTGTCCAGGTCGCCTTCCATGTCCGCCGTGAACTCATAGTCCACGTAATCCGAGAAGTGCTGCTCGAGCAGGCGGATCACGGAGAACGCGATCCAGCTGGGCACCAGCGCGGAGCCCTGCTTCCGGACGTAGCCGCGGTCCTGGATGGTGGAGATGGTAGAGGCGTAGGTGGAAGGGCGGCCGATGCCCTTCTTTTCCAGCTCCGCCGTCAGGGACGCTTCGGTGTAACGCGGGGGCGGCGAGGTTTCGTGGCCCACTGCCACGATGTCCGAGGCCTTCAGCGTGTCGCCCTTGGCCACGTTCGGCAGGCGGCGGGCTTCGTCGGAGTCGTCGTCGCCGCGGCTTTCGTCCTTGCCTTCCTCGTAGGCGGCCAGGAAGCCGGGGAACGTGATGACGGTGCCGGAGGCGCTGAACTCGGCATCGCGGCCGGCAGCGTCGCCGCTGACAGCCACGGCACCCAGGCGGATGGTCGCCGTCGAACCCTTGGCGTCCGCCATCTGCGAGGCGACGGTGCGCTTCCAGATCAGCTCGTAGAGGCGGAACTCGTCGCCGCGGAGCTGGGAGGCAACCTGGGCGGGGGTACGGAAGGAGTCACCGGCGGGGCGGACGGCCTCGTGGGCTTCCTGTGCGTTGGCTGCCTTGTTGGTGTAGACGCGGGGGGAACCGGGAATGTATTCGGGACCGTAAAGCTCGGAGGCCTGGCGGCGGGCTGCCGTCAAGGCTTCGTCGCTCAGCGCCGAGGAGTCGGTACGCATATAGGTGATGTAGCCGTTTTCATACAGCCGCTGGGCGATCTGCATGGTGCTCTTGGAGGAGAAGCGCAGCTTGCGGCCGGCCTCCTGCTGCAGCGTGGAGGTGGTGAACGGCGCGGCGGGCCGGCGGGTGTACGGCTTCGTTTCAACGGAGCGGACCGTGAAGGGGGCGTCCTGCAGCCCGGCGGCCAGGGATGCGGCCAGCTCCTCGTTAAGGTGCGCCACGTTCTTGGACGTGAGGACGCCGTCGTCGTTGAAATCGCGGCCGGAGGCAACCTTGGCGCCGTCCACGGAGGCCAGCTTCGCTTTGAAGGAGCCGGAATCCGCGCCGAACTGTCCGGTCAGGTCCCAGTAGGACGCGGACTTGAAGGCCATGCGTTCGCGTTCGCGGTCCACCACCATGCGGGTGACCACGGACTGCACCCGGCCGGCGGAGAGGCCGCGGGCCACCTTGCGCCACAGCACCGGGGAAATTTCGTAGCCGTAGAGGCGGTCCAGGATGCGGCGGGTTTCCTGGGCGTCCACCAGGTCCTGGTCCACGTCGCGCAGGTTGCCCATGGCGCGCTGGATGGCTTCCTTGGTGATTTCACCGAAGGTCATCCGGTACACGGGGACCTTGGGCTTGAGCACTTCCAGCAGGTGCCACGCGATGGCTTCGCCCTCGCGGTCCCCATCGGTTGCGAGATAAAGTTCGTCGGCGTCCTTGAGCGCAGCCTTGAGCTCAGTCACCTTTTTCTTCTTGTCCGGCGACACCACGTAGTAGGGCTTGAAGTCGTGGTCGATGTCGACGGCGAACTTGCCTACCGAGGTTTTCTTGAGTTCGGCGGGGAGCTCCGACGGCTGCGGCAGGTCGCGGATATGACCGATGGAGGCCTCAACAATGAAGCCCTCGCCGAGGTACTTGGCGATGGTCTTGCTCTTGGCTGGAGACTCCACAATCACGAGTTTCTTGCCGGTTTTGGCCTTGCTTGGCACGGTGCTCCTACAGAAAAAGGTTGCTGGGGCAGATGAGCCCATATTGGCCTAGTTCACCATATTTTGGACAATCCTGCGCATTCATGTGGAAAACGGGGGGTACCAAAAGGGGTGCGGAGACCACTGGTGGAAGGTCAGTTTTCGGCTGGCAGGAGGAAGCCGTCGCGGACCAGATTTTCGACGTCGGCCAGCAGCCTTCCGCGGAAGGAGTCCTCTCCGGATCCGTCGTCCCCGCTGCCCAGCAGCGCCTCAAGGGCGCCGGCAATCTGGCCGGCGGTCAGGTCGCCGTCGCACGCTGACACGAACCCGGCAAGTTCGGTGCTGAGGAGGTTGGTACGCCGCAGCCCGGCACCCTGCCGCAGCAGGATCACGCCCGGGTGCTCGGCACCGGGCCGCTGGTGGCGCTCCTCCGTGACATCGCCGGCCACCAGCAGGTACGTGTCCGCCACAGAGTGCGCCGCCAGCCAGTCGCTGCGTTCGACGGCGGCGCCCAGGTGGGGGCTGACAGGCTGCTCGATGGGGTAGCTGATTTCCTCGAAGCGGCGAAGCACGGGCTGCGCTTCTTCCGCCGGGCGCCGGAGCCACACCATGCCGAAGCCGATGCCTTCGACGTTCCGGGAGGCGAAGTCGGCAAGGTACGCCCCATAGGCGTAGCGGTAGTGGTCGCGGTCCCTGCCCTCGGAAGCGTCCTGCAACCAGGTCTCCGCGTACTGTTCGGGGCTGACCTGCTCGCGCTGGATGAACCAGGCGTCGGTGCCGGGCCGGACCCATGACTGCGGCCGTTCGTGCCATTCGGTACCGGCTGCCACTTCCCAGTTGCCCAGCATCTGGGCCGTGCCGCCGGGCGCCAGCACCGTGGGCAGGTCCGCCACGAGGGAAGCGACGATTTCGTCGCCCGGCAGGCCGCCGTCGCGGTAGGTGAACTGGTCCGCGGCGTCCTCGCCGGCACTGCGCGGGGTGATGACGAACGGCGGGTTGGACACCACCAGGCCGAATTCGTCGCCCGCCACTGGCTCCAGGAGTGAACCGAGCCGCAGGCTCACGCGGTCGGCCAGCCGGCCGGGGTCGACCGAGAGGGCCTCGGCGTTGAGCAGGATGTTGAAGCGGGTGAACGCCAGGGCACGTGCTGAAATGTCGGTGGCCGTGACGTGCTCGCAGTGGTGCAGCAGGTGGAAGGACTGTATTCCGCAGCCGGTTCCCAGGTCCAGGGCGCGGGCGGTATGCCGGCGGACGGTGGTCTGCACCAGGGTGGTGGAAGCCTGCCCGATGCCCAGGACGTGGTCATGCCGCAGGACACCGGACTGCTGGTGCGCGGCGAGGTCGCTGGCCACCCACAGTTCGGCGCCGCCGCTGCCGTCTTCATTCTTCTCCCAGCCGTAGGGCCGCAGGTCCGCCTTGGCGGACAGCCGGCCGGTGCCGGGTACGGGCTGCAGCAGCCCCAGCTCTTCCAGGCCTTCCGCGCGGATCCCCGGCAGGGCGGCGTCGAGCGTTGCCCTGTCCTGCGGTTCTGCCAGGAGCCAGAGGCGCACGACGGCGGCCAGCGGCGCCGCGGCGGCGTCCTCCCGGACGGCGCGGTCCACGGCCAGCATCGCAGGGATGATCTGGTCCCGGTTCAGCGCGGCGGACGCTGACGGGCCCAGGAGGCCCGCGACGCCGTCGAGCTTGTAGTCCAGCCGCCGCAGGTCCGCGGCAAGCGCCCGCAGCAGGTGGGGCAGGTCGCTGCGGGGAGCGTCGGGAGTGTTGCCGGCAGTGAACTCAAAAGGGGTTTCAGGCACCGGACAAGTTTAGTCCGGGACCGGACAGCAGGTAGCGTTGAGGCATGCCTTCCAGCCTTCCCTTCCTGGCGCGTGCCCGCGTGCGGTCCCCCGCCCACCCTCCGGAACGGTCCGGCGGGCCGAAGCTGAAGGCCCTCGCCGCCGCTGCTGCCGCGCTGGCTGCCCTGGCCCTGGCTGGCTGCTCATCAGTTGTTTCGGTGGAAAACGCCGACGTTCCGCAGTGGCGCACCACGGCGCTCCCCACGGCCCCGGACTCGGTGCTTGACGACGCCGGCAAGATCCTCAACCGCGACCGCATCGTGCAGGAGGCGGCCGACGTCCCCGCGGGCAATTACACGCTGACGGCCACCTGCGACGGCGGCGGAAAGGCCTTCTTCGCGGTCTCGCTGAACGGTGCCGCGATCACCGAGGCGGGGGCTGCCTGCAACGGCAGCAAAGAGACGTCCAAGGTTGCGCTCCCCGAAGCGGGCCGGCTCGAAATCAGCACTTCAAGCGTTGATGCGCCGCTCATTTATGCCTACCAGCTGGCTCCGGCGGCAGCGCGTTAATACGGTGGTTCCTGCTCTGGCAGGCGGGCGCCCGCAGGCATAAAGTCGGGATATGCCCAGTGTGCGGAGATTCTCCGTGCCCCGTCCCGTGGGAGTACCTCGCGAAGCGACAGCACGAGCGACAGCACGGGCGACGCCAGCGCGGAAGCCGGCCGGCGCCGTCGTTGGCGTTGTGCTGGCGGCCGGCCTGGCGCTGGGCGGCTGCGAATACACGTACGACGACGGCCGGAGCTACGCCGCGTCGGCGGGGGCCGAAGCGACCGCCGACCCCGGTCCCCTCTTCACCAGGGACCCGCTGACGCGCGACCCCGTGGGCCAGGATGAGCTGGACGGGTGGGTGGCCCGCACGCTCCCGGAGGCTCCGCAGCCCGCCGTCCACATCGGCGCCGGCGTGCTGGCTGCCGGCGAAATGCGGTCCGACTCCTCGCCCGCCCTGGGAACAGGAACCTACGCGTTGACACTTGCATGTCGGAGCCAGCGCCGAGTGAACTTCACCGTCCGCAGCGATACCCTGACCCTGGTGGATTTGGGCCTGCGCTGCGGCATCAACCGTGAGAACGTCATCTACCTTTCGGCGCCGACTGCGCTGACCGTCACGGTGGAGGCCAGGACGGGAGCGAACTACGCGTTCCGGCTCCGCAAGTTGTAAGCCGGCGGACTTTGGTGGTGCGGCCGGTCAGGCCGCGCAGCCCCCGGGGCAGCGGAGGGTTTCCGGGCTGGCGGCGCAGTCCGCGCAGTACAGCGTGAGGGTGCGGCAGCTGGGATTGGAGCAGTTCTCGAACTTGCTGGTGGGCGCCTTGCAGCGGACGCATTCACCGATGGTTTTGGCGTCGTCGCTGAATTCGAGGTGCATGCGTTTATCGAAGACGTACAGCGAGCCCTCCCACAGGCCCTGGTCCTTGAAGGCCTCGCCGTAGCGGACAATCCCGCCGTCGAGCTGGTAGACCTCCGTGAAGCCGCGGTTGACCATGAGGCTGGACAGGACTTCGCAGCGGATTCCACCGGTGCAGTAGGTGACCACCGGTTTGTCCTTCAGGGCGTCGTATTTGCCGGAATCCAGTTCCTTGATGAAGTCATGCGTGGTGGCCACATCCGGCACCACGGCGTCCTTGAACCTGCCGATCTGGGCCTCGAAGGCGTTGCGGCCGTCAAAGAAGACCACTTCTTCGCCGGACTGCTTCCGGGCTTCCACCAGTTCGTGCAGTTCCTCCGGCTTCAGGTGTGTTCCGCCTCCCACCACGCCGCCGGCGTCCACGGTGAGCTCGCCGGGCGCGCCGAAGGAGACAATTTCGTCGCGGACCTTGACGCTCAGCCGGGGGAAGTCCTCCGCGCCGCCGTCGGACCATTTCACGTCGATGCCGTGGAAGCCCTTGTATTCGCGGGTGGTCTTGACGTACTGCTTGACCGCGCCGATCTCGCCGCCCACGGTGGCGTTGATGCCGTCCTTGGAGATGATGATCCTGCCGGTCAGGCCGAGCTTCTCGCAGAGGGCACGCTGCCAGAGCCGCACTGCGTCGGGATCCGGGATGGGGGTAAAGCCGTAAAAAAGGACGATTCGGTTCAAAGCCACGTATTTAAGGGTATCCGTCTTTCCACGGGCCGTGTCCGCGTCCGCTCCATCACGAATTGCATAAGCTCTGGGGCGCACCCTGTTGCTTGTGATCGGGCTGGCATAGTCTTCATGCCATGAGTCCGGAAACGTTGATTGAAGACATCACTGGCCTTCTTGAAGTGTGGGTGGCGGGCTGGGCCGGCTGCCGCGGGTACCAGACATCAACCGAGGGCCGCTTCCCCGCCGCCCTCCGGTCCGACACCAGCGGGGAATGGGAATACTTCGCCGCCGACCCCACTGACCAGGAATTTGGTGAGCTGGCCGCCAGGACTGCGGAAGCCGCGCCGCGGGTCCTGACCATCCTCACCAATGACATTCCCCGCTACACGGCGCTGGCGGCCAGGCACGGGCTGAACGTCACCTCCGGTTCCCAGACCATGATGATCGTGGACATGGAAACGCAGGATGCCGAGGACCCCTGGCTCTCCGACGACGACCTGTCCCTGACCACGTCCACCCACCACGGCGTGCACTATGCCGAGGTCAAGTCCGGTGAGGCGCTTGCCGCCAGCGGCAGGGTGTTCGTGGTGGGCGAGACGGCGGTCTTCGACAAAATCATCACCGAGCCGGCGTTCCAGCGCCGCGGACTGGGCAGCTTCATCATGCGGGCCCTGGCAGCGCAGGCCTTCGAACACGACGTGCAGACGGGGCTGCTGCTGGCCTCCATCGACGGCCAGAAGCTGTACTCCCACTTGGGGTGGAGCACTGTTTCGCAGGTGCTGATGCTCTCGGCGTCGCACGACGGTTCGGACCTGTCCCTGAGCTGACTCCGCCGCCGATCTGCACGCAGGTCCGTTACCCCGATGGCGAACCCGGCCGGCGGTGTCCGTGCCGGGTGAAACAATGTTGGGGTGAATCCCCATGACTCCCTGATCCCGTTGCTGGGCCGCGGCCCGGACCCGGAGCAGCTGCGTCATGTCCGGACCATTCCCGCGCGCGCCGCGGTCCATGAGCCGTGGCCGGACTGGGTGCACCCGGACCTGGTGGCGGCCTACGGCTCGCTGGGGATCGGCGAACCGTATCGGCACCAGGTGGAGGCGGCAGACATCGCCCATGGCGGCGGCCACGTGGTGGTGGCCACCGGAACGGCGTCGGGAAAGTCGCTCGCCTACCAGTTGCCGGCGCTGGACGCCATCCACCGGTCCGAGCTGCGGGTGCTGGCCGAGCCCGGGAAGATCCACGACGACGGAGCGGTCACCCTGTACCTCTCCCCCACCAAGGCCCTGGCCGCGGACCAGCACAACGCCATCCGTGCGCTCAGGCTGCCCACTGTCAGGGCCGAAACCTACGACGGCGACACGGACCCCGCGTCCCGGCGCTGGATCCGCGACCACGCCAACTTCATCCTCGCCAACCCCGACATGCTGCACTTCGGCATCCTGCCCAACCATGCATGGTGGGCGGGATTCTTCCGCCGCCTCCGGTACGTCATCGTGGACGAGGCCCACAGCTACCGCGGCGTGTTCGGCTCCCATGTGGCCAACCTGCTGCGGCGGCTCCGCCGGATCTGCGCCTACTACGGGGCCGGCAGTTCCTTCCCTGAGCCGGTGTTCATTGCCGCATCCGCCACGGCGTCTGACCCTGACACGTCCTTCTCCCGGCTGATCGGTGCACCGGTCAAGGCCGTTTCCCGGGACGCCTCGCCCCACGGTTCCACCACTGTGGCGTTCTGGGAGCCTGCGCTGACCGAGTTGCGCGGTGAAAACGGGGCGAAGGAGCGGCGGACCGCTGTGGCCGAAACCGCGGACCTGCTGGCCAACCTCGTCTCGGCCCAGGTCCGGACCATCGCGTTCATCAAGTCGCGGCGCGGAGCCGAAACCATTTCGACCATCACCAAACGCCTGCTGGACGAGGTGGATCCCAGCCTGCCGCAGCGGGTGGCCGCCTACCGGTCCGGCTACCTGCCGGAGGAACGCCGGGCAGTGGAGAAGGCCCTGCGGTCAGGCCAGCTGCTGGGGGTTTCCAGCACGTCGGCGCTGGAACTGGGCATCGACATATCCGGGCTGGACGCCGTTCTGGTGGCGGGCTGGCCGGGGACCAGGGCGTCGCTGTTCCAGCAGATTGGCCGTGCCGGCCGGGCCGGGCAGGATGCCATTGCGGCCTTTGTGGCCAGCGACGATCCCCTGGACACCTTTTTGGTGAACCACCCCGAGGCTATTTTTGATGTATCGGTGGAAGCCACGGTCTTCGACCCCGCCAACCCCTATGTACTGGGTCCGCACCTCTGCGCTGCCGCAGCCGAGCTTCCCCTCGGTCCGGGCGAGCTGGGCCTGTTCGGCGCCACCGCCGAGGGGTTGCTGGACCGGCTGGTCGCGCAGGGGTACCTGCGCCGGCGCCCGGCCGGCTGGTTCTGGACGCACCCCCAGAGCGCCGCAGCCATGGTCAACTTAAGGGCCGACGGCGGCGGTCCCGTCAGCATCGTGGACGCGGACACCGGCTCGCTGCTGGGCACCATGGACTCCCCCCAGACCCACTACCAGGCTCACAACGGGGCCGTGTACATCCACCAGGGCGACAGCTATGTGGTGGAAGACCTGAATGAGGAGGACCACTGCGTGGTGGTCCGCCGGGCCAACCCCGATTACTACACCACGGCCCGGGACGTCACCCAGATTGAGGTGCTGGAAACACAGCGGACCATGCAGTGGGGCGACATCACTGTCCACTTCGGTGACGTGAAGGTGACCACCCAGGTTGTCTCCTTCCAGCGCAAGGCCCTGGTCTCCAATGAAATCCTGGGCGAGGAGCCGCTCGAACTCGGGGCAAGGGACCTGTTCACGAAGGCGGTCTGGTTCGTGGTGGACAACCGCTCCCTCACCGCCGCCGGTCTCATCGAGGCCCAGTTCCCCGGGGCCCTGCATGCTGCCGAACACGCCGCGATAGGCCTGCTGCCGCTGGTGGCGTCCAGCGACCGCTGGGACATCGGCGGTGTGTCGACGGCCCTGCACGCAGACACCGGGGTGCCCACCATCTTCGTGTACGACGGGCACCCCGGCGGCGCCGGATTTGCTGAGCGCGGTTTCGAGAAGGCCAAGGTGTGGCTGGCGGCCACCCGTGCCGCCATCGAAGCCTGCGAGTGCGAGTCCGGGTGCCCGTCCTGCGTCCAGTCACCCAAATGCGGCAACAAGAACAACCCGCTGGACAAGGCAGCCGCCATCACCCTGCTGGGCGTCCTGCTGAAGGACGCCACAGAGTCCGCGCCGGTTGAACAGCCGGACACAGGATCCCGGCTCACCTAGGTTCCCTGCCGTCGCCGCAGGCAGCCTAGGGCGGCGGTCCGGCACGAGCTCGCCCGGTGGCCGCGCCCAGCATCGATCGTTCGTGCAGTTCCGTCCTGACCTCGAGGGTCAACCCGGGGCCCTTTACGCAGCTGAGGACCCGTGCCGCGTGCCGGGACGCGACGTCGTTGGCCACGGTGCAGGGCTCGCCTGCCGAGATTCCGCGCAGGGCGTCGGCCCCTGCGAGCGCTGCCAGGTCCGCGGCCGACGCCGCACGGCTGGCCTGCACCGCTGACTGGGCCAGGAGCATCACCAGCACGGCTGCCATCAGGACCACCAACGCCAGCCCGGCCGCGAGAACGGTGCCTGATCCCCGTTCCCGGTGATCGGGGCCAGGACGGGCTTGCTGACCACGGCGTTGACCCGGGCGGCCCGCTGTCACCTGTTCCCCTTTCCGTCGGTGAGGCCGCTGCTCCCTGCTGGCGCACCGGCCGTGCGCTCCGCTCGGGTGGACGCCCGGGCAGTGAGGGTCCACGGGATGGATGTTCCCAGCGGGCCTCCCACGCGGTCCGTCACGGTGACGTTGAACCATTCGCCCTCGGCTGCCACCGTGGCGGCTGCTGTTCCACCCGCGAGGGTGCGGACGGTCTGCGCCACGGTGGCAGGGTCTTCGCCCCTGGCCAGGGCCCTGGCGCCGGACCGCGCCCCCTCCTCGATCCGCAGCTGGGTGACACCGGCGGCGGCTCCAGCCAGGAGCATGGCCAACAAGGCCACCACGACGGGAAGGGTGACGGCGAACTCGGCTGTGACCGCACCCCGGCACGCAGCTGAACTATTCGCCCGCCGCGGAGCGGCTCCCCGCGCGGCCGGCGCAGCTGTCACGGCAACGCCAGTGCCGTACGGATCAGGTTCAGCAGGAAACCCCGGACTTCATCGCTGCGGAGGATGAAGACCAGAAGGCCCGCGAATCCGACCGCGGCGAGGGTGGCGATGGCGTACTCGGCGGTGGCCATTCCGGCTTCCGACCCCATCAGCCGGACGGAGCGCCGCCGGCGGCGGGACGTACCGGCCCCGGGCCGCAGCTCCACGACGTTTGCCGGCAGGGTGCTGTCCCGTGCGCGGCCGATGGACTGTGGCCCGCCGGCGCTGCGGCCTGCGGGAGCGGGCCGGGCGGCGAGCGCGGACGTGCCGGCAAAGGTGTGACGGTGGTGATTCGTGGACATGTGGTTTTTCCTTCCGTAGCGCCGGAGGTTCTTCCGGCTGGTGATGACTCTTCCGGCGCGGGCGGCGGCCGGTAAGGTCCCTGTTTCGGTAAGTGGATAAGCAGTGGCGGCCAGCCGCTGTGGAGGACTGGACAGCGGGCTCCTGCCCGGGGCCGCTGGAGCCCCGCTGCTGCGGTCAGGAGCCCCCGGTCAGGAGCCTGAAGGCACCAGGGCCAGCAGTACGGGGACGACGCCGAGGCAGATGAAGGCGGGGAGCGAACACAGTCCCAGCGGAATGACGAGCTTGACGCCCAGCGACGCGGCACGCTTTTCGGCGGCCCGGAAGCGTTCCCGGCGGAGCCTGGCCGCCTGGGCGTAGAGGATGGCCGACGACGGCGCGCCGGTCAGCGCAGCGAAGCCCAGTGCATCCCGCAACTCGAGGATGTCGGGCCGGCGGACGGCGGAGCTGCGCCAGGCCGTTTCCCAATCGGCACCGATGGCCAGGGCTGAAACCACCGGCCGCAGTGATTCGCTGTACTTCGCCGAGGCGGACATGGAGACCAGTTCCAAGGCGCGGCCGATGCTGGAACCGGCGTCGAGCATGGCCGCTACAAGTTCGAGCATCATGGCGGTGTCGGCAAGGCCGGGTCCGGCCCGGTTGCGGGGTTCCGGGATTATTGGCGTATGCCCCGGGCCCGGGTCATGTAATTCGAGGGTGCGGAGCCGTGTCCGGGCCCTGCCTCGTCCGGCGCAGGCCAGGAACGCTGCGGCGGCAAGGACGGCGAACAGCCCCAATGCTGCGATGCCGGTGCCCGTCACAGCTTCCCGGTTCCCGCGGCAGTTGCCACCAGGCGCGAGGACCAGAGCCTGCCGGCAACGGTCAGGGCCACGCCGCCCAGCAAGGCAGCCAGGCCAAGGGGCGTACCCAACAGCATGGCAAGCGGGTCAACGCCCAGTGCCATCCCGAGCCCAAGGCCCATCAACGGCAGCCAGGTCAGCAGCGAGACCGTGGCTTTTGGACCGGCCAGGGCAGTCTGGCGCGCCGCGTCCGCGTCGGCCTCCACCTCGAGCTGGGCCGCAAAGCGGGTGAGCACATCAGCGAGGGGGCATCCGCTGGCCTCGGCGATATCGAAGCAGGCTGCCAGCTCGGACCAGATCCTTGCCTCCCGGTGCCCGCCTGGAAACACCTCCGGCAGCGCCCGCCTGATGGCCGCCGACACCGGTGTGCCACGCGCCGCGGCACCGCGTGCTGCAGCCAGCACGGCAAGGGAACCGTCCGACAGCCCTCCCTTGGCCGGACCGGCAGCAGCATCCCCCGCAGATGGTTGCGGGCCGTCCGTTCCATAAACGATCCAGAGTTCGTCCCACAGCCTGGCAAGTGTCCGGCCTCCTTTCAGCAGTGCAGCCAGCTGCTGCACCAGGACGGTAAGGGGTGTCCCCACAGTGGCGTTCTTTCCCGATCCCAGTTTCTTACGGCGGGTGAATCGCCTGGAGGCGGGCCTGCCCATCAGACCGGATGCCCGGGCTGGCGGCCGGCCCGCGGCACGGTGCAGCCGCGCGGCAGCACCCCGGGGCGGCTTGAGCAGCAGCAGCGCCGCCAGGGACAGGGCAAGCGCCAGCAGGACAATCACCGGATGTCCTCCGGGTCCATGCCGAGTCGCGCGGCCAGCGCCGGCCACGCGGGTCCTGCGACACCGGCCGCAGTTTCCAGGGCCGGCACCACAGTCAGCCCCTCCGGCGAATCGACGAAAACACCGATGCACGTGACCTCGCGTCCCCGGGGTGTCAGTTCGACGTGGATGGCCACGTCCAACGCACTGGCTGCCTGCAGCCGCACACCGTCCGGGCTCAACCCTGCCAGTGCACCAAGGGCCGTGAGCCTGGCCGGAACCGAGGCCGCTGTGTTGGCGTGGATGGTGCCGCCTCCGCCGCTGTGGCCTGTATTCATGGCGGTAAGAAGCTCCCGGACCTCGGCGCCGCGGCACTCACCCACCACCAGCCTGTCGGGTCGCATGCGCAGGGCCTGCCGTACCAGTTCGCCCAGGTCCACTTCGCCGCCGCCTTCCAGGTTTCCGTGCCTGGACTCCAGGGAAACGATGTGCGGGTGGACAGGATTCAGTTCCGAGGCGTCCTCGATGAGGACCAACCGCTCCCCCGCCGCACACAGCCCCAGCAGCGTTGACAGCAGGGTGGTCTTTCCGGAGCCGGTGGCGCCGCTGACCAGGAAGCTCAGCCTCTGCTCCACTACGTTCTCCAGTACGTCCCGGACCGGCCCGCTGAACATGCCTCCTTCCTGCAGTTCAGCCATGCCGAAAACGTGCTCGCGCCTGATGCGGATACTCAACAGGGTCCCCGCCGTGGAGACGGGCGGCAGGACAGCGTGGACACGGTAGCCGCCCGGGAGGCGGACATCAACACAGGGCGACCCGTCATCCAGCCGCCGGCCGCCCGCCGCCACCAGCCTGCAGGCGAGCGCGCGCAGCTGGGATTCGCCCTCGAATGCCACCGCCACACGCTCGATGCCGCGCCCCCGGTCCACCCAAACGGAGTCCGGGGCATTGGCGAAGATGTCCGTCACGGCGGGGTCCCGGGTGAGCTCCTGCAGGGGACCCAGTCCGTTCAGTTCCGCGCTGATCCGTTCCACTGCGGCGAGCGCTCCCGCAGTTCCGAGCAGCTTTCCGGTGGCCTGGACCGCAGCGGCCACCCGGGACGGAGTCACAGCCCCGGCTTCGGCCATCATCGATTCGCGCACCGATTCCAGGAGGCCCGCATCGACAGGACGGCCCCGGGCAGGCGTCCCGCCCTGATGGGGTCCGCGCCGCTGCCCTTCCAGGATCCGGGCACTTCGCCGGGACCGTGGCGGCAGCGCGGAAACATCGGGAGGTGCCGCAACAGCCCTGGATGCCTCCCCTTCGCCCGGGGTCATACCGGTTCTCCCACGGGCAGCCCGTCACCGAGGGAATCGAGCACCGTGCCGGCGAAGCGCCGCACGCTGCGCCGCCTGCCAAGATCCAGGAGCCTGCCGGATTCCACTGCGGCAGCCATGCCGCGCAGTTCCGGCACCCGGCCCAGGACGGGAAGCCCGATGGCGTCGGCGAGGAGCGGGCCGTCAATGGCGGCCCCCGGTTTGCCACGCATCAGCACCGACGCTTCCACGGGCGGGAATTCCTGCAGCAACCGCACCGCGGCCACGGCGGCCTTCAGCTGGGCCGGAACCACCACAAAGATGCGGTCGCAGTCCCAGGCGAACGTCTTCAGCGGCTCGGCGCGGCGGCCAATGTCCACCACCACGAGTTCGTAACCCCGCCGGGCAGCGTCCAGGACACCGGCGGCAGCTGGCCCTGCCACCTGATCGGGCTGTTCGCGGCTGGCGGGCCAGGACAGGAACGAGAAACCGCCGGACACAGGCAGGGAGTCGGCCAGCTGGAGGGGATCGATGCTGCCCCGGGCGTCGGACAGGTCCGGCCAGCGCAACCCCGGGTAGTCCTCGGCGGCGATGGCCAGTTCCAGCCCGCCGCCCCAGGGATCGCCATCCACCAGCAGTACGCGCACACCCATGCCCGCCGCTGCCTGCGCAATCCAGATGGCCGCCGTGGTGGCTCCTGCACCGCCACAGCCGCCGGTCAAGCCGAGAACCAGCCCACCGGGCCCCGGCGACCGTGACCGGCTTAGATGGTCAGCCAGCCAGGCAGCCGCATCCGGGAGCACGGCCACGCGTTCGGCTCCAAGCGCGGCGGCCAGATGCCACAGGCTGTCCCCCTCGCCGTCCAGGCCGACGAGGACGGCAGGCGCCCGCCGCCGGGGCGGCAGCTCCCTGATGTCACTGCCCACCAGCACCGCCGCCGCCCCGTCCCAGTGACGGCCGCCCTCTGCTGCATCCACGGCCACGCGCAGGCGTCCGCCGGCGGCAGCAACAATCCGTTCCACCTCCGAGCGGAGGAAAGCCGACGCCGTCACCAGCAGCACTTCGCCGGATGCGTCCGGCAGCCATGCGTCAGCGGCCCCGTCCGCCGGGCCGGCGGGTGCACGCGATGTACCAGCCGGCGGCGAGCCTGGGGCGTAGCCGGCGGACCCGGCAGGGCCCTGCCCCGACGGTGGCGGAAGTATCTGGTGCCTGCTCATGGAGCCACTCTCCATGCCGGTGCGGTGGCAGGTAAGGTGCGCCGTCAGCTATGTGGATAAAGCCGACGTGGACAAGGCGGACGGGAACCGCCGTACAGAGGCGTCCCGCCAAGCGTGCACAATTGGAGCATGTATGTCCTGCTCGCCGCCCACCCCTCCGGGGCCGCGCTGCAGGAACTCACCCAGGCGGGCGAACCCCAGCCGGCCAATCCCGAAGTCCGCGTCGTCAGCATTGGCGACCTTCCCGCCGTCGTCCGCCAACTGGAAGGCGGCCCGACGCCGCCCCGTTGGATCTGGCACCGTACCCAGGACTGGTACCCGGCGCTGCTGCGGGCCGGCGTGGAGCTGGAGCGCTGCTACGACCTCACGCTCTGCGGCAACATCCTGGCGTTTTCGCAGTTCACCGCCCACACCGAGTACGCCCGCACGTCGGACAGGACCCCAGCGGACGATCCGGTCCTGCCGCCGAAGTCGCTGCTTCCCCCTGCTCCCCCGGCGGACCAGGGCGCCCTGTTCGAGGACCCGGGCAGCGCGCCGCCCCTGCGCCATACCCCGGAAGAGCTGCGGACCGAGTACGCCACACAGCAGTCCGCCCTGGCCGGGGCCGGCACCGATGGCAGCATGCGCGGCCGCCTGCAGCTGCTGCTGGCAGCTGAATCAGCAGGCGCGATGATCGCCGCCGAGATGCAGTACGCGGGCGTGCCGTGGCGGGAGGATCTGCACGAGGAAATCCTGGCCGGCTACCTTGGCCCGCGTCCGCCCGCCGGGCAGCGGCCGGCACGGCTGGAGGCGCTGGCCGCCGAACTGCGGCAACTGCTTGGCTCCCCCATGCTGAACCCGGACTCCCCGCAGGAACTCATCCGCGCCCTGCACCGCAACGGCATCGAGGTGAAGAGCACCAGCAAATGGGAGCTGAAGGACTCTTCGCACCCGGTCATCGGCCCGCTGCTGGAGTACAAGAAACTGTCGCGGCTGCATACGGCGAACGGCTGGTCGTGGCTCGATGCCTGGGTGGCGGGCGGGAGGTTCCGGCCAGAGTACGTGGTGGGCGGAGTGGTGTCCGGCCGCTGGGCCTCGCGGGGCGGCGGCGCCCTCCAGATCCCCCGGCAGATCCGTGGTGCCGTGCACGCGGATCCCGGCTACAAGCTGATCGTGGCCGACGCCTCGCAACTGGAGCCGCGGGTTCTGGTGGCGCTGGCACGGGATTCGGTGATGGCCGAAGCCGCGCGGGACCAGGATCTCTATGCGGGCATCGCCGCCAAGGGCTTCGGCGGTGACCGCGCGAAAGCCAAGGTGGCCCTGCTCGGGGCGATGTACGGTGCCACGTCCGGCGAATCCGGCCGCCTCATGCCGCAGTTGGCGCGGACGTATCCGCGGGCTGTGGACTTCGTGGAACAGGCCGCCCGGGCAGGCGAGGCCGGTGGCACGGTAACCACCCGGCTGGGGCGCAGCAGCCCGCCGCCGTCGGAGCGCTGGTACCAAAGCCAGCGCTCGGTCACCGCTGAAGAGCAGCGCCGTGCCGAGTCGATCGCCAGGTCCCGGGGCCGGTTTACCCGCAACTTCGTGGTCCAGGGCTCGGCTGCGGACTGGGCGGCATGCTGGCTGGCGGAATTACGACGGCGGCTGCGCACCCTCCGCGCGGACGGCACCGGCGCAGGGGCCGGCGGTGCCGGTCCGGAACTGGTGTTCTTCCTCCACGACGAAGTCATGGTGCACGCCCCGGCCGGCGCGGTGGACGAGTGCATCAGGGCGATTGAGGACGCCGCCGGTGCCGCGAAGGACCTCCTGTTCGGTCCCATCCCGGTGGAATTTCCCGTCAGCGTCGCTGTGGTGGACTCCTACGACCTGGCCAAGTAAGCCTCCAGCGCGGACAGGTCAAACCCGGATTCCTACCCATATGACGGATAAAGTAACCTACCGGGCAGTAGCTCGACGCACCGCGTGACGCGGATTACAGTCTGTAACGGCGACTGATGCAGACCGGTCGGGCTGATGCGACGACGCATACCAGGGGAGGTCCGGCATGGCGGGCAGATTCGAGATTCACCGGGCAGGAGACGAGTCCTACCGGCTCCGGCTTACCGACGCAGAGGGCAACATCGTTGCCGTTTCACCAAGCTTCAAATCCTTGAACAAGCTGATGGACGGCGTCAACGCAATGCGCGAGAACGCCGCGACAGGAATCGTGGTCGACCTGCGGCAGCAGCAGGCCTGACCCATCCATACGGCCTGAAAAGGCCCCAACAACCGGGTGGCCGCGCTCAATGGCGCGCGCGGCCGCCCTAATACCTACACGCTGATGGGGTGCAGCCTGGTGCTGTCCCAGGGCACGGACCAGCCCAGCTGGTCGAAGAGGCCACTGAGCACGATGCCGGTGAAACCCCACACCACCACGCCGTTCACCGTGAATGCCGGGCTGTCGAACGCACGCCCGGCCCGGTGGACGGTGGCCATGACCCGGTTGTCCGGGTCCAGCAGATCGCGGACGGGGATCCGGAAGACCTGGGCGGATTCTGCATAGTCCACCACGCGCACCGGCGACGGCGACGCCCACCACCCGAGCACAGGGGTCACCAGGAAGTTGCTGTGGGCCAGGCCGAGCTGCTGCAGAGTACCCAGGACTTCAACGCCGCCCGAGTCCAGGCCGGTTTCCTCCTCGGCCTCCCGGAGGGCTGCGTCCACGGCGGATTCACCCGCATCCAGGCTTCCGCCTGGGAAGGCGACCTGGCCGGGATGCGACCCGAGCGTATGGGCCCGTTCCAGCAGCAGCACGTCGAGATCCGCCGGGGCCAGGGGCTTGCCGGAAACCGCCGGGACGTCGTCCAAGGCGCCGAAGAGCATCAGCACGGCAGCACGGCGGGCCAGGTTCGCGTCGACCGTCAGGGCCGCCCACCGCGGGTCCGGGGTGGTGTTGGAACCGGACGCCGCACGCCGCGCCAGCCCCAGCAGGTCTTCCCTGGCGCTCACAGGCTTTCCCCGGCGCTCTCAGGTCCTCCCCGGAGCTCCAAGGGCCGCCGCTGCGACGCCATCCGGATCTCGGCCGCCCGGTGCGTGTCAGCCTGCAGCTGCTCCAGCAACGCCTCATTGCCCGGCGCGAGCTCATATTTGAGGAGCTTCGCGGCCTTCACCGGATCCAGTTCGCCGAGCCCATAGCTGGGGCACCAGTTGGCCACCGGGCAGGCGCCGCAGGCCGGCTTCCGGGAGTGGCAGACGCGCCTGCCGTGGAATACCACCCGGTGCGAGAGCATGGTCCAGTCGCGCGGCTCGAAGAGTTCAGCCACGTCCGATTCGACCTGCACAGGATCGTCCGACTGCGTCCAGTTAAACCGCCGCGCCAGCCGCCCGAAGTGGGTGTCCACGGTGATTCCGGGGATTCCGAAGGCGTTGCCCAGCACCACGTTGGCAGTTTTGCGGCCCACGCCGGGCAGCGTGACCAGGTCCTCGATCCGGCCGGGGACCACGCCGTCGTACTCGTCCACCAGGCGGGTGGCCAGGGCCAGCAGGTTCCGGGACTTGGCCCGGAAGAACCCGGTGGGCTTGAGGATTTCCTCAAGCACGGCCGGGTCCGCTTCGGCCATGGCACGGGCGTCCGGGTAGCGTCCGAAGAGCACCGGCGTGACCAGGTTGACGGTGACGTCGGTGGTCTGGGCGGAAAGGACCGTGGCCACCAGCAGCTCAAACGGGTTGGTGAAGTCCAGTTCCGCGTGGGCGTACGGGTACTTTTCGGCCAGCGCACGGTTGATCCGCCGGGCACGCCGCTTCAGGGCCAGTGCCGACTCGGACGAAACCACCGGCATCCCTGCCGCCTGCCCACCGGACACAGCCTGCCCGCCCTTTCCGGTGCCCCGCGGCGCGGCCATGGGGGCTAGCCGCGCTCGATGTTGCTGAGGTCGCGGAGGACGCCCAGGCGTCCGTCGGTGTGCTGCACCAGGAACTCGTGTCCGCGGTCTTCCAGGGCCAGGACCCAGCCGCCGGGCTCAATAACGAAGGCGGGGGAACCGCTGTGCGGATCGAACGCGGTGCGGTGCTGGGCCACGGCAAACCAGAAGGCCTCGTGGACGGGGTGCTCGTCCTCGGCGTCGTGGCTCGACGGATCGACGGTGGCGCCGATCGGTTCTTCGACCCGGACCTGCTGGTGCACAGCGGTGGCGGCCGGCGGCTCCCACGTGCGCTGCGGAGCCGGGGCAGCCGGGGAACCTCCGGCGCCGTGCGTCGCCGTCTGCTGGCCCGCGGAGGCGGCGGGGACGTTGGCGCGCTGCGTTTCCTCCGCGGCCGGTGCCTCGGCAGGGCGGACGACGTCGGCGGCCTGGGTTGGCGGGCCGGCGTCCACCTCGGGAGCGTGGTCGGCTGCTTCGGGCGCGGTGGATACGGGAGTGCCCGCAGCTGCTCCTGCTGTTGCTGCCGGAGCCGGAGCCGCAGTGGGAACGGCAGCGGTGGCGGGCGCCACGGCGTCCGACGGGCGTGCCGCCGGTACGGTGGCCGCCGCCGGTGCGTGCTGCGAAGGCTCAGGCGCTTGGTGCGAGGATTCGGGGGTCACCGCGGAAGATCCGGCACCGGCCCCGCCGAACAGCTTGCCGCCCAGCCGGGACTTCGGGGTGGCTTCGTGCTTGTGGTGGGAGCCCGTTTCAGGGTGGGTTCCGGGCTTTTCCGCCGTTTCAGGCTTGGGCTGCTTCGGGGCTCGGGGCGCCGGTGCGGGTACTGCAGACTCACGGGCTGTAACGTGCGCCGGTGCTTCGGCGCGGCCCAGGAAGTCGCTGGCGAGATAGGGCACGAACCGGCCCAGGACGGTGGCGACAAACAGGATGATGGAACCGATCAGGCCCACCAGCAGGCTGGGAACGTAGGCCCCGGCAACGGAGATGAAAAAGAACGCCACTGCGAAGCACGCGGACACCGAGGCGAACTGGTCAACGGAGAGGGAGCCCACGCGGATCTTCGTGGCGGGCGCCAACCGGCGGGCAGCGAACAGTGCACTGACAATCAGCGGCAACAGGATGCCGAGGCCCAGGAAGAAGAGGTTGTTCAGGTTCCACAGGTTGTAGCGTGCGCCGAAGATGGGCAGCAGCGAAGCAACGAACAGGACGATGGTGGCCACGAAGACCGTCAGGTCCCGCACCGTGAAGGGGCCAAGCACTGCCTGGTTGGAATCCTTGGCGAGGCGGAAAGGCGTCCCGGCGCCTTGAGGCGCGGCCTGCTGGCCTGCCCCGGCGGCGCCGGCCTGGCCGGCACCCGTTTCCGTGGCGGGGCCGGTTTTCTGGCCGTAGCTGGGCTGATTCATTCTGCTCTCCTTAGCATGGCGGCACGGAACCGGCCTGGGCCGATCCACGATGTGCCGTCGAAACACCGTTCCCCCGGCCGGGCACGGAGCCCGGCCCGCGGGCCCGAAGTAAAGTCACAATTTCATTTCAGCCTAGTCAACAGCCCGGCTGATCACTAGCTGAAACGGCGGCAGGGGGACCTCCCCGAACTGCCACAGAAACCATTCACCGCACAAAAAATGCCGCTTACGGGCACAACTGTGACAAGGCACACATGGCCGTGCCGGCAAGAGTTAGGGTGTATTCCGGAACAGCTCTTTGCGGTATGTCCGTGATCGGCCGGTGCCCGGTGTCGTGCTTGCGGCCCGGCACGGCCGTGGCCTGCATCCCGCGCAGCAAAGATCGATGAATGATGAGGTTCACATGTCCCAGGACACTCCAAGCTCCACGGCCACCGTCCCCGCTGCCCCGGCAGGACAGGGTGCACAGCAGGGCGACGCGTTTGAAAACCTGCTGCATGAGACCAGGACCTTCCCGCCCACGCCGGAGTTCGCGGCCAACGCAGTGGTCAAGGCCGGCGATTACGCAGAAGCCGACGCCGACCGGCCGGCTTTCTGGGCCAAGCAGGCCCGCGAGCTGCTCACCTGGAGCAAAGACTTCAGTGAAGCCCTTGACTGGTCCAACCCGCCGTTCGCCAAGTGGTTCGTGGGCGGCGAAGTCAACGCCGCGTACAACGCGCTGGACCGGCACGTGGAAAACGGCCTGGGCGACCGCGTCGCCATCCATTTCGAAGGCGAACCGGGCGACAGCCGCAGCTACACCTACGCCGAGCTGACCGAGGAAGTGAAGAAGGCAGCGAACGCGTTCGAGTCCCTCGGCGTGTCCAAGGGCGACCGTGTGGCCGTGTACCTTCCCATGATCCCCGAGGCGGTCATCACGCTGCTCGCCTGCGCACGGATCGGCGCGGTCCACTCCGTGGTATTCGGCGGCTTCTCCGCCGACGCCCTGCGCTCACGCATCGACGATGCTGAGGCCAAGCTGGTGGTCACCGCTGACGGGACGTACCGCCGCGGCAAGCCAAGTGCGCTGAAGCCGGCAGTGGACGAAGCCCTGTCCCAGGATGGGCACACGGTCCAGAACGTCGTGGTGGTCAAGCGCAACGGCCAGGACGTGGACTGGCACGAGGGCCGCGACCACTGGTGGGACGAAACCGTCGGTGAAGCGTCCACCGAGCACACCGCCGTCGGGCATGACTCCGAGCACCCGCTGTTCATCCTGTACACCTCCGGCACCACCGGAAAGCCCAAGGGCATCCTGCACACCACCGGCGGGTACCTCACCCAGACCGCGTACACGCACAAGGCGGTATTCGACCTGCACCCGGAGACGGACGTGTACTGGTGCACGGCCGACGTCGGCTGGGTCACCGGGCACTCCTACGTCACCTACGCACCGCTCATCAACGGCGCCACCCAGGTCATGTACGAGGGCACCCCGGACTCACCGCACCAGGGCCGCTGGTGGGAGATCGTGGAAAAGTACAAGGTCTCCATCCTGTACACCGCCCCCACCGCCATCCGCACCTTCATGAAGTGGGGCCGGGACATCCCGGACAAGTACGATCTGTCCTCCATCCGGGTCCTCGGCTCCGTGGGTGAACCCATCAACCCCGAGGCGTGGATGTGGTACCGGACGGTCATCGGCGGGGACAAGGCGCCCATCGTGGACACCTGGTGGCAGACCGAAACCGGCGCCCAGATGATCGCCCCGCTTCCCGGCGTCACCGCAGCGAAACCCGGCTCCGCCCAGGTGCCGCTGCCGGGCATCGCCGTGGACGTGGTGGACGAGATGGGTCAGTCCGTACCCGACGGGCACGGCGGGTTCCTGGTGATCCGTGAACCGTGGCCGGCCATGCTCCGCGGAATCTGGGGCGACCCCGAACGGTTCAAGGACACCTACTGGTCCCGGTTCGAAACCATGTATTTCGCCGGGGACGGCGCCAAGAAGGACGAGGACGGCGACATCTGGCTCCTCGGCCGGGTGGATGACGTCATGAACGTCTCCGGGCACCGGCTTTCCACCACGGAAATCGAGTCCGCCCTGGTCTCCCACCCCGCCGTGGCCGAGGCCGCCGTCGTGGGCGCCTCGGACGAGACCACCGGCCAAGCCGTCGTGGCCTTCGTCATCCTCCGCGGCGACGCCGCGAACAACGGCGACGAAACCGTCCAGGAACTCCGGAACCACGTGGGCAAGGAAATCGGCCCCATCGCCAAGCCCAAGAACATCCTGGTGGTCCCGGAACTGCCCAAGACCCGCTCCGGCAAGATCATGCGGCGCCTGCTCAAGGACGTCGCCGAAGGCCGCGACCCGGGCGACGCCACTACCCTGGCCGATCCCACGATCATGCAGCAGATCGCGCAGTCGCTCAGAAAGTAACACTGGCTTAGTAATTGCCGCAGCATCGACGGATGGCCCCGTTTACCCCGTATTTCCGGGATAAACGGGGCCATCCGGCATTTGTGACGATTCAAAAATAACAATTGCAAACGTGTTATTAAGCGTTCTTCCATGTTCTGTTTTGCGAGGTTATAGTCGTACTGATGTGAGGTGCCTCACATGCTGCTATTACTCAAGGGAGAGAACATGGCTTCACCGTTTGATGCGTCCGCAACTGCCTTCCCGAGCAGGCGGAGCATCCTCAAGACCGCCGGCGTTGGCGCTGCCAGCCTGGCCGGCATCCCGTTCCTCGCAGCCTGCACCGGCGGCAGCGCACCGTCCGCAACAGGTACCGATTCCGGCGGACTGACCTTCGGCTCCGGCTCCTCCGACGATGTGCCCAAGCGGGCCTACCAGGCGGTCACCGATGCCTTCACGGCCAAGACCGGTAAGAAGGTCACCACCAACACGGTCCCCCACAACGACTTCCAGAACAAGATCAACTCCTACCTCCAGGGCTCCCCGGATGACACCTTCACCTGGTTTGCCGGCTACCGGATGCAGTACTACGCCGGCAAGGGACTCCTGGCTCCCATCGACGACGTCTGGGAAACTATCGGCGCGAACTACTCCGATGCCCTGAAGAAGGCCTCCACCGGGCCCGACGGCAAGCTGTACTTCGTCCCCAACTACAACTACCCGTGGGGGTTCTTCTACCGGAAGAGCCTGTGGGCCGAGAAGGGGTACGAGGTCCCGGAAACCTTTGACGCCCTCAAGACCCTCGCCGCCAAGATGAAGGGGGACGGCATCATCCCCATCGGCTTCGCGGACAAGGACGGCTGGCCGGCCATGGGCACTTTCGACTACATCAACATGCGGCTGAACGGCTACCAGTTCCACGTGGACCTGTGCGCGCACAAGGAATCCTGGGACCAGCAGAAGGTCAGCGCCGTCTTTGACACCTGGTCGGCGCTGCTGCCGTTCCAGGATCCCGGGGCCCTAGGCCAGACCTGGCAGGATGCCGCCAAGTCACTTGAGTCCAAGAAGACCGGCATGTACCTGCTGGGCTCGTTCGTCACCCAGCAATTCACCGATGCGGCAGTGCTGGCCGACATCGACTTCTTCGCCTTCCCGGAGATCGCCATGGAGGGCCGGGACGCCGTCGAGGCCCCCATCGACGGCCTCCTGCTCTCCAAGAAGGGCGGCGAGAACAAGGCTGCGCGGGACTTCATGGCGTACCTGGGCACACCCGAAGCGCAGGACGCCTACGCCGCAGTGGATGCCTCCAACATCGCCACCGCCAAGGGGACCGACACCTCCAAGTTCAGCCCGCTGAACAAGAAGTGTGCCGAAACCATCGCCGATGCAAAGTACATCAGCCAGTTCTTCGACCGTGACGCGTTGCCGGCCATGGCCAACAACGTAATGATTCCCGCCCTCCAGAGCTTCATCAAGGACGGCAAGATGGACGTCAAAAACCTCGAGGCGCAGGCCAAGACCCTCTACGCCGCGCAGTAGCCGCCCACAGCATACCGGCACCGCAACACTGCAGGACGGACGACGGCGGCGCACGCCCGCCGTCGTCCGTTCCCTTCCAGCGTCCCCACCCAGCAGCACCGCCCCAGCGGCGTCCCACCAGCAGAGGGAAGATTTCCATGAGCAGCACCGCGCAAGAACTGATCCCGCCGGAAGCGCAGGAACCCGGCGGCGGCCGGATCGGCCGGACCAGGGGCGGCCGGGTCCGCCGCCTGACGGGCCGGGACAAAGTGGTCCTGTCGCTGATGGTGGGCATCCCCACCCTGATTGAGCTGGCCCTGGTGTGGCTGCCGACGCTGATGTCCATCGGGCTCAGCTTTACCCGGTGGAACGGCCTGGACCTGGCCGACATCCGTCCCGCCGGCACCGAAAACTACCAGTACATCACCCAGGACTACCCGCCCTTCTGGCCGGCCGTCCAGCACAACCTCATGTGGCTCCTCTTCCTGGCCCTGATCGCTACGCCGCTCGGCCTGCTGCTGGCGGTGCTGCTGGACCAGAACATCCGCGGCAGCAAGATCTACCAGAGCATCTTCTTCGCACCCGTGATGCTCTCCCTGGCCCTCATCGGTATTATCTGGCAGCTGTTCTACCAGCGCGACAACGGCCTCCTGAACTTCCTCCTCGGCACTGCGGGGACGCCGCAGGCCGTCGACTGGTTCGGAGACTCGTCCGTGAACATCTGGGCCGCCATGATCGCGGCCACCTGGCGGCACGCCGGCTACGTCATGCTCCTCTATTTAGCCGGCCTGAAAGGCGTGGACCCCAGCCTGCGGGAGGCGGCATCCATTGACGGTGCCAATGCCGCGCAGACCTTCTTCCGGGTGGTGTTCCCGGCCATGCGCCCCATCAACATCGTCATTGTGGTGATCACCATCATCGAATCCCTGCGGGCCTTTGACGTGGTGTACGTGATCAACCGCGGCACCAACGGCCTGGAGATGCTCAGCGCCCTGGTGATCCAGAACCTCGTCGGCGAAGGCCAGGTGATCGGCGTCGGCTCCGCCCTGGCTGTGGTGCTGCTGGTTATCTCCCTCGTCCCCATCGTCTTCTACCTCAGCCGCACCTTTGGCAAGGAGAACAGAGTATGAGCACCACCCCAGCACCCACGGTCCGCACCGGCAGGACCCCGGCGGCTGCCGCTCCGCGCACCGGCAGCAGGCCCAAGCGCCACTACGGCACGCACATCTTCCTCGTGGTCATGGCGGTGATGTGGCTGGTTCCCCTCGGTTGGTCGCTGTACACGGCGCTCCGCCCGGTGGCCTCCACGAACGAACACGGGTACTTCAGCTTCGCCGGTGACTTCAACTTCGATAACTTCGTGCAGGCCTGGACGCAGGGCGGGTTCGCCACGTACTTCTGGAACTCCGTCATCATCACCGTCCCGGCCGTGCTGCTGACCCTGTTCCTGGCGTCCCTGATGGCCTTTGCAGTCAGCCGGGTGAGCTGGAAGTTCAATGTCACGCTGCTCATCATGTTCACCGCCGGCAACCTGCTGCCCCCGCAGGTCCTTGCCGCGCCGCTGTTCGAAATGGCCAAGCACTTCGAAGTGCCCTACTCGTTCAGCGACTCCGGGAACATGCTGAACACCTACATCATCGTCATTGCCGTCAACACCGCCTTCCAGATGGGTTTCTGCACGTTCGTGCTGTCCAACTACATGAAGGCCCTCTCGGCGGACCTGACGGAGGCGGCGCTGGTGGACGGCGCCGGGATCTGGCGGCAGTACCGGGAAATCATCATGCCGCTCTGCCGGCCGGCCTTCGCCGCACTCGGCACCCTCCAGGTCATCTTCATCTACAACGACTACTTCTGGCCCCTGATCTTCATCCAGAGCGGCAACCGGCTCCCTATCACCACAGCCATCAACAACCTGCAGGGCGAGTTCCTGAGCAACTACAACCTCCTGGCGGCGGGGGCGGTCATCACCGTCATCCCCACGCTGGTGATCTACCTGCTCCTGCAACGGCAGTTTGTTGCGGGCCTGACTCTTGGTTCCAGCAAGGGGTAGACCATCATGGAAGGTGACGGGGAGACCGCTCCCCCACCGCAGCACGAAAGGATCTCCAATGCTCCCCGCAGCACGCCACCAGGCAATAGTGGACGTCGTCCAGCGCGAACGGGTAGTCCGCGTCTCGGACCTCGCCCAGCAACTGGGCGTCTCACTGATGACGGTACGCCGGGACATCGAACTGCTGGAGGAGGGCGGCAAGCTGGAACGCATCCACGGCGGGGCCAAGCTTCCCGGCGATGCCAGCACCCACGAGCCCGGCTTCGAGCAGAAGTCCACCCAGCTGACAGCGGAGAAGCGGGCCATTGCGGTGGAGGCTGCGGCGCTGGTCCAGGAAGGGATGGCGGTGGGGCTGAGCGCCGGGACCACCACGTGGGCGCTTGCCAAGGAACTGGTCAACGGGCCGCCCATCACGGTGGTCACCAACTCGGTGCGCATCGCGGACCTGTTCCACCATGCCGCTTCCACGGGCCCGGCCCGCTACAGCTCCACGGTGATCCTGATCGGCGGCCAGCGCACGCCCTCGGACGCCCTGGTGGGGCCCATCGCCACGAGCGCCCTCAAGCAGCTGCACCTGGACCTGCTGTTCCTCGGTGTCCACGGCATGGACTCGGTGGCCGGTTTCACCACCCCCAACCTCCTGGAAGCCGAGACCGACCGGGCCTTCGTGGCCGCAGCCCGCAGGACCGTGGTGCTGGCGGACCACACCAAATGGGGTGTGCTGGGCATCAGTTCCATTGCGTCGCTGGACGACGTAGACGAGGTCATCAGCGATCCCGGGCTCGGTTCCGATGCACAGCGCGTCCTGCAGGACAGGGTTGGCAGGCTGCGGCTCGCGCCCGCCCTCGGCCAGCCTGCCTGAGGCAGGTAGTCAGGGGCAGCCGCAGGATTGGCGGACCTGGAGGTCGGCGGGGAAGATGAGGTGTTCGGGGGTGTTGCCGCGGCCGGTGCCGATCAGGGCGTTGACCGCGGCTTCGGCCATGGCTTTTGCCGGCTGCTTGACCGTGGTCAGGGGCGGCCAGCTGTACTCCGCTTCCGCCGACCCGTCGAAGGACGCCAACGCCATGTCCTTCGGTACGGACAGGCCCGCCTCGTGCAGCGCCCGGAGGATCCCCACGGCCTGCAGGTCCGACGTCGCAAAAATAGCCGTGGGCCGCTCCGCCGCGGCCAGCAGGCGCTTGCCCGCAGCGTAACCGCCCTCCCGCGTGAACGGGGTCCGCACAATGGGGCCCTCCGGCAGGCCCGCGCCGGCCAGGGCCTGCAACCAGCCCTCCTCCCGGCCGTCATAATAATTACCCGTGTTCGTTCCCATCGCCAACGCGATCCTCGTGTGCCCGTGACCGATCAGGTGCTCCACGGCAGCCCTTGCACCGGCCACCAAATCCACGCCCACACTGTTGAACCCCGGCGCCTCGGCACTGTGGTTCAACAACACCACCGGGACCTCCGCCGACTCGAAGTCCGCCGCCCCGGGCTCCATCAACACACTCGAGACGATCACGCCGTCCACCTGCCGGGCCGCCAGGTTGCGGACGTTCCGGCGTTCCTTGGCCACGTTCCCGTCCGAATTGGTCAACACCAGCGCATACCCCAAATCCGCTGCGGCCTCTTCCACCGCGTGGGCCAGCAACGAAAAGAACGGGTTGCTGTTATCCGGAATGACCAGCCCGATGGTCTCACTCGAGCCCAGCTTCAACGCCCGCGCCGCAGCATTGGGCCGGTACCCCAACCGCCGGATGGCATCCTGGACCTTCGCCTCCGTAGCCGGCGCCACCCGCTTCGGACCACCATTCACCACATAACTCACCACGGCAGTACTCACCCCGGCGAACCGCGCAACATCCTTACGCGTCACAGGCCCCCGGGGCCCCGGCACAGCCGAAGTGGTCATGGGATACATGCTAGCTCCAGGCTCCGACAGGAGGAGGCACGTAAGAATGCACGGCACGCCGGGCCAGCCGATAGATTGGCAGGCATGACTGAAGCCTCCACCCCGGACACCGGCCGCGGCACCATCCTGGTAATCAACGGCCCCAACCTGAACCTGCTCGGCACCCGGGAGCCCGAAAAGTACGGCACCTCGACGCTCGCCGATGTGGAGCAGCTGGCACGCTCAGCAGCGGCGGCGCACGGGTTCGCGGTGGAATGCGTCCAGTCCAACCACGAAGGCGTCCTGCTTGACGTCATCCACGCCGCGCGCGAAACAGCGGCAGGCATCGTCATCAACGCCGGCGCCTTCACCCACACCTCTGTGGCACTGCGTGACGCCCTCGCCGCGGTGCAGCTTCCCGCCGTCGAGGTCCACATCACCAACGTGCACCAGCGCGAGGAATTCAGGCACCACTCCTACCTGTCGCCCGTGTGCGCGGCCGTCATTGTGGGCGCGGGCGTTACCGGGTACCGGCTGGCCATCGACTACCTGGCCGAGACCCTCTAGCTGCTTCGGGAGCCCCTACTTCTGGATGCACTGGCCGGAGGACACCGGCGCGCTCAGGGAAGATGCCTGCGCGGCCACCGGGTTCAGCTCATCCATGGTGATGGCGAAACCCACGTCCGAGTCCGTTGTGGCCTTGGCGAAAATGACTCCGGCCACCTGGCCGTCAGTGGTGAGCAGCGGCCCGCCGGAATTGCCCGGCTGCACGTCACCGGCCAGCCGGTAAATGTCTTCGGGGGCCGGGTTGTTGCCGTAGATATCGGGCACCAGGACGGTGGCGATGTCCTGGACGGTGGCCGGCTTGGACTGGAACGGTCCGCCGTGGGGGTAGCCGGAGAACGCGGCGGGGCTGCCACCGGGAAGGTCTGCCGACAGGGACAGCGGCTGCGCAGGCAACCCGTCGACGGCCAGCACCGCGAGGTCGTGCCTGCTGTCGAAGTAGACCACACGCCCGGGGATGGCATCGCCGTCGGGCATCTCCACAACGGGCTGCGACACGCCCGCCACCACGTGCGCGTTGGTGACCACGCGGTCCTCGGACACCACAAAGCCGGTGCCGGTCTGGTTCTGGCCGCACTCGTACGCAGTTCCGGCGATGCGCAGCACCGATGCGGCGGCACGGTTGAGTGCGGGCGTATCCGTGCTGGCGTTGGGAACGGGAACAGCCGGACCCTGCCCCAGGCCCTCGATCAGGGTGGGGATGCCGTTGCCGATCACCGTGGAGCGCAGCTGCGCCATGGTGGCCTTGACGGGGATGGGAGTCAGTCCGTCGATGAAACGGATGACCTTGGATTCGGCCAGCTGCTGCGACACCATCGGCACACCCAGGGAGCTGACGCTGAAAGCCAGCATGGACATCACCAGCGCCGCAACAACCACGTTCACGGCCCCACCCACCAGCCGGTCCACGGCGCGGAGCGGCCGGATCCGCACGGCGCCCCGGACCTGCCGGCCCACCATGGTGCCCAGGCCGTGGCCCAGCACCACCAGTACGACGGCGGCAGCCACGATGGCGGTCAGCCTCCATCCGGAGTCCGCAACGAAGCCGCTGACCAGCGGGACGGCGAAGAAGGCGGCGACGGCGCCGGCTGCAAAACCGACCAGGCCGCCAACAGTGACGAGGAAGCCGTTCCGCAGCCCGTAGACCAGGTAGGACAGCAACGCCAGGATCAGGATCAGGTCCAGGACAGTCAAGCCGACCACGAAGGCTCCTTATAAACAGTTGAAACCTCATTCTAATGGGGGTCCCTGACAATCCTCTGTGACGTCATCCCCGTCACAGAGGGCCTCCCGGCCGGGACAGGCAAGCCCCGTCGCAGGCCGTCTTATAGGCGTTTCGGCTGCCAAGTTCGTCACAGAAGCTTGAAAATTCTGAAACAATGGCAAAAGCGCCACAGACGATACTTTTACTCAGGAGATTTCATGGACATCGAGGTACTGCGCCGAGCACCCCTTTTCGCCACGCTCGACGACGACGCATTCCGTCTGCTGACGGACGAGCTCACCGAGGTGGACCTTTCCCGCGGCGCGTCCGTGTTCCGCGAAGGCGACCAGGGTGACCAGCTCTACTTCATCGTCTCCGGCAAGGTGAAGCTCGGCCGCACCTCCCCCGACGGCCGCGAGTCCCTCCTGGCTATCCTCGGCCCGGGCGAGCTCTTCGGCGAGATGGCACTGTTCGACCCCAGCCCGCGCACCGCCACGGCCACCGCCGTTTCCGAGACCCGGCTGGCCGGGCTCAAGAACGAGAGCCTGAACAACCTCCTGCGCACCCGCCCCGAGGTTTCCGCGCAGCTGCTGCAGGCCCTGGCCCGCCGCCTCCGCCGCACCAACGACTCCCTGTCGGACCTCGTCTTCTCGGACGTCCCCGGCCGTGTGGCCAAGGCCCTCCTGGACCTCGCAGACCGCTTCGGCCGCCCGGCAACCGACGGCGTCCTGGTGGCCCACGAACTCACGCAGGAAGAGCTGGCGCAACTGGTGGGCGCCTCGCGCGAAACCGTCAACAAGGCCCTGGCCGAATTCGTCCAGCGGGGCTGGCTCCGCCTGGAAGCCCGCGCCGTCGTCATCCTGGACATGCAGCGCCTCCGCCAGCGCTCACGCTAAGCGCCGCGCACCTCAGCGAAACGGAAAAGGCCGCCCTTCCTCGGTGGAAGGGCGGCCTTTCTGCTCCCCGTTGCCCGGACACGCCCGCTCACTACTGACGGCATCCCACCCGACGCCCGCTCACTACTGACGGCATCCCACCCGACGCCCGCTCACTACTGACGGCATCCCAACCGACGCCCGCTCACTACTGACGGCATCCCAACCGACGCCCGCTCACTACTCTTGAGAGAGTGAGCGCGCGTTTGGGATTTGCCCGCCAAGTGAGCGCGCGTTTGGGATTTGCCCACCACAAGAGAGCGCGCGTTTTCGATTTGCCCGCCACAAGTGAGCGCGCGTTTGCGATTTGCCCACCACAAGAGAGCGCGCGTGACGTTAGCGTTCGCGCTGGGGGTCGCCGGGGGTGGTCTTGGCGGCTTCCACTTCGAGCATCAGCTGTCCGTCCTCTTCCACGAGGGCCGGCTGGTAGACGTGCGCCTTGCGCTTGTAGCTGAGGTAGGCGATGCAGCCGTTGGCCGATGCCATCTTTTCGAGCATGATCTCGGAGCCCGGCACCAGAAGCTTGCCCAGGGTCTGCCCGGTGGTGTTCTCCTGCCCCGCTTCATCGCCGAGGGCCGTGGTGTTGCGTCCTTCGATGACCTGCGCGGCGTTGACCCAGCGGCCCCAGATGCCTTTGCCGTCCAGCAGCGTAGGTTCCTGGCCCATGGGGACCGTAGCGGCGAAGTAGCGCGTATCGAAGCGGCGGTGCGCGAAGTCGGGGGTGCGCCAGTTGACCAGGGACTTCAGCAGGTCGGTCCGCAGCAGGAGGCCGCGCTTGTCCAGCACCTGCGCGAGGGTCTTTTCCTGTTCGGCCACCGCAACGCGGGCACGCATCCACTCGGTGGTGGAGGTGGCCTCCACGGTGCTGGACATGTCTGGCCCGGCCAGCAGGATCCCGGTTTCTTCGAAGAGTTCGCGGATGGCGCCCACGACGTGCCGGCGCGCCAGCCCGACGTCGTCCGTTCCCATCTGCTCAGCCCAGTGCTGGGGTGAGGGGCCCAGCCAGCCCATGGGATCGTCGTCGGCCGTGTCCAGCGATCCGCCGGGGAACGCAAGAACCCCCAACGGCGAGGAACCCGGCCGGTAGGCCAGCCAGGTTTCCAGGCCGTTGGGGGAATCCCGCAGCAGGACTACAGAGGACGCCAGGCGTGCGGCCCGGGGTGTCCGCTCGCCGTGTTCAAGCCAGCTTTGCGCTGCTCCAACAAGTTCCTCGGGGAGTGCAAAAAGACGGCGGGCGAGCTGTGGCAAGGAAAGGACCGGTCCTAGCTGAATTCGGCGATCAGTTCGACTTCCACCGGGGAGTCGAGGGGAAGGACTGCAACGCCGACGGCGGAACGGGCGTGCTGGCCTGCGTCGCCGAGGACGCGGCCCAGCAGTTCCGAGGCTCCGTTGATCACGGCGGGCTGCCCGGTGAAGGTGGGGTCGGAGGAGACGAATCCCACAACCTTGACGATCCGGGTGATCCGGTCAAGGTCGCCGATGACGCTCTTGACGGCGGCGAGGGCGTTCACAGCGCACACTGCGGCGTACTTCTGGGCGTCTTCGGGGGAAACCGTGGGCTCGTCGGCGAATGCTTCGGCACCGGCGGCCACCTTGCCCGTAGCTTCGAGTTTGCCGTTAATAAACGGCAGCTGGCCGGAGGTGTAGACGTGGTTGCCGGAGATGACGGCGGGAACGTAGGAGGCCACGGGGGCGGCAACCTCGGGGAGCGTCAGGCCGAGCTCGGCCAGGCGCTGCTCAACAGCCGAAACGGGGGCTGATTCCGCGCCGGTGCGGGCTTCTGCGGGGGTGCTCATGCTACTGCTTCTCCCTCTTGAGGTAGGCAACCAGGCCGTTTCCGTCCGGTCCTGTGACGACCTGGACGAGCTCCCAGCCGTCTTCTCCCCACTGGTCCAGGATCTGCTTCGTGGCGTGAATAATGAGCGGAATCGTCGCGTACTCCCATTTGGTCATGAGAGAAAGACTAGTCCTTGCCGGTAAAGTGGAAAACATGGCAACTCGTAAGAACCCCTTATTCGACACTGCCACCACCCTCGGAAAGATCCTCATTTTCCTTGGCGTGAGTGCTGTCTGCGGTGTCCTGGTGGCCGGCCTCCTGGTGCCGGCCGCTGCCGTCTCCGGCAGCGCAGCGAGCGGTTCGATCGAGTTCTTCGACACCCTCCCGGCAGAACTGAAGGTCGATCCGCCCAACCAGACCACCAGGATCTTGGCCGCGGACGGCAGCGAGATCGCCAGCGTCTACACGGAAAACCGCACCAAGGTTGCCCTGGACCAGATCTCCCCGTTCATGAAGGAAGCTGTCATCGCCGTCGAGGACAGCCGTTTCTACGAGCACGGGGGTGTGGACACCACCGGCATCCTGCGTGCCTTGGCTGCCACCGCCCGCGGCAACAAGCAGGGCGCCTCCACCATCACGCAGCAGTACGTGAACAACGTGCTGAACGCCAACCTCGCCGCCGAAGGCAACGAGGACCAGATTAAGCTCAACGGCGTCAACAAGGGCGTGGGCGACAAGCTCCGCGAGATGAAGCTGGCCATCGCCCTCGAAAAGGAGTTCAGCAAGGACCAGATCCTTGAGGGCTACCTCAACATCGTCTTCTTCAACCGCGACGCGTACGGCATCGAAGCCGCCTCGCGGTACTTCTTCAGCACCACCGCCAAGGATCTGACGCTCCCCCAGGCAGCGCTCCTGGCCGGCCTGGTGAACAGCCCCTCCGCTTTTGATCCCATCACCAATCCGGAGAGCTCCAAGCAGCGCCGCGACCTGGTGCTGGGCCTGATGCTGAACCAGGGCAAGATCACCAAGGAAGAACACGACGCCGCAGTGGCCACCCCGGTGGAGCCCAAGGTGACCCAGCCCAAGCAGGGTTGTGCGTACGCGTCCTCCGCCCCCTACTTCTGTGACTACATCCTGCACCTGCTGGAGAACAACCCGGCCTACGGCGCCGAACGAGAAGAACGCCAGCGCCTGATCTACGGCGGCGGCCTGACCATCACCACCACGCTTGACCCGAAGGCCCAGGCTGTTGCCCAGGACCAGGTCAACGCTTCCGCAGGTGCCAACCCCGACAAGTGGGGCGCCGCCCTGGTGTCCGTCCAGCCGAACTCGGGCAAGATCATTTCGATGGCCCAGAACACCACCTTCCTGCCGAACCAGGGGTTCGATTCGCAGCTGAACTTCAACGTGGACCAGATGGACAAGGACGGCAACGACCTCAACGGCATCGGTGGTTTCCAGCCCGGTTCCACCATGAAGCCGTTCACGTTCGCGGAGTGGCTCAATGAGGGCAAGTCCATGAACACCGTGGTCAACGCCGCCCAGCGGGTGTACCCGTTGAGCTTCCCGTGGCGGAACACCTGCGGCAAGGTAACCGGCGGCTACAGCACCGCGCAGAAGAACGCGGGCCTCGGCACCGCCGACGACCTGCAGAACGCCGAGCCGCAGTGGTACAGGAACCTCTCCGTCCTGGAAGGCCTCTACAACTCCATCAACACGGTCACGTTCGCTTCGGCAGCCCAGCTGGACTTCTGCGGCATCCAGAAGGTGGTTGACGCTGTAGGACTCCACAGCGGCCTGCCCTCGGCAGACGGCTCGGATCCCAACCCGAAGATCGACATGAACCTGCTGGGCAACCTGCTGGGTTCCACCCAGACGTCGCCGCTGACCATGGCCAGCGCGTTCGCCACGTTCGCCAACGACGGCAAGTACTGCGAGGCCATCGCCATCACGTCCGTCACTGACGCTACCGGCAAGCAGCTGCCTGCGCAGTCCACCAACTGCCGGGACGCCATCAAGCCCGAGGTTGCCCGCGGCGTGAACTACGCACTTCAGGAAGTCCTGAACCGCGGCTCCGGTTCGCTGATCCAGCCCCGGATCTCCACCCGCACCAGCTTCCCCATCGGCGCCAAGACGGGTACGTCCAACAACAACGGCTCCACCTGGGTTGTTGGCCACACCAGCGGCCTTGCCACCGCCACCTGGTTCGGTGACGCTTTGGGCGCCCAGGGCCGCCCGGGCCAGAACATCACCGTCAACGGCAAGTTCTACCAGGGCATTGACGGGTACATGATTGCCGGGCCGATGTTCTCGAACTACATGTCCCAGATTGCCCCGGGCTACGGTACCGACCCGTTCCCGGCACCGCCGAGCAACCTGGTGAACGGCACCACCCGGAGCACCACTCCGGCCACCACTGCTCCACAGGCCACGCAGGCACCGTCCGCCCCGGCAGCAAGCCAGCCAGCCCCCCAGCCGAGCAACAACGGCAACGGGAATGGCAACGGCAGCGGGAAAGACTAGCCGGCCATGACCATGGACACGTTGGTAAGCCGCGCCCGGACTATCGGGCGCGGCTTTGCCGTAACCGCAGGAGCAGGGACAGCGGCCGGGCTGGCCGCCTTCGGGTACGGCCTGTGGGAGAAGAACCAGTTCGGCCTGCGTGAAGAGACGCTGCCCATCCTTCCCCCCGGCAGGGATCCGTTCCGCATCCTGCACCTCAGCGACATCCACTTTGTTCCGGGCCAGGACAAGAAGGCTGCCTGGCTCCAGCAGCTGGCCACCCTCCGTCCGGACCTGGTGGTGAACACCGGAGACAACCTCAGCCACATCAAGGCCGTGGATCCGCTCCTGGCTGCCCTCAAGCCGCTGATGGAGTTCCCGGGCGTCTTCGTCCCGGGTTCGAACGACTACTTCGCCCCCACCTTCAAGAACCCCGCTTCCTACCTGATGGGTCCGTCCAAAGCCAAGCCCAAGCCGGTGGCCCTGGACTGGCCGCGGCTGCGGTCCGGCTTCGGAATGGGCGGCTGGGTGGACCTGACCAACCGGAACCAGTCGCTGGTCCTGAACGGCATGCGCTTCGACTTCTCCGGCGTGGATGATCCCCACCTGAACCGGGAGCGCTACGCAGGCTGGCCCCGCGGAACCCGGAACCAGGACGCCAAGGACCACCTCCGGGTGGCCGTCATCCACGCGCCCTACCAGCGGGTGCTGGACCACTTCACGGACGAGGGTGCGGACCTGCTGTTGGCCGGCCACACCCACGGCGGGCAGCTTTGCATCCCCGGCTACGGTGCGCTCGTCTCCAATTGCGACCTCCCCACCTGGCGCGCCAAGGGCCTGAACGATTGGCAGAGCAACGGACGTACGACGCCGGTCAACGTCTCCGGCGGCATCGGCACTTCGCGCTTTGCTCCAGTCAGGATCGCTTGCCGCCCCGAGGCCGTCCTGCTGACCCTCACCTCCCCTTCCTGACCACCGTTGCCCATCAGATCGGGCACCCAAAACTGGGTTTTGGATGCCCGATCTGATAGGGCAACGGGCATTACGGAATGCAATAAGTCAGCAAGCTGGCTGATGTGCTCTGGATCCTGTGAATCGTCTCACGTGATGGCATAGGGTAGTTGCTACGGGAAACTACATTCGTTTTAGAGCTTTAGAAGCGGGCATGGCGAAGCAAACTCCATTTTTCAGGTCAATAAGCCGTCTCTACCCCCATGTCCGGCCCATCATCCCCCGGCTGCTGCTCGGGCTCCTCTGCGCATTGATGGCAAGTATCGTGGCCCTCACCATCCCGCAGGTCCTGCGGGTGCTGGTCAACGAATCACTGAAGCCCGGCGGCGCATCCGATGCTGTGTGGATCTCGGCCGGCGTCATCCTGGTCCTCGGTGTGGCAGAAGCGGGCCTGGTGGCGTTGCGCCGCCAGTTCGTCATCAACCCGGCCACCACCGTCGAAACCCGGATGCGGGTGTCCCTCTACGACCACCTGCAGGACCTGACCGTATCGTTCCACGACCGGTGGGGTTCCGGGCAGCTGCTGTCCCGCGCAATGACGGACCTGAACTTCCTCCGCCGCTGGATGGCTTTCGGCGCCATCATGCTGGTGGTCACCACACTGACGGTCATCATCGGCATCGTGGCCATGTTCGCCATGAGCTGGCAGCTGGCCCTGATCTTCCTGGCCGCCGCCGTTCCCATCACCATCAACAGCTTCCGGTTCCGCACCCGGTTCAGCAAAGTTGCACGGCGCAGCCAGGACCAGGCCGGCGACCTTGCCACCACCGTGGAGGAGTCCGTTCACGGCATCCGCGTCCTGAAGGCTTTCGGGCGCAGCCGGGAGGCTCTGGAGAACTTCAACGAGCAGGCGGAGGAACTCCGCCAGACAGAGATCGAAAAGGCCCGCCACCAGGCGACCTTCACCATGGTGGTCACCCTGCTCCCCGAGCTCGCCCTGGGCGCCGGACTGGTGGTAGGCGTCATGCTCTGCGCCAGCGGCCAGCTCAGCATCGGTTCGCTGGTTGCCTTCTTCGCCACGGCAGCCGTCATCGCCTCTCCCGTGGAGTTCTCCGGAATGCTGCTGGCCATGGCGCTCACCGCTAAGACCGCCATCGACCGCCACTACGAGGTGATGGACACGCAGAACACCATCACCAGCCCGCCCCAGCCCCGCACACCCGCCACGCTGGCGGGAACGCTGCGCTTCAACAACGCCTCCTTCGCGTTCGAGGACGCGCCGGACAAACCCATCCTGAAGAACATCAACCTCGAGGTCCGCCCCGGGGAAACCATGGCTCTGGTGGGCATCACCGGCAGCGGCAAGAGCGCCCTGATCCAACTGGTCCCCCGCCTGTACGACGTCAGCGACGGTTCCATCACCATCGACGGCGTGGACCTGAAGGAGTTCGACGTCGGAGAGCTGCGGCGGCTAGTGGGCGTCGCCTTCGAGGACACCACGCTCTTCTCCAATTCGGTCCGGGACAACGTCCTCCTGGGTGCCCGGGAACGGACGGACGACGTCCTGGAGGAGGCCTTGGACGTTGCCCAGGCCCACTTCGCGCACTCCCTGCCCGAGGGCGTGGACACCCTCATCGGCGAGGAAGGGCTCAGCCTCTCCGGCGGCCAGCGCCAGCGGATCGCGCTGGCGCGTGCCATCGCCGCCCGGCCCCGCGTCCTGGTGCTCGATGACCCGCTCTCCGCGCTGGACGTGCACACCGAGGAACTCGTGGAGGCACGCCTCCGGGAGGTCCTGAAGGACACCACCACACTGATCGTGGCGCACCGCCCCTCCACCGTGGCGCTGGCGGACCGGGTGGCCCTGCTGGAGGACGGCCGGATCGCCGCCGTTGGAACACACACCGAGCTGCTGGCAAGCAACGCCCACTACCGCTACGTCATCGCCAGCCTGGACCAGGAGCCGCGGGACCTGGACTCCGAACTGTCGGAGCTCGAGGACCAGGCCGAGGAAGTGACCCGATGAGCACAGCAACGTTCGGTACCGCCAACGAAGACAACGCCCACCTCAGCAAGAGCGACAGCCGCGCAGTACGGCGCCGCTCACTGGCCCTGCTGCGCTCGCTCATACGCCCGGTCCGGGTACGGTTCTGGCTGACCATCGCCATGGTGGTCCTCTCCCAGGCCGCCCGCGTGGCAGGCCCGGCGCTGATCGCCTTCGGCATCGACCGCGCACTGCCCGCCCTGCAGGCCGGAGACAACCTGCCCTTGGTGTTCACCGGCGTCGCGTACCTGCTGGCAGCGGTGGCGACGGCGGGACTCACCGCCCTGTACGTCACCTCCACTGCGCGGCTCAGCCAGGCAATGCTGCTGGACCTGCGGGTGCGCGTTTTCCGGCACACCCAGCGGCTCAGCCTCGAGTTCCACGAGAAGTACACCTCCGGCAGGATCATCGCCCGGCAGACCTCAGACCTCGAGGCCCTTCGCGAACTCCTGGATTCGGGCGTCAGCTCGCTGGCCTCCGGGCTGCTGTTCATGGTGTTCACCGCAGTGACCGTCTTCGCCCTGGACTGGCGCAGCGGCCTGCTGGTCCTTGCAGCCGGGGTGCCGATGTTCTTCCTGGCCCGCTGGTACCAGAAGCACTCGCAGATCGCCTTCCGGGAATCCCGGGTGGTGTCCGCGCGGCTGATCGTGCATTTCGTGGAGACCATGACCGGCATCCGCGCCGTCAAGGCCTTCCGTAAGGAACGCGAGAACGCGGAGACCTACGGGCAGCTGGCCGAGGACTACCGCAAGGTGACGGTCCGTTCCATCAACCTCAACGGCATCTTCCAGCCGGGCCTGGTGCTGATCGGCAACGTATGCGTGGCGGTGGTGCTGCTGTTCGGCGGATTCCGGGTCCTCTCCGGGGACCTCGCCGTCGGCGTCCTGCTGGCCCTGATCCTTTCCACCAAGCGCTTCTTCCAGCCCGTGGACCAGATGGCAATGTTCTACAACTCGTTCCAAAGCGCCCAGGCGGCCCTCGAAAAAGTCTCCGGCCTGCTGGAGGAGGTCCCCACCGTGCGGCCGCCGAAGAATCCGGTGGCCCTGGAAAACGCCCGCGGCGGGATCGACTTCAACGGCGTGGAGTTCCGCTACGGCTCCGGCCCGCTGGTGGTTCCCCGGCTGGACCTGCACATCCCCGCCGGGCAAACCGTGGCCCTGGTGGGCCAGACCGGCGCCGGAAAGTCCACGCTGGCCAAGCTGATCGCCCGCTTCTACGACGTCACGTCAGGGACCCTGACCCTGGACGGGGTGGACCTGCGGGACCTCAGCAGCACGGACCTGCGCCGCAACATCGTCATGGTCACCCAGGAGGCCTTCCTGTTCAGCGGCTCGGTGGCGGACAACATCGCCCTGGGCCGTCCCGAGGCGTCGAGGGACGAAATCGAGGACGCCGCCAAGGCCGTGGGTGCCCACAACTTCATCCTGCAGCTGCCGGAAGGCTACGACACGGACGTCAACAAGCGCGGCGGCCGGGTCTCCTCGGGCCAGCGGCAACTCATCAGTTTCGCCCGGGCGTTTCTGGCCCGGCCTGCGGTGCTGATCCTGGACGAAGCCACCTCGTCCCTGGACATCCCGTCCGAGCGGCTGGTGCAGAGCGGGCTGGCACGGCTCCTGGCAGGCAGCGATTCCGCCGGCAGGACAGCGCTGATCATCGCCCACCGGCTGTCCACCGTGGAAACCGCGGACCGGGTGCTGGTGGTCCATGACGGCCGCATCGTCGAGGACGGCAGCCCGGCGGATCTGATCGGCGGCGGCGGACGTTTTGCGGACCTGCATGGGGCGTGGAAGGACTCACTGGTCTGAAGTCGCCCACGATTTCGCATCGGGACCCAGCATCGGCTATTCTTGTAAAGTTGCTTTTGGGCAACGGATCGGGATGTAGCGCAGCTTGGTAGCGCGCTTCGTTCGGGACGAAGAGGTCGCAGGTTCAAATCCTGTCATCCCGACCACACTGAAAGAGGGTCTCCTTGCGGAGGCCCTCTTTTGCTTTACCTGCCACGTTGCTTAGCGGCGAAGACGCACGAAGCCCGGGCAGGGCCGGGTTAAAGGAAACAGCCCCGGAGCAATGCTCCGGGGCTGTCCTCGCCTCCTTGGTTGAGGAAGCTGTTACATCGGGTCCGGCCAGTTGCCAACGTACGTGGTGTACGTGGTACCGGAGGTGTCCTTCTTGGTGTCCTTGACCTTCTTGGACATCGGGTCCGGCCAGTTGCCAACGGCTACCGAAGTACCGGTGGAATCAGCAATGGAACCGGCGGACAGTACGGCCGGAGCCGCAGCAGAAAAAGCAAGGGCACCGGCCAGCGCAGCCGCTGTTGCGATCTTCTTCAACATAAATAGGTTCCTCAATACGAGTCGGATTCGTTACAAAGCCAGCACTGTCCTTGTTGACATACATTGTAAAATGTTTTCCACAGGGACTGTCAAGCATTTGGTGGAAAGACTGTCCGGAAGAGGAGGAAACGCCGTGGGCAACGGATTCGGGGAGAAGCTCCGCGCGGAGCGTCTCGAACGGGGGTTGACGCAGGCTGAACTGGGCAAGGACCTGTATTCACCCAGCTACATCTCACTGCTCGAAACCGGCCGGAGGGAACCCACGGCCGAAGTGATCGAGGAGCTGGCACGCAGGCTGGAGCTGGCACCCAAGGCACTGGAAGCCTGGAGCCAGCCCATCTCGGTAAGCGACGCCGAATACGTCCTGGCCGGCCTGTACGCCCGGCAGGCCTGGGACCTGCGGGATTACCCGCTCGCCGCCAGCCACGCCGCCACGGCCGCGCAGATCGCGCTGGACGGCAGGAACACCAGCGCCTGGTGGAACATGACTTACATGCAGGCCGAATGCCTGATCAAGCAGGGCAACTGGCAGGAATGCCAGCGCATCATGCAGCACCTCCTGGAACACCCCATGGCCACCGAATCGGCCGGGCTCGCTGTCCGCGCCCGCCAGATGCTCGCCGGCATCTGCCAGGGCCAGGGCCAGCTCGGCGCCGCGGTGGACCACGCCCTGGAGGCCGTCAAACTCTGCGCGCAGCTGCCCAAGGGTTCCACCCTCATCATCGGCGCACACCGGGCCCTGATCGGCGCCCTGGCCGAAAGCGGCCGCCTGGATGAGGCCTGGAAGTACTGCCAGGACATGAACGACCATGTGGACGAACACTCCATGTCGCAGCTGGCCGGTGAGGTCGCCTGGGTGATCGGCAACGTGGCCTTCATGCGCCACGACTACCAGGAGGGCATCAAGCACCACGAGCGCGCGGCACGCCTGCTCTCCCCCGCCAACGACATCGAACTGTGGGCACGGTTCAACAAGGCCTCCGCCGCGGTACGGCTCTCCTCGGGGATCGTGGAACCGGAAACCCTGTCATCCATCGAGCGGGCCGAGCTGGCCCTGTCCATCGTGGGCGGCAACAAGTCGGATCAGCTTGAGGTAGCCTTCATCCGCGCCCGGTGGCTGTACCTGACCGGGGACATTGTGGCCGCCGTCGAAAAGCTCCGCGAAATCCATGCCGAGCGGGCCTCACTGGCCAAACACACGGCAGGCGAGGTTTCGCTGCTGCTGGGCAAGTCCCTCAAGGCCGCCGGTGAGTCGGAAGAGGCGCTGATCCACCTCCAGGAAGCGCAGAAGGCCTTCAGTGCAGCAGGTGCGGCGGACCGCGTCCAGCAGGCACTGGACGCGGTCCTGGAGATCAAGCTGGCCCAACGGCGCGCCGCCAACGCTGCGAAGGCCAGCTAGCGCAGCAGCACCAAGCCGGAGCGGGCAGCCGGGGCCCGGTCAGGCGAAGGTCTTGCCCGTGATCTTCTCGTACGCCTCGACGTAACGGCTGCGGGTGCGCTCCACCACTTCAGCCGGAAGTGCGGGCGGCGGCGTATCCGAGGCCCGGTCCCAGCCGGATTCGGCGGACGTCAGCCAGTCCCGGACATACTGCTTGTCGTAGGACGGCTGGGCCTGCCCCGGCTGGTAGGTGCCGGCGTCCCAGAACCGTGAGGAGTCCGGCGTCAGGACCTCGTCACCCAGCGTGATGGAACCGGAGACGGCGTCATAGCCGAATTCCACCTTGGTGTCGGCCAGGATGATGCCACGCTCGCGGGCAATCTTTTCCGCGGTGGTGTAGATCTTCAGCGTCAGTTCGCTCAGGCGGGCCGCAATGTCATCCCCCACCAGCGCCACGACGGCGTCGTAGGTGATGTTTTCGTCGTGCTCGCCAACAGCTGCCTTTGCCGACGGAGTGAAGATGGCATGCTCCAGCCGGGAACCGTCCACCAGGCCGTCCGGCAGCGGGATGTTGCAGACGGTGCCGGACGCCCGGTATTCGAGCAGCCCGGATCCGGTGAGGTAGCCGCGGGCGATGCACTCCACCGGGAACATGTCCAGCTTCTTGCAGATCATGGCACGGCCCTCGACTTCGGCGGGGACCCCTTCTTCGACGGTGGAGCCCAGGACGTGGTGCTCCACGCCCAGCTGGTCGAACCACCACAGGCTCAGCTGGGTGAGGATGCGGCCCTTGTCCGGGATCTCGCTGGAGAGCACATGGTCGTAGGCGCTGATCCGGTCGCTGGCCACCACCAGCACACAGTCCTGGCCCACGCGCTCCTTGACGGACTCGTCGGCGGGCTCATACAGGTCGCGGACCTTGCCGGAATAGACGTGGGTCCAGCCCGGCAGGTCCAGGGTGCCGGCGCTGCTGAAGCCGCGGGATGCGGGAGTTTCGCTCATGCTAGGCCTTCGCTTTCGTGATGGGCAGCGCACCCGTGGCGGCGTACGGCACCTTGATTTCGCCACGGGCGGCCTTGCGGCCGATGTCGCTGCGGAACTGTCCGCCGTCCAGCTGGACCAGTTCCACGCCGTCGTAGGCGCGTTCGCGCGCCTCCACCAGGTCGCTGCCCAGGGCGACCACCGCCAGGACGCGGCCGCCGGCGGAAACTACCTTGCCGTCGTCGTCCAATGCCGTTCCCGCATGGATGACGTGTACGCCGTCCAGCGTCTCGGCCTTCTTGAGGCCGCGGATCCGGTCCCCGGTGCGCGGAGTGTCCGGGTAGTTTTCGGACGCGACCACGACGGCGACGGCGGTGTCCTTGGACCAGCGCAGCTCTTCGGCGGTCTCCAGTTCGCCCTTGGCGGCGGAGAGGAGCAGGGAGCCCAGCGGCGTCTTGAGCCGTGCCAGGACGGCCTGGGTCTCGGGGTCGCCGAAGCGGACGTTGAATTCGATGACCCGCGTGCCGCGGGAGGTCAGGGCCAGGCCAACGAACAGGACGCCCACAAAAGGCGTGCCGCGGCGGGCCATTTCGTTGACGGTGGGCTGGGCCACCCGGTCGATGACTTCCTGGACGAGGCCTTCGGGGGCCCACTCAAGCGGGGTGTAGGCGCCCATGCCCCCGGTGTTGGGGCCTTCGTCATTGTCGAAGATGCGCTTGAAGTCCTGGGCGGGCGAAAGTGCCACGGTGTTGTGCCCGTCGCAGAGGACGAAGAGCGATACCTCGGGGCCGTCGAGGAATTCCTCGATCACCACCGACCCGCCGGCGTCGAAGCAGGACTGGGCGTGGGCCAGGGCTTCCTCGCGGTTGCGTGTGACCACCACGCCCTTGCCGGCGGCGAGGCCGTCGTCCTTGACCACGTAGGGGGCACCGAAGGTGTCCAGTGCGGACGCGGCCTCTTCGGCGTTGGTGGCCACCAGGGCCATGGCCGTGGGCACACCTGCCTCGGCCATGATCTCCTTGGCGAACGCCTTGGACGCTTCCAGCTGCGCGGCGGCCTTACTGGGGCCGAACACGGGAATGCCCGCCTCACGGACAGCATCGGACACGCCTGCGGCCAGCGGCGCTTCGGGTCCCACCACCACGAGGTCGACGGCCAGCTTGGTGGCCAGCCTCGCGACGGCGTCCGGATCGTTGCCGTTGATCTTGTACGTGGGGACCAGCTTGCTGATGCCGGCGTTACCGGGCGCTGCGTGGACCTCGGACACGTTGGGGTCGGCGAGCAGGGAGCGGACAATGGCGTGTTCGCGGCCTCCGGGGCCGATGACGAGTACCTTCACAGTCTCCAAGGGTACTTTGTGGACCCTGCCCGCTCCTAAGCTGTGTCCTTGCCGCCCGCTGCCATCCGCAGGCCTGTCCCGCTCCGAACACCTGCCATGACAACGCTACGGAACCGCCTCACTGGACCCGCTCCCCTGGCTGCGCTGGCAGGTGTGGTGGCTGCCGCCGTCGTACTGGCCGTGGCGGAGCTGCTCGGCGCCTTCTTCACCGCCCGCGCCACACCGCTCTTTGCACTGGGCTCCACGTTCATCGATTTCACCCCGGGGTGGCTGAAGGACTTCGCCATCGCCACGTTCGGCACCAATGACAAGGCGGCCCTGTTCGTCGGCATGGGCCTGACCATCACCGTCCTGGCCTGCGTCCTGGGTGTCGTGGCATACCGGAAGTGGGCGTTGGGCGTCCTGGGCGTCCTGTTCATGGGCGCCGTGATCGTAGCGTGCGTGGTGACGCGGGCGGGTGTTTCGGCCGCTGATGCCATCCCCGCGGTCCTCGGGACCCTCGCGGGTGTGGCCGTGCTCCGTTTCCTGGTGAACCGGGTGCAGGCCCTGAAGGCCTGGCCCGAGGCGCCTGCAGACCTGGCGGACGACGCCGATGCACGGGTTGGGAGCGCAGGCAGCAGCCGCCGGAGGTTCTTCGCCGCGGCCGGAATCACCGCTGTTGCGGCCGGCGTCGCGGCCACGGGCGGCCGGCTGCTCGGCGCCGCACGCAGCAACATCGCCAAGGCACGGGACGCGCTCCAGCTCCCCGCGCCAGCCACGGCTGCCCCTGCCATTCCCGCCGGCGTCCAGTCCCCCGTGGACGGTGCGCCGCCGTGGGTGACCCCCAACAACGACTTCTACCGCATCGACACTGCCCTGAGCGTTCCCGAGATCAATGCCGACGACTGGGAACTGCGGGTCCATGGCCTGGTGGAGGAAGAGGTGCGCCTGACGTTCCAGGACCTGCTCGACGCCGACCTGATCGAATCGCATGTAACCCTCACCTGCGTCTCGAACCCGGTGGGCGGAAACCTGGCGGGCAACGCGAAGTGGCTGGGACTGCCGCTCCGGGAGGTGCTGAAGCGGGCCAAGCCCAAGGACGGCGCTGACATGGTCCTCTCCACCTCCATCGACGGCTTCAGTGCGTCCACGCCCCTGGAAGTACTGCAGGACGGCCGGGACGCCATGCTGGCCATCGGCATGAACGGCGAGCCGCTGCCCCTGGAGCACGGCTACCCGGTGCGGATGGTGGTGCCGGGCCTGTACGGGTTCGTCTCCGCCACCAAGTGGGTGGTGGACCTGGAAGTCACCCGGTTCGCGGACAGCAAGGCGTACTGGACCGAACGCGGCTGGTCCGAACGCGGGCCCATCAAGACCATGGCACGGGTTGACGTGCCCAAGTCCTTCGCCAAGGTCCCCGCCGGAAAGGTTGCCGTGGGCGGGACTGCCTGGGCCCAGACCCGGGGCATTACCAAAGTGGAAATCCAGATCGACAACGCGGACTGGGTGGAGGCCACACTGTCCACCGAAGCATCGCTGGTGACCTGGCGGCAGTGGTCCTACGAATGGGACGCCACGAAGGGCCCCCACTACATCAAGGTCCGCGCCACGGACGGCACAGGCGAGGTGCAGACCGAGCAGCGCGCGGACCCCGTCCCTGACGGCGCCTCGGGCTGGCAGTCCGTAATGGTCACGGTGGAGTGACGCCGCGTCGGCCGGTCCGGCCCGGGGGTTCCCCCTAGACTGGCAGCATGCCGCACAATCCCCACGCCACCTTTACCGTGGACTCCGCCGTCGAACTGGCCGTAATCGAGCGCAGCGGCTTCGTGGAGTCCCGGCACATCGGCTCGGCAGTCCTTCTTTCCGCTGACGGATCCGTGGTGACGGAGCTGGGCGACATCAACACCCCCATCTACGCGCGGTCTGCCCTCAAGCCGTTCCAGGCCCTGGCCTCCATGCAGTCCGGCGTCCCGCTGCGGGGAGCCCAGGTGGCCGTTGCCTGCGGCAGCCACACGGGCTCACTGGACCATATGGACGTGGTGGCGGGAATGCTGAAGGCCGCCGGGGTGCGGGAGGACCAGCTGCAGTGCCCCGAAGCATGGCCGCAGGACGAAACGGCGCGCAACTGGCTGGTCCGCTCCGAGAAGGGCAAATCCCGGCTCGCCTTCAACTGTTCCGGCAAGCACGCCGCGTTCCTCTGGGCCTGCACCGAAAACGGCTGGGACACGCACAGCTACCTTGAGCCGAACCACCCGCTGCAGCAGCGCGTGCGGAGCGTCATCGAGGAATACACCGGCGAGAAGATCGCGCATCTGGGCATCGACGGCTGCGGCGCACCGGTGGCGGCCCTGTCCCTGAAGGGACTGGCGCGGGGGTATTCCCTCCTGGCCAAGGCCCCCGGCGACCAAAGCTCCAACGCCCGCGCCGCCACCATTGCCACGTCCATGCTCGATTACCCGTGGGCGGTGCAGGGCCGGGGCGAGGCCAACACCCTGGTGATGGATGAGCTGGAGGTCATTGCCAAGATCGGCGCCGAGGGCGTGCTCGCCATGGCCACCCCGCAGGGTGTCTCGGTGGCCGTCAAGATCCTCGACGGGAACCTTCGTGCCACCTCCCTGGTGGCGCTGACGCTGCTGGCCGCTGCAGGCGCCGTGGAAATCCCGGGTGTGGCCAGCGTCCTCGAAAAGGTGGTGGACCCCGTGCTGGGCGGCGGCCGTCCCGTGGGCAGGATCCGCCTGGGCCCCGCGGTTTCCGCTCTCCTGGACTGACCGACGCCGCGCTGACCGACCCGCATTGATCGAACCGCCACCGGAACTAAGGATGGAACCATGGCAACCGCCCGCCGCCGCGTCGACGTGAAGGAAGGCAAAGCGGCCCTGGACGCGTGGCTGGAAGCGGCCCGGTCGCCGTCGGACGCTCCCCTCCCGCGGACCGTCCTGGCCACTGCCGTGCGCTACACCCTGGAGGAAGTCACCGCCCGCGCGCCGGGCAACTCCGTGGAGGTCCGGGTGCCGCCCTTCGGCGTCAGCCAATGCGTGGAAGGGCCGCGGCACACCCGCGGCACACCGCCGAACGTCATAGAGTGCGACGCCGCCACCTGGCTTGCGATGGCCACCGGCGGGCTTGCCTGGGCGGACGCTGTCGGGGCTGGCAAGGTGGCCGCGTCAGGTCTCCGCGCAGACCTGTCGGGCCTCCTGCCGCTCTAGGGCTGCGCCTGCTGTTCCACTGGGACACTCGCGGGATGCGGCACCGAATTCTGCAACCGGGTGGACAGCGCGGCCACGGCCGCGAAGGCAAAGGCTCCGACGGCAATCAGCAGGGACATCACCGCAACAGTGCCGTAGCCGGAACTCCGCGGATCCAGGAACGGGTAGGAATACCAGCCCACCAACGGGCCGCGGAGCAGGCTGTAGACGAGGTACAGCAGCGGAAACGCCAGCCACACCAGGGAGGTCCGGACAGGGATCCGTTCCCTGGGCAGGTCCACCAGCCAGTCGATCACCATCACGGTGGGCACGGTGTAGTGCAGGACCACGTTGACCCACGGGATGGGGGTGTTGACGTCGATGTCGCTCAACAGGAGGCTGTAGGTGATGCCGGTGATGGTCATGTACACGGTGGCGGCACCGCGGAGGAGCTCCAGCCAGCGCGGGCTGGCGCCCTGCCAGGCGTACCAGCCGGCGATGCCCAGGGTCACGAAGGCGATGATGTTGGACTCGATGGTGAAGTAGCTGAAGTAGTTTCCGGCACTGGCTCCCGGAACGTTCTGCACCAGGTGCAGGAACTGGAAGAGCACCGCCACGAACCCCAGCAATGCGAACCAGAATCGGAAAAGAGCAAGCCCCCTGTTTGCGGTCATGTGCTGAGCATAGCCGCGGGGAGGCCCGGGCCGGTCAGCCGCGGCCGATGAAGGGCATGCCCGCGGCCGTCACCACCACGGAGCCGACGCTGGCCGACGCCGGCATGTTGGCCATCATCAGTACCGCACGGGCCGCGTCCGCCACCGGAAAGGTCGGTTCCACCCGGCGGGTTCCGTCGGCCTGCAGCGCACCGGAGCCCACGCCGATGGTGTCCATAATCTCCGTGCTGGTGTTGCCGATATCGATCTGCCCGCAGGTGATCCCGAACCCGCGTCCGTCCAGTTCGATGCTCTTGGTCAGGCCCGTCATGGCGTGTTTGGTCACCGTGTAGGCGACGGTCCGCGGCCGGGGCGAGTGGGCCGCGATGGACCCGTTGTTGATGATCCGGCCGCCCTGAGGTTCCTGGGCCTTCATGGCACGCACCGCGGCCGCCGCGCACAGCATGGACCCTGTCAGGTTTACGGCCACGGTGGCGTTCCAGTCGTCCACGCTGATCTCGTCCACGCTCGCGGCGGGGCCAAACACGCCGGCGTTGTTGAACAGGACGTCCACGCGGCCCCACCGTTGCAGGGCGGCGGCGAAGAGGCGTTCGACGTCGTCCGGCCGGGAGACGTCACACGCCACCACGAACGCGCCGGGATGGTCTGCCGCGGTTTCCTTGAGCGGAGTTTCCCGCCGGCCGGCAAGGACCACCCGGTACCCGTCGGCCAGCATCTGGCGTGCCACCTCCCGCCCGATGCCGGAGCCGGCGCCGGTGACGACGGCCACCCGCCCTTCGGAGTGGGACATGCTCACGTGTGCTCCTCGTTCTACGGCTGGTTGTTCTGCGGCTGGTTGTTCTGCAGCTGGTTGTCCTGCAGCCGGGTCCTACGGCCGTGTGTTCTGCAGCTGTGCTGCCGTTCCGGCGCTGTTCAGCGGCCAGCCTATGACGGTCTTGGGCCGGGGCGCAGCGTAGGTCCGGATCTTGGAGGTGGACAGCCGCATCCGCACCAGCGACTCCGCGATGGTGACGGCCGAGGCCACGCCGTCCACCACGGGAACCCCTGCGCGCTGCCGGATCTGCTCATCCAGGCCGGCCATCCCGCCGCAGCCCAGGACAATCACCTCAGCTTTGTCCTGGGTGACGGCCCGCATGGCCTCGCCGACGATCGCCTCCACGGCCCGCTCCGGCTCTTCCTCAAGTTCCAGTACCGCCATGCCGCTCGCCCGGACCGAGGCGCAACGGGCGTCCAGGCCGGCGAGCTTGAGCCGGTCCTCGATGAGCGGTACGGCGCGGTCCAGGGTGGTCACCACGGAGTACTTGTGGCCCAGGAACATGGCGGTGCTGGCCGCGGCCTCCGTTATGTCCACCACCGGGACGTCCAGGAGTTCCTGCAGCCCTTCCCGGCCGTGCTCGCCGTAGCCGGCCTGGACCACCGCATCGAACGGCTCCGGGTAGGACGTCACCGCGTCCATAACGGCGATGGCCGCCAGGTAGCTTTCGAAGTTTCCCTCACAGGAGTCGGCGCCGAAGCGGGGCGTGATGCCCACGATCTCCGTGCCCGGCGCGGCAACCGCACGGGCAGAGGCGGCGATGGATTCGGTCATGGACTCGGTGGTGTTGACGTTGGCAACGAGGATGCGCATGGTGTTTCCTTTGCGGGGCTGCGGCGGTGGGCGCCGGTGGGTGGACCCTGGTCAGTGGGTGCTGGCGACGGCGATGGACTCGCCGTCGCGGTCTTCCAGCCGTTGCGTCCGGTCGGCAGCGAAGTAGTACACCACTGCGGCGATGCTGGCCGCGAAGAACCAGGCGAAGGGCGCCACGGCGGCCAGCGCCGGAACAAAGGCGATGCATAGGGCCACGACGGCGGCCGGCACCATGGCGGTGATGGCCCGCGGGTTGACGCCGTTGCGGTAGAAGTAGGCGCCGTCGGGTGAAGCTGTGTAAAGCTCCGGAACGTTGACCTTGCCGCGGCGGATCAGCCAGTAGTCGGCCATGACCACGCCGAACAGCGGGCCGAGCAGCGCACCGAGGCCGCCCAGGAAGTAGAGGATGACCAGGGGGTTGTTGTAGAGGTTCCAGGGCAGGATCACCAGGCCGATGACGGCGCTGACGACGGCGGCCCGGCGGAAGTTGAGCCGCGTGGGGAACAGGTTGGTCAGGGCGTACACGGGGGCTACGAAGTTGGCCATCAGGTTGACTGCGATGGTGAGGATCAACAGGGCCAGGCAGGCCAGGACCAGGAAGAGCGTGTTCGGGATGGTCTGGACGATGTCCGACGGGCTCTGGATGATGGTGCCGTTGATCTTGAACTGGCCGCCGGCCATGACCACCACGATGGCACCGAAGAGCAGCATATTGATGGGGATGCCCCAGAAGTTGCCCCGCACCACTGCGTTCTTGGAGACGGCGGACCGGGTGAAGTCGCAGAAGTTCAGCACGAACGTGCCGTAGATGGATACCCAGAGGGCACCGCCGGCGAAGATGGTCCGCCACATGTCCAGCCCTTCCAGGGCGTTGTTCGATGACCAGGCGATGGACCCGCCCGCTTCCATGAAAATCCAGATGGCCATGGCTGCCATGGTGGCCAGGATGACGGGCCCGGCGAAGGCTTCGTACTTGCGGATCATCTCCATGCCGAAGCTCACGATGACCAGCTGCACCACCCAGAGGACCAGGAACGCGGCCCAGCCAAGGGTGGACAGCCCCAGGATGGAGTCTTTATCCAGGTCGGCCAAAGCGGGGAACATGGCCACGAGCATTACGCGGAACACGACGGAGGCAAGGTACGTCTGGATGCCGAACCAGGCCACAGCGACCGCGCCGCGGAGGAGGCTGGCGATCTGGGCTCCCCTGATGCCGAAGCTGATCCGGCTCATCACCGGGAAGGGGACGCCGGTCTTGACGCCCATGAAGCCCGAGAGTGTAAGCAGTCCGAACAGCAGCGCCGCTCCGATGCCCAGTGCCAGGAGGATCTGCCAACCACCGAGGCCGAGGGCGAACAGGCCGATGGCGAAGGCGTAGTTTCCGAGGCTGTGCACATCGTTGGCCCACAGCGTGAAGATGCTGTAGCTGGTCCAGCTGCGGCCTTCACGCTTGGTGGGGGCAAGGTCCACGTTGTAGAGGGTGGGGCTGATGCTCTTGCCTGATGCTGCGCTTGCTGCGTCGCACAGGTCGTCAACGCTGACGGACGGATGGGTGGGAGCAACTGACGGCGCTGTCAGGTCCTGGGCCGCGTCAACGCCCGCCGAAGGAGGGGTCTTCATAAGGGGGTCTCAATTCGTTGGGGCTTCCGGGGTGGTGAGACCGACCTGGGAATCAGCGCTGCTGGCCCCTGTCGTTTCTGTTATTCCACTCTGCGGAATCGAGATATTGAATAGTGAAAACCAGCGTATGACCTGGGTCACGTACCGTCAAGGCAATGCCGCCCGCGCGAACAGTCACAAATGGTTGGCAAGGCCCCAGCCGCGGCCATAGGTGGAAGTGGCGGGCGGCCGCATTGACCGGACCCTCACCTCGCGGATAATCTCGTCATACAGAAATGTTTTCTCACAATACGAAAACATGGGCCATTCGAAGATGAAAAGAGGCTCCCGTGGCTGCAGGAGAAGATACCTCCCATATCCTCAGCGGGTTGACTGACCAGCTGCCTGATCGTGATCCGGAAGAGACTGCGGAGTGGGTTGAGTCCCTGGATGCGTTGATCCGGGAACAGGGTACCGAGCGTGCCCAGTACATTATGCGGAGCCTGCTGCAGCGTGCGGGCGCGCAGAGTGTCGGGGTGCCGATGGTGACCACCACCGATTACGTGAACACGATCCCCGTGGACCAGGAAGCACCGTTCCCGGGCAACGAGGAGTACGAGCGCCGGTACCGGGCGTACATGCGGTGGAACGCCGCGGTCATGGTGCACCGGGCGCAGCGGCCCGAGATCGGGGTGGGTGGGCATATCTCCACCTACGCCGGTGCTGCGACCCTGTACGAGGTCGGCTTCAACCACTTCTTCCGCGGCAAGGACGCCCCCGGCGGCGGGGACCAGGTCTTCTTCCAGGGCCACGCCTCCCCCGGCATGTACGCCCGGGCGTTCATGGAAGGCCGCCTCACGGAGGAGGACCTGGACGGGTTCCGGCAGGAAAAGTCCCGGGCCGGCCACGCGCTGTCCTCCTACCCGCACCCGCGCCTGATGCCGGACTTCTGGGAATTCCCCACCGTGTCCATGGGTATCGGCCCGATGAACGCGATCTACCAGGCCCAGTCCAACCGGTACCTGCACAACCGCGGCCTGAAAGACACCTCCGACCAGCAGGTCTGGGCGTTCCTGGGCGACGGCGAAATGGACGAGCCCGAGTCCCGAGGCCTGCTCCAGCTCGCCGCGAACGAGAACCTGGACAACCTGAACTTCGTGATCAACTGCAACCTCCAGCGCCTCGACGGGCCGGTCCGGGGCAACGGGAAGATCATGCAGGAACTCGAAGCGTTCTTCCGCGGCGCGGGCTGGAACGTGATCAAGGTCGTCTGGGGCCGGGAATGGGATGACCTCCTCACCCAGGACACCAACGGGTCCCTGGTGAAGATCATGAACGAAACCCCCGACGGGGACTACCAGACCTACAAGGCCGAATCCGGCGGGTTCGTCCGCGAACACTTCTTCGGCAAGGACCCCGCCACCAAAGACATGGTCGCGGACCTCACCGATGACCAGATCTGGAACCTCAAACGCGGCGGCCACGACTACCGCAAGGTCTACGCAGCCTACAAAGCCGCCACCGAATTCAAAGGCAAACCCACCGTCATCCTCGCCAAAACCGTCAAAGGCTACGGACTCGGACCCAGGTTTGAAGGCCGGAATGCCACGCATCAGATGAAGAAGCTGACGGTGGAGGACCTCAAGGACTTCCGGGATTACCTCCGCATCCCTGTGTCGGATGAGCAACTGGATGCCGATCCTTACCGTCCTCCCTATTACCACCCGGGTGCCGATGCACCCGAAATCGCCTACCTCCATGAACGCCGGAGGGCCCTTGGCGGGTCGGTTCCGGAACGCCGTTCACAGCATGGGGCCGTCGAGCTGCCGGACGCCAAGTCCTACGATTCGGCCAAGCGAGGTTCCGGGAAACAGCAGGCCGCCACCACCATGGCCTTCGTGCGCCTGCTCAAGGACCTCCTCCGCGACAAGAAGTTCGGGGACCGGATTGTGCCCATCGTGCCGGACGAATCCCGTACGTTCGGCATGGATGCGTTCTTCCCGACGGCGAAGATCTACAACCCCAAGGGCCAGAACTACCTCTCCGTGGACCGCGACCTCGTCCTGGCCTACAAGGAATCCCCCGCCGGCCAGCTCATCCACCCCGGCATCAACGAAGCCGGCGCCGTGGCAGCCTTCACCGCCGCCGGCACCGCCTACGCCACCCACGGCGTACCGCTGATCCCGGTCTACGTGTTCTACTCCATGTTCGGCTTCCAGCGCACCGGCGACGCCTTCTGGGCAGCAGCGGACCAAATGACCCGGGGCTTCATCATCGGCGCCACCGCAGGACGGACCACCCTCACCGGCGAAGGCCTCCAGCACGCCGACGGACACTCCCCCCTGCTGGCATCGACGAACCCGGCAGTGGTCACCTACGACCCCGCCTACGGCTACGAAATGGGCCACATCATCCGCGACGGCCTCGAACGCATGTATGGGGAGGCCGCAAGCGGCGAAGGCACCGGAACGGCGTCGGATAAAAACCTCATGTACTACCTCACGGTCTACAACGAGCCCATCGTGCAGCCCGCCGAGCCGGAAAACCTGGATGTGCAGGGTGTGCTGGGCGGTATCCACCGGGTTTCGGCGTCGGGCGTTGAAGGACCCAAGGCGCAGATCCTTGCTTCCGGCGTGTCAGTGCCCTGGGCCATCGAGGCCCAGCGCATCCTGGCCGAAGACTGGTCCGTCTCCGCCGACGTCTGGTCTGTCACCTCCTGGAACGAGCTCCGACGCGACGGACTCGCCGCCGAAGAAGAAGCCTTCCTCAACCCCGAACAACCCGCCCGGGTCCCGTTCGTCACCCAACAACTCGAAGGCGCCACCGGCCCCGTCGTCGCCGTCTCCGACTACATGAAAGCCGTCCCCGACCAGATCCGCCAATTCGTCCCCAACGAATACGCCACCCTCGGCGCCGACGGCTTCGGCTTCTCCGACACCCGCGCAGCAGCCCGCCGCTACTTCAAAAACGACACCCACTCCATCGTGGTGAAGGCGCTGCAAATGCTCGCAGCCAGGGGTGACGTTGAGGCGGGTGCGCCTGCCTACGCCATGGACCGGTACAAGCTCCTGGACGTCACCGCCGGCACCACCGGCGGTGTGGGCGGCGACGCCTGACAATGCAGTGCCTGATGGACATCAAGGCGGCTGGGACAGTTTCCGAGGGAACTGCTCCGGCCGCCTTTATGGCTAGGGTGCAGGTATGACAACAGGGAGCGGGCAGACGCGGCGCACCACGGGCATCGTGCTGGCCGCGGGGGCCGGGACACGCCTGGGCCTTGGGCCGAAGGCGCTGCTGCCCTACCGCGGGCGGCCGCTGGTTGAGGCCATCGCCGGAACACTGTTCGACGGCGGCTGCCGGGACGTGGTGGTGGTCCTCGGCGCGGGTGCCGCGGAGGTTGCCGCGGCGGCCGATCTGGGCCGGTTCCGGACCGCCGTCAATCCGGACTGGCTGTCCGGCATGGGAAGTTCGTTCCTGCTCGGCGAAAAGAAAGCAGACCCTGCGGACCACCTGCTGGTGGCCCTCGTGGACCAGCCCGGGCTCACGCCGGAAACGGTGGCGCGGCTGCTCGCCGTCCACCGCCCGGGCCGGATCACCGCCGCCGCTTACCGCCGTCGGGATCTCCCTGACGGCGGTCCCGGCAGCCACCTCCAGCGCGGCCATCCACTGCTCATCGACTCATCTCTGCGGGCGGCTGTCGCCGCAACGGTGACCGGCGACGCCGGGGCCCGCGGTTTCCTGCGCGCCCACCCCGAACTGGTGGATGAGGTGGATTGCAGCGACCAGTCCACCGGCGAGGACGTCGATACACCGGACCAGCTGCGCCTACTGCAGTAGCAGCTGCTCCAGCCCGCCCTTGAAACCGGCCCGGCCGCCGTGGGCCGGGTGCCGGATCTTGGGCGCATCCACTCCGCTCCGGAGCAGGCTGCGATGGGCCACGTTACCCACGGCCACTATGGTGCGGACAGCGAAGAGCTGCGCCAGTGCCTGCCAGAACGGGGTGCCCAGGGCCGCTTCGGACGGCCGCGGCGTGCGGTTGGTCAGCGGCTGCCCCGGCTTGTGTGGATGCCACGGGAATGCACTCCACAGCAGCGGCAGGACGCCGAGTTCGGCCAGGACTTCCCACATCACCGTAGCCGTGGGTTCCGCCGCAACCCCCGCAGCCTCGGGCGGCAGGATGTATCCCTTGCCGGGCCCGAACAGCCCAAAGCTGTTGGCCGGCCCCTCGAAGATGGTCCGGTTGGTGAAGGGCACGCCGGTAATCCGCATGCCCCGGAAGCCCGGCGCCTCGCCCACCAGCAGGACCGTTGGGCGGCGTTCCAGCATCTCCTGCAGATAAAGCTTCAGGTTGTAACGGCGCAGCGCATTCTCCGGCACGGTGTGGTCGAAGAAGTTGGTCCAGTCGGCGCCCGGCTCCACGGCGGCGAGCGCGCCAATGAACGCGTCGACGCTGTCCGCGGGCCGCATGGAACTGTCCGGACCTGGAATCCCGGCTACCAGCGCGGGTGGATGGCCTCGCGGAAGTAGTGGTCGTAGATCCAGCGGACACCCTCGCCGAACTCATCGGTGACAGCCACGGACGCGGCGGCAGCGTTCGCCACGGCCTGGTCCACGTTGCGGGCACCGGGGATCACGGTGGTGACACCGTCCTGTGCGGCAATCCAGGCGATGGCGGCCTGGGCGGTGGTGGCGCCGGAGGGAACCAGTTGCTCGAACTCGGCCACAGCCTTCAGGCCAAGCTGGAAGTCCACCCCGGAGAAGGTCTCCCCCACATCGAAGGAGCCTCCGTCGCGGTTGTAGTTCCGGTGATCGTTGTCCGCGAACGTGGTGTCCTTGGTGTATTTCCCGGACAGCAGCCCGGACGCCAGTGGGACGCGGGCAATGATCCCCACGCCCGCTGCCTTCGCGGCGGGCAGGACCTCGTCCAGCGGCTTGAGCCGGAAGGCGTTCAGGATGATCTGGACCGAGGCCGTTCCCGGGCGCCGGATGGCTTCCAGTGCTTCGTCCGTCCGCTCCACGCTGACGCCGTAATTGCGGATGGCGCCTTCGGACACCAGGGTGTCCAGGGCGTCGTACACCTCGTTGCTGCTGAACACCGGTGTGGGCGGGCAGTGCAGCTGGACCAGGTCCAGGGTGTCGGTTCCCAGGTTCTTCCGTGAGCGGTCAACCCATTGGCGGAAGTTGGCCAGCGTGTAGTTTTCCGGGCGCTGGTCCATCCGGCGGCCCATCTTGGTGCCCACGGTGATGTCCAGCCCGGGGTTGTCGGCCAGGAACTTGCCGATTGCCTGTTCGCTCTTGCCGTCGCCATATACGTCAGCGGTGTCGAAGAAAGTGACACCGGCCTCAGCGGACGCCGCCAGGATGGCCTGGGCCTGGGCCGGGTCCACGTTGCCCCAGTCCGCGCCAAGCTGCCAGGTGCCCAGCCCCACGATGGAGACGTTCCGTCCGGTCCTGCCTAAAATCCGTTGTTCCATCCCCCGACTATAGGGGGCAGCCCGGCAGCCACCGGAATTTTACGGCCCGCCGGTTCACCGCACCGGCTGGGAATGGACGTGGTCCGCGGGCACCAACCCGGCCTCCTTCAGCCCCAGGTAGATCCGGTCCCGGGCAATGGGCAGGGACGCGAACCGCACTCCGGTGGCGTTCCGGATGGCGTTGGCCAGCGCGGGCGCTACCGGGTTGAACGGGCTTTCACTCATGGACTTGGCACCGAGCGGGCCAAGCTTGTCGTTGGTATCGGCAAAGTACACCTCGCTCCGCGGCACGTCCGCGAAGGTGGGGATGTGGTACTGCCGCAGGATGTCCGTGGTGACCTTACCAGCGTCGTCCACCACCACTTCCTCGTACAGCGCGGCACCTATGGCCTGGGCAATGCCGCCCTCGATCTGGCCGCGGCACTGCCGGGGATTGACCACCACACCGGCGTCGGCGGCCTGCACGCTTTGCAGGATCCTCAGTTCGCCGGTATTCCGGTTCACCGCCACGCGGAAGCCGTGCACGTTGAACGCCACCGATCGCGGGGTTCCACCCCAGCGGCCTTCGGCAGCGAGTTCGACGCCGGCTTCCGCAGCTGCCTGCGCCAGTTCCGACAGTGCCACGGCTGTCCCGTCCACCACCACGGCGTCTCCCTCGAGGACGCAGGCGGAGGCCTGGGTTTGCCGGATCCCTGCGGCAAAGGCCCGGATGCGGACAGCAAGCTCCTCTGCCGCAGCGAGCGTGGCTTTTCCGGCCACCACCGTGCCGGCCGAGCCGAACGCGCCGGTATCGTGCTCCACCAGGTCCGTGTCGGACTGCCGGACCGCCACCCGGGCAGCCTCGGTGGACAGGGCGGTGGCGGCAAGCTGGGCGTGGACGGTGGTGGTGCCGTTGCCGAACTCGGCCGTGCCGACGTCGGCCTGGTACGTTCCGTCGGGAAGGAGCCGCATCCGCGAGTGGGCGAAGTGTCCGCGCGGCGGCACGGTGTCGATCATGGACAGCGCGGCACCCTCGCCGGTCATCCATTCCGGTCCCAGCTGGTCCAGCCCAGCCGCCCGGTACCGTTCCAGGCCGCGGTCCAGGGCACCGCGCACCAGGTCCAGGCACTGGTCCAGCCCGTAGCTGCCGTAGTGCACGTCTTCCTCGGGGTCCGGGTGGGTGGACAGCATGTGGTCGCCTTCGCGCACCATGTTCCGGCGGCGGAACTCGTAGGGGTCCATGCCGATGCCGGCGGCGAGTTCGTCCATGGCGGACTCCACTGCGAAGATCATCTGGCTCAGCCCGTACCCGCGGAACGCCCCGGCCGGGACCGTATGGGTGTACATGGCGTGGGCGTCCACTTTTTTGTTGTCGCACTTGTACACGGCCAGGGATTCGCCGCAGCCATGGAACATGACGCCGGGGCCATGGTTTCCGTAGGCTCCGGTGTTGGTGAGGACGTCCAGTTCCAGGGCGGTGAGGTGGCCGTCCTTGCTGGCCCCGGCCTTGAGCTTGATGGTGAACGGATGCCGCGTGGTGGTGGCGGTGAACTGTTCGGTGCGGGTGAGTTCCAGCTGGACGGGCCGCTTCAGCTTCAGCGCAGCGAGCGCCACGAGGTCCTCGGTGAGGACTTCCTGCTTGCCACCGAAGCCGCCGCCAACCCGCCCGGCCACCACATGCACCCGGTCCTCTTCCAGCCCGAACACCCGGCACAGGGTGCGCCGGACCAGGAACGGAACCTGGCTGGAGGTACGGACCTGGAGCCGCCCTTCGGCATCAATGGAGGCAATAGCCGCGTGGGTTTCAAGGGCCACATGCTGGACGCGCTGGGTCCGGTAGGTCTGTTCGTGGATGAAGTCTGCGGCTGAAAACCCATCCGCCACGCTTCCCAGCTCGGAATGCAGCTCAGCCACCACGTTGCGGTCCGGACGGGAGATCCGCGCGGTGGCGCCGTCCTTGTCACCGTGCACCAGCGGGGCGCCCGGACGCAAGGCATCCTGCGGCGTGAAGACGGCGGGCAGTTCTTCGTAGCCAACCTTCAACGCCCGCACGCCTGCCTCGGCGGCAGCTACGGATTCGGCGGCTACGGCGGCCACGCGCTGCCCGATGAACCGGACCACGTCATCCAGCACCCGGGTATCGTCCGGATCGTCGGTGAACAGTTCGTGCTGGGCGGTGGAGAACAGCTGCTCCGGGGCGTCGTCGGAGGTGAAGACAGCCACCACGCCGGGGACCCGGAGGGCAGCGTCCTTGTCGATGGACACCACCCGTGCGTGGGCGTGCGGTGAGCGGAGGATCTTCAGGTGCAGCAGTGCCTGCTGCTGGTCCTGCGGGATGTCCAGGGTGTAGCGGGCCGCGCCGGTGACCACCGCACGGCTGGCGGGTGCGGGGACGTCGTCGCCGAGCTGGCCGTGTTCCGGGTCCGGCTGGCTTGCCCCGGCGATACCCGAGCCCTGCCCCTGCGGATCCGGGTGCCCCGCGTGGCCGCAGACGGCGTCAGCAATGGCGCGGTAGCCCGTGCAGCGGCAGAGGTTGCCCTTGAGGTTGCGGGGCAAGTTGTCCCTTTGTTCGTCGTCGAACGTGGCGGCAGTCATCACCATGCCGGCGGTGCAGAAGCCGCACTGGAAACCCTGCCGCTCCATGAACTGCTGCTGCACCGGGTGCAGGCCGGGACCGGCGCCGGATGCGGCGGCCAGTCCCTCGATGGTGGTGACCGAGTGCCCCTCGGCACGGACGGCGGGGTAGATGCAGCTGTGGACCGGCGTGCCGTCCACGTGGACCGTGCAGGCTCCGCAGTCGCCGCCGTCGCAGCCTTTCTTGACGCCGGGGTTTCCCTGTTCCCGGAGGAAGGTCCGGAGGCACTGGCCCGGGCGGGGATCCGTTTCGGCCGGTGCGCCGTTGATGTTGATGGCCATGGTCAGGCCCCTTTCGGAAGTGCTGTGGACCCGGAGGCCGGGGTGCTCCGGGGAGGCCAGAAGTCGCCGGACACGGTGGGGCCCGCCGCTCCTGTGCCCTCAGGCGCTGCCAGTTCGGTACGGATTTCCTCGGCCAGCCGGTAGGTCATATCCCGCCGCCAAGCCGGGAGCCCGTGGATGTCATCGTGGTACAGGGCGGCCGGTATGGCGTCCTCGAGCGCGGCCGCCAGGTGGTCGGCGTCCGGGATCGTGTCGAAGCGCAGCTGTACGGGCCGCTTGGTCGCAGCGGTGACGGTCAGGACCAACGCGGTGCCGCCGTCGAGCCTTCCAATCAGCAGCACCCCGGATCTGCCCAGGTTGCTCAGCGACAGGCGGCGGAAGGCGGTTCGGGATGACAGGGCCGACGCCGGGAGGTGGACGCTGCGGAGCAGCTCGCCCGGTGCCAGGCAGTTCGTCGCGTCCCCGGTCACGAAGTCGGTCACGGAGACGCTGCGGCTGGTACCGCCGGGGCCCAGGATGGTGGCCACGCCGTCCAATCCCGCGCACAGCGAGATGACAGGCCCTGCGGGCAGTGCGGTGCACAGGTTGCCGCCCACGGTGGACATGTTCCACACCTTGAAGGAAGCAACGAAGGAATCGCAGCACGGCCGGACCAGGTCCAGCGCCGGCCAGGGCAGGCCTGCGGCGTCCGGGGATTCCGGGAGGCGGTACAGCTCGGCGATGGTGCAGGTGGCGGCGAGGTCGATCCCGTCGTCGGTGACGGTGACAGCTGTCCAGCCTGCTGCGCCGAGGTCGAGGAGGCGCTTGACGGGCTGGGGTCCGAAGGCATAGCTGCCATAGGAGAACAGGACCGTGCCGCCGGCGAGCCAGGCGTCGCCGTCGCGCCACTGTGCGGGGTCCGTGGTGGGGACCACTGCCTCGATGGTGTTCATGTCCATGCGTTCTCCTGCTGGTAAAGGGTGGTGGGCGCCGACGGACCGGTAATCGCAGCCTGGCCAACGTAGTTCCCGTGGATGGGCCCGGAACGGTCCCGGAGCGGAATGCCGGTGGCGGCGCGGGTCCGGGCGGCGATGAGCTCGGCCGAGATGGACACGGCCACCTCCGCCGGGGTGACGGCGCCGAGGTCCAGGCCGATGGGTGAATGGAGCTGTGCGATCCGGCCGGGCGGGATGCCCGCACTGAGCAGGCTGTCGACGCGCTGCAGGTGGCTGCGCCGCGACCCCATGGCCCCCACGTAGGCGAGGTCGAGGCCGAGGGCCGTTTCGAGGAGCGGAAGATCGAACTTGGGGTCGTGGGTGAGGACGGCCGCCACGGTGCGGCTGTCCAGCCTGCCCGCCGCTGCCTCGGCCGCCAGGTACCGGTGCGGCCAGTCCGTGACCACGGCATCCGCGGCGGCGAACCGGGGCTGGCTGGCGAAAGCAGGGCGGGCGTCCACGAGGGTCACGTGGTAGCCGAGGAGCTTGGCCGCAGGCACCAGGGCGGCGCCGAAGTCATTGGCGCCAAACACCAGCATCCGCGGTGGAGCCAGCCGGGATTCCACCAGCAAGGCAGGTTCGCCGTGGCTGCCCGCCGCCCGGTCCGGAAGGCACCCGTCCGGACCGGGCAGCGGAACCAATCCGGTACCGCCGGTCCGCAGCAGCGCCTGGAGAAGAGCAGGAATTTCCGCCCCTTCCCGCCCGGATCCCACGGCACTCAACAGCGCCGCGAGTTCCGGTGCCGCCGCGTGGGCACTGGCCGGATCCGGCAGGACGACGGCGGCCCCTCCCCCGGCGGCGCCGTCCGGTGACAGGCGCCGCACCAGGGCAACGGGTTCGCCGGCGATGCCGCCCGCCAGGTGGATGAGGGCTGCGCGCAGCGGGTGCGGCGTGCCGCCGGGCACTGCGGCGGACACCGGTTCCACGTGGATGTCCAGCTCTCCGCCGCAGGTGAGCCCGGCGGCGAAGGCATCCGTGGAACTGAAGCCGAAGGTCCTGCGGCGGCTGCCGCCGTCGTCCATGGCGTCCTGCGCCAGCGCCACCACGGCGCCCTCCACGCATCCGCCGGAGAGGCTGCCCAGCACAGCCCCGGACTCAGCGACCAGCATGGAGGTGCCAACTGGCCTGGGCACCGAACCGCCGGCACCAACAATGGTGGCAACGGCAAACCGTCCGCCCAGGTGGGGCGTCCAGCTGCCGAGCAGGGGAATCAGGTCAAGCATTGCGGTGCTCCTTCTTCCGCGCGGCGGTGGTGTCCATATTGTCGTTCCTCGCAGGTGGTTGGGGAAGGTTGCCGCGGCCGAAGGGGCGCGCGGCGGGTCAGCCGCCCAGCAGGGCGTTGATGGGCCCGCGGGCGAAGTACACCAGGAACCCGGCGCTGACCACCCACATGAGCGGATGGATCTTCTTCGCCTTTCCGGACGCGGCGCCGATGATGGCCCAGCTGACGAAGCCCACACCGATGCCGTTGGCGATCGAGTAGCTCAGCGGCATGGTCACGATCGTGAGGAATGCCGGCAGCGCCACCGTGAACTTGGTGAACTTGATCTCGCGGATTTGGGCCATCATCATGGCGCCCACCACCACCAGGGCCGCGGCCGCGACCTCCAGCGGCACCACGCTGGTGAGCGGGGTGAGGAACATCGAGCCCAGGAACAGCACGCCGGTGACCACTGAGGCCAGGCCGGTGCGGGCCCCTTCGCCGATGCCGGCAGCGGAATCGATGTAGACCGTGTTGGAGGAACCGGAGGTGGCACCGCCGGCAACAGCGCCGAAGCCTTCCACGATGAAGGCGGACTTGAGCCGCGGGAACGTTCCGTCCTTGTGTGCGACGCCGGCGCTCTTGGCCAGGCCGGTCATGGTGCCCATGGCGTCGAAGAAGTTGGTGAACACGAGGGTGAAGACCAGCATGGTGGCTGCAAGTCCGCCGATCCTGGCGAACGAGCCGAAGAGGTCGAACTGGCCCACCAGGCCCAGGTCCGGAGCTGACACGAGCTGGCCGGACAGGACGGGGGTGTTCAGGTGCCAGCCGCCGGGGTTGGTGGCGCTGGCGGGGCCGATCTTCATGAAGGCTTCGACGACGGCGGCCAGCACGGTGGTGCCGACGATGCCGATGAGCAGGCCGCCCTGGACCTTGCGGGCCACCAGGATGCCCATGGCCAGGAGGCCAACGACGAACACGAGCGTGGGCACGGACGTGATGGAGCCGCCGTCGCCCAGCTGGACGGGAGGACCTCCCGCGGTGGGCCGGACGAAGCCGGAGTCCACGAAGCCGATGAAGGCAATGAACAGGCCGATGCCCACGGTGATGGCGGCCTTGAGTTCCTTGGGTACCGCCCGGAAGATGGCGGTCCGGGCGCCGGTGACGCCGAACAGCACAATCAGGATGCCGTTGATCACCACCAGGCCCATGGCTTCGGCCCACGTGACCTCCTGGATCACGGAAACGGCCAGGAACGAGTTGATGCCGAGGCCGGCCGCGAGGCCGAACGGAAGGTTGGCGATGAGGCCGAAGAGGATGGTCATGACACCCGCCGTGAGGCCGGTGACTGCCCCCACCTGGGCTGCGGAGAGCCAGCCGCCCGCCACGTCGGTGGGGGCGTTGTCCGCGCTGAAGCCGCCCAGGATCAGGGGGTTCAGGATGACGATGTACGCCATGGTGAAGAACGTGACCAGGCCGCCGCGGAATTCGCGGGCCACGGTGGAGCCGCGCCGGGTGATCTGGAAGAACCGGTCAAGGATGTTGTTTGGCGCCGGCGGGGTGCTTCCTTGCCGTCCCCGCCCGGTTGCCGTTTGCGTGTCGCGTGTCCCTGTGGGCTCTGCACTGTTGTCCCCATTCGGGAACAGCGCAGCCTGCTTTTCAGAGGAGTTGTCCAGGATTGTCATGTCAGCCACCGGGCCCTAGTAGTCAATCCTGGATTCGAGCGTGTTCCAGGTGTTGAACGGCTCCAGCGGGGCCGGTGCCTGGGGATCGGCCAGTTCCAGCTTGGAAACCGGCATCAGGGAGTCCCTGTCCTGGTTGTCGAAGTACTCGTAGAAGACGGCGTCGTCGAAGCCCACGGAGGCGGCGTCGTGGCGGTCCGCGGCGAAGACCACGCGCTCCACGCGGGCCCAGAGTGCCGATGCCAGGCACATGGGGCATGGCTCGCAGCTGGTGTAGAGGACGGCGCCGCTGAGGTCGAAAGTGCCGAGCTCGCGGCAGGCGGTGCGGATGGCTGTGACTTCGGCGTGGGCGGTGGGATCGTTGTCCGCGGTGACGCGGTTGACGCCATCGAACGTCTTGCCGTCCGCGGTGACGATCATGGCGCCGAAGGGCCCGCCACTGTTGAGGACGTTGGCTGTTGCCAGCCGGATGGATCGGGCCAGGAACTGCTCGGCCGTGACGGTGGTACTCATGATGCGACTTCCTTAGTGCCGGGAAGCCTGAAGCCGCGCAAAGGACCAGAGGAACCAGGTGCGAACGGTTACCAGGCTTCAGCATGTGCTGTGAAGGTTTAGTTGCGCCTGGTAGATAGCTTCCCGGGTTCGGGTGCCCGCCTTTGGCAGAATCGAGATTAGCACCGGTTTGTGATCCACGCCATAGGTTTCTGGAAATTTAATTTCGCAATGTGAAATCCACGTTACGTCGTGCTCACACTCCCGGCAGGCCACCGGTCACATTCCGCGGCCATTGACGCAGGTCACCGCATTCCCTACGCTGGTGCGGACCCGGACCGCCCCGCCGCAAGGCAGCTGGCAGCCGGCCACCTGGATCAGCAGACAGGGCCTCACTGAGCTGGAACGTGCAGAACTCCGCTCAGACAAGGATGCCTTCCATGACTCTTCCCACCCCCGCTTCCGCCACTCCTGATGCCGCTGCCCGGCTCTGGATCCGGAATCCCCTGGCTGCCTTCACCGCCAATTCCCTCGACGCCTCGGGCGGCCTGGTCATCAGCAACGGTGCCATCACGGAGGTCCTCGCCGCGGGCCAGCAGCCCTCCGCACCCTGCTCCCAGACTTTCGACGCCGGCAGCCACGTCCTGCTCCCCGGGCTGATCAACACCCACCACCACTTCTACCAAACCCTGACGCGCGCATGGGGGCCGGTAGCCAACGCCCCGCTGTTTCCCTGGCTGCAGAACCTGTATCCGGTGTGGGCGCGGCTCACGCCGAAGGACCTCGAACTCGCAGCCACGGTTGCCCTGGCCGAGCTGCTGCTGTCCGGCTGCACCACCGCGGCGGACCACCACTACCTGTTCCCGGCCGGCCTGGAAGACGCCATCGACATCGAGGTGGCCGCGGTGCGCCGGCTGGGCATGCGCGCCACGCTCACCCGCGGCTCCATGACCTTGGGGACGGACGACGGCGGCCTGCCGCCCCAGTCCACGGTGCAGGATCCGGAGGTGGTGCTGGCGGACAGCGAGCGCCTGGTCTCGGAGTATCACGAAACCGGCGACGACGCGGCGATCCAGATCGCCCTGGCCCCCTGCTCGCCGTTCTCGGTAACCAAGGAAATCATGGCCGAAAGCTCGGCCCTTGCCGAACGGCTGGATGTGCGGCTCCATACGCACCTGGCCGAAACACTGGACGAGGAGGACTTCTGCCGGGAACGGTTCGGGCTGCGGACCGTGGACTACCTGGACAGCGTCGGCTGGCTGACGGACCGCACCTGGCTGGGTCACGGCATCCACTTCAGCGACGCGGAGATCAGCCGCCTCGGCGCGGCCGGAACCGCCGTCGCGCACTGCCCCACCTCCAATATGCGCCTCGCCTCGGGAACGGCCCGGGTCCTGGAACTGGAGGACGCGGGCGTTCCAGTGGGGCTGGGAGTGGACGGCTCGGCGTCGAACGATGCCTCCAACATGATCCTCGAAGCCCGGCAGGCCCTCTACCTGCAGCGCCTCCGCTATGGTGCGGACGTTCCGGTGGAGCGCGCGCTCGGCTGGGCCACACGGGGCTCGGCGGCGGTGCTGGGCCGGAAGGGACTGGGCCAGCTGGCACCCGGGATGCAGGCCGACCTCGCCCTGTTCAAGCTGGACGACCTCCGCTTCTCCGGCGGCCACGACCCCATTGCGGCGCTGCTGCTGTGCGCGGCCGACAGGGCCGACCGGGTCATGGTGGGCGGTCAGTGGCGCGTGGTGGACGGCCGGATCCCCGGGCTGGACATCCCCGCACTCATTGCGGAGCACTCCACGGCAGCGCGCAGGCTGGTCAACGGCTGACAGGCACCAGCGCCGCTGCTAGCGTGGCGCCATGACTCCGTCAAAGACGCCGGCCGAAATCCTGGACATCGAGGGTGTTGAGGTCCGGATCTCGAGCCCGGACAAAGTGGTGTTCCCCGAGCCGGGGCTGACCAAGCTGGACCTGGTGCGGTACTACCTTGCGGTTGCGGACGGTGCGCTGCGGGGCGCCGGCGGCAGGCCCATGGTGCTGAAGCGGTTCCCGAAGGGCATCGACGCCGAGCCGTTCTTCCAGAAGCGCGTCCCGGAAAACCATCCTCCGTTCATCGACACCACCACGCTGCACTACGCCTCCGGGACGTCGGCGGAGGAAGCTGTCATCCGGGACTCGGCCGGCCTCGCGTGGGTGGTGAACCTCGGATGCCTGGACCTGAACCCGCACCCGGTCCGCGCCGAGGACCTGGAGCACCCCGACGAGCTGCGGGTGGACCTGGACCCGATGCCCGGCGTGGACTGGTCGCAGATCGTGGACGTGGCCTATGTGGCGCAGGAAGTCCTCGACGACGTGGGGCTGGTGGGCTGGCCGAAGACCAGCGGATCCCGCGGGCTGCATATCCTGGTGCGCATCGCGCCGGAGTGGTCCTACAAGGATGTCCGGCTGGCCGCCGAAACCCTGGCCCGCGAGGTGGAGAACCGGGCACCGGGCCTGGCCACGGCGCGCTGGTGGAAGGAGGAGCGCGGCGAGAGCGTGTTCGTTGACTTCAACCAGAATGCCAAGGACCGCACAGTGGCATCGGCCTACTCGGTGCGCGCCTTGCCCGATGCGCGGGTGTCCACGCCGCTCACCTGGGACGAGGTCCGCACTGTCCGGCCGGAACGGTTTACGGTCCCCACGGTCATGGGACGGTTCGCGGACATCGGGGATCCGCACGCGGGCATTGACGGCGCCGCCGGCTCGCTGGACGGGCTGCTGGCTTTGGCGAAGGAGCTGGGCCCGGCAGAAAAGGCGCCCCGCGGCGCGAACGGCACCGGGCGCCGGCAATCCCTGATGCCGCTGATCGAGGTGGCGCGCACCAAAACCAAGCCGGAGGCGCTCAAGGCGCTGGAGGACTGGAAGTCCGGGCACGCCGTCGTCGTCAAATCCCTGCAGCCCGCGGACATCCTGGTGGACGGGATGCGGGGTTCAAGCTCGCTCTGGTACCGGGTGCGGGTCAACCTGCAGCACGTCCCGGACGCGGAGCGGCCCGGCCAGGAAGACCTCATTGCGGACTACGATCCGTGGGCCGGAAAGGAATGGCCCGGCCGGCCGGGGGATTAGCGCTGCCGGCCGAAGCCCGGGAGGGCGGAAATCCAGCGCGAGAAGCGGCTGGGTTCGTGGACGCGGTCCTCCGGAACGTAGAAGTCCGGATCGGTGCCGCCGCCGAGGGGGAGGTAGAACTCCGGGACCGCACTGCCCGCCGTGTTCGCCGGTGCAACTGCCTGTGACTCCTGCTGGTACATCTGATCCTCCTCGTTTTGTGATTTCGTATTACGGAAACTTGATTTTGCTATGTGAAAAGACTAGAGGGATTCCCAACGCTGAGTCAATGGTCCTGCGTCCGTCGCTTCCGGCGTGCCGGTCACAATCGGATTTTTCAACTTGTGATGTACACCACCGGTTTGCGGGGGTACGCTGTTAGGCAACTCGTGGCGCAGGTCACGTAACCTGGGAGCAGCAGGCAGGGTCGTAATGAGCTGGCATCAATGGATGCCGGCTCTTTTTTGTTGGGTCGGCTCCACCGGAAACGCGCTTGAAATGCGCGCTTAATTTCAGTGATGGAACCTTGGTTCCACTTACCGGAGATTGGGAAAAGACCATGAGCAGCAAGATCATTCTCGGCGAAAACCAGTACGGCAAGGCCGAAGTCCGCGTCGTCAAGATCACCAGGGACACCAACCGCCACGAGATCGAAGACCTGAACGTCACCTCGCAGCTGCGCGGCGACTTCTCCGCGGCCCACCTGGAGGGCGACAACGCCCACGTGGTGGCCACGGACACCCAGAAGAACACCATCTACGCCTTCGCCCGCGACGGCATCGGCTCCCCGGAAGCATTCCTGCTGCGCCTCGGCGAGCACTTCACCTCCAGCTTCGACTGGGTCAGCGGCGGCCGCTGGGAAGCCGAGTCCTACTCCTGGAACCGCATCCAGGCCCACGGCAGCGAACACGACCATTCGTTCGTCCGCAACGGCCAGGAAGTCCGCACCGCGGTCCTGGTCCGCGACGGCGCCACCAGCCACCTGGTTTCGGGGCTCAAGGACCTGACCGTCCTGAAGTCCACTGAATCAGGCTTCGTCGGCTACCCCCGGGACCGATACACCACCCTCCCGGAAACCACTGACCGTATCCTCGCCACGGACGTTTCGGCCCGCTGGCGCTTCAAGACCGGTACCGATTTCAGCACCCTTGACTTCAACAAGAGCTACGACGACGTCAAGGGCCTCCTGCTTGAAGGCTTCACCGAGAAGTACTCCCACGCCCTGCAGCAGACCCTGTTCGACATGGGCACCAAGGTCCTGGAAGCCCACAGCGAGATCGACGAGATCAAGTTCTCCATGCCCAACAAGCACCACTTCCTGGTGGACCTGTCCCCCTTCGGGCTGGACAACCCCAACGAAGTGTTCTTCGCAGCCGACCGCCCGTACGGCCTGATCGAAGCCACCGTCCAGCGCGACGACGCCACCGCAGCACCGGCAGCCTGGTCCGGCATCGCCGGCTTCTGCTAAAGCCTGCCGCTTTTTGGCGTGGACGGGCCCAACCCACGGTGGTTGAGCCCGTCCACACCACCCCACAGCTTCACCTGTTAGCCAGACAACGTTAGCCAGACGATGACGTCTGCCATGAACCAAGAAAGTCTGCCATGAACACCAAGAAGAAACCGGCCGCCGCAGCCGCCGGACACAGCGCCCGGCCGGGCCGCCCGGAAGACCAGCGGCTCCCGCTGGGAAGCACATTCGCCTACGGCTTCCAGCACGTCCTCACCATGTACGGCGGCATCATCGCACCTCCCCTGATCATCGGCGCCGCGGCCGGCATGTCCTCGCAGGACATCGGCCTGCTCATCGCGGCCTGCCTCTTCGTCGGCGGCCTCGCCACCATCCTCCAGACCATCGGCGTCCCCTTCTTCGGATCCCAGCTCCCCCTGGTCCAGGGCGTATCGTTCGCCGGTGTCTCCACCATGGTGGCGATCGTCCACGGCGGCGGCGGTATCCAGGCCGTCTTCGGTTCGGTCATCGCGGCCTCGCTCATCGGCCTGCTGATCACCCCGCTGTTTTCGAAGATCATCCGCTTCTTCCCGCCCGTGGTGACCGGAACGGTGATCACCACCATCGGCCTGACCCTGATGCCCGTGGCCGCCAACTGGGCCATGGGCGGCAACAACAAAGCGGACAACTACGGCAGCATGGCCAACATCGGCCTCGCCGCCGCCACCATGGGCATCGTCCTGCTCCTGAGCAAGGTGGGCAGCGCGGCCATCTCCCGGCTATCAATCCTCCTGGCCATGGTGCTCGGCACCGGCATTGCCTTCGCGTTCGGGATGGCGGACTTCTCCAAGGTGGGCCAGGGCGAAATCGTCGCCTTCCCCACCCCGTTCGCCTTCGGCCCGCCCACCTTCGAGATCGCGGCCATCATCTCGATGCTGATCGTCATCCTGGTCACCCTGACCGAAACGTCAGCGGACATCATCGCGGTGGGTGAAATCGTGGGCACCAAGGTGGACTCCAAGCGGATCGGCAACGGCCTCCGCGCGGACATGCTCTCCAGCGCCATCTCCCCGCTGTTCAACTCCTTCACGCAGAGTGCGTTCGCCCAGAACGTGGGCCTGGTGGCCATCACGGGCGTGAAAAGCCGCTTCGTGGTCAGCGCCGGCGGCCTGATCCTGGTGGTCCTCGGCCTGCTTCCGGTCCTGGGCCGGGTTGTCGCAGCCGTCCCCACGCCCGTCCTGGGCGGCGCCGGCGTGGTCCTCTTCGGCACCGTGGCCGCCAGCGGCATCCGCACGCTGTCCAAGGTGGAGTACAAGAACAACATGAACCTGATTGTGGTGGCAGCCTCCATCGGGTTCGGCATGATCCCCATTGCCGCACCGTCGTTCTATGACCACTTCCCGTCCTGGTTCAGCACCATCTTCCACTCCGGCATCAGCTCGGCAGCGGTCATGGCCATCCTGCTGAACCTGCTGTTCAACCACCTCAAGGCCGGCAACTCGGACAACCAGTCCGTCTTTGTGGCCGGCACCGAACGCGTGGTGCAGGAACAGGACATCAAGTGCCTGGTGGACGGCGACCGCTTCGAAGACGGCAAACTCCTCGACTGCGACGGCAAGGAAGTCCGCGTCGAATCAGCCCAAAAGGCATCAGAGCATTAGCAAAGACTCAGCCAACGACGGCGGCCCGCACCTTTTCGCCAAAGGTGCGGGCCGCCGTCGTCCGTCCCCACCCGTCCCCTAACCTCGCAAGGCCACATGGGCTCCCCGCCCTCGCAAGCTCGGACCGGGCCCCTCGCCCGCGCGGCTCCACGGCCCGGGAACCCTGCGGGCGTGGGCCCATCAAAAGGTTAGGTGCGGTTCAGCTCGCGGGAGATGGTCTCGGCCGCCTGGCGGAGGACCGGCACGGCTTTGTCCGCGAAGTGCTCGTCCACCCGGGACACCGGCCCGGAGACGGAGATCGCCGTGGGCGTGGGGGCGTTGGGGACGGCCATGGCGAAGCAGCGGACGCCCAGTTCCTGTTCCTCTTCGTCGATGGAGTAGCCACGTTCCCGGATCAGCTTGAGGTCGGCCAGGAGTTCCTCGACGTCGCCGATGCTCTTCACGGTGGGCGTGGGCATTCCTGCGCGGGCCACGATGCCGCGGACGGTTTCGTCGTCCAGCTGGGCCAGGATGGCTTTGCCGACGCCGGTGGCATGGGTATGGGCGCGCCGGCCCACCTCGGTGAACATGCGCATCGAGTGCAGCGAGGGCACCTGGGCGACATAGATGACCATGTCCGAATCCAGCACGGCCATGTTGGAGGTCTCGCCCAGCTGGTCCACCAGGGCCTTCAGCTGGGGACGGGCCACCGCACCAAGCTGCTTGTTGGCGCCTTCGCCGAGCCGGATCAGCCGCGGGCCCAGGGCGTAGCGGCGGTTGGGCAGCTGCCGGATGTAGCCCAGCGACACCAGGGTCCGCAGCAGGCGGTGGATGGTGGGCAGCGGCAGGTCGGTGGAGGAGGACAGCTCGCTCAGCGTGACGTCACCGCCGGCATCCGTGATCAGCTCCAGCAGTTCAAAGACGCGCTCTACCGACTGCACGCCACCGGACGCTTTTTCTGCCATTCCGTTGTCTCCTACGGCTCGGAATCCGACAACTCTTATCCACATCGTGAAAAGAGTGCTTAGAACACCCAACATACAGCAAGCGCGGAGTTGCGGGCACGCGCCGGCACCCACGTCCTCCAGTCGCATTCGGAGGGGTTGTATTTCCGTCTTGTAGATAATAATATCCATAATACGAAAACATTCGTAGAGAACAGGCTTACCGGAACAGGCCGATGCACGGCCCCAACAGGAGGACATTCAATGGCGAACCCCAGCCCCGGAAACTCGATCACCCTGCGCGTCGAAGCGCCGTCCAGCTTCAGCGCCACGAGCGAGCTCGCGGCCGCAGTGGGTGCGGCAGGCGCCGCCATCACCGCCCTGGACGTCAGCGAGTCCCACCACGAGACCCTCGTTGTGGACGTCACCTGCAACACCACCGACGACGAACACGCCGCCCGCGTCAAGGACGCCCTGAACGCGCTCGACGGCGTCACGGTCCAGTACGTCTCGGACCGCACCTTCCTGATGCACCTCGGCGGCAAGCTCGAAGTGGTCCCCAAGGTAGCCCTGCGCAACCGCGACGATCTCTCGCGTGCCTACACCCCCGGCGTCGCCCGCGTCTGCCTGGCCATTGCCGAGGACCCCGCCGCTGCCCGCAACCTGACGGTCAAGCGCAACACCATCGCTGTGCTCACCGACGGTTCCGCCGTCCTGGGCCTGGGAAACATCGGCCCGGCCGCCGCCCTCCCCGTCATGGAAGGCAAGGCAGCCCTGTTCAAGCAGTTCGCCAACGTGGACGCCTGGCCGGTCTGCCTGGACACCCAGGACACCGAAGAAATCATCATGATCGCCAAGGCCATGGCCCCGGTCTACGGCGGCATCAACCTTGAGGACATCGCCGCACCGCGCTGCTTCGAGATCGAGAACCGCCTCCGCGAGGAACTGGGCATTCCGGTGTTCCACGACGACCAGCACGGCACCGCCATCGTCACACTCGCAGCCCTGGTCAACGCGCTGCGCGTGGTGGGCAAGAAGCTGTCCGAGGTCAGGATCGTCGTCTCCGGCGTCGGCGCCGCGGGCTCAGCCATCATCCAGCTGCTCAAGGCCCAGGGCGCGGAACATATCGTCGCCGCCGGCCGTTCGGGTGCCATCCACTCCGGCGAAACCTACAGCGACGAGCACCGCAGCTGGATTGCCGCGAACACCAATGAGGAAGGCTTCGCCGGCACCCTGCACGAGGCCCTCGTCGGCGCGGACGTGTTCATCGGCGTCAGCGCCCCGCACGTCATCGGTGAAGAACAGGTGGCTTCCATGGCCGCGGACGCGATCGTGTTCGCCATGGCCAACCCCACGCCGGAAATCGACCCCGTCATCGCCGCCAAGCACGCGGCAGTGGTGGCCACCGGGCGCAGCGACTTCCCCAACCAGATCAACAACGTGCTGGCCTTTCCCGGCTTCTTCCGGGGCCTGCTGGACGCCGGAGCCTCGGACATCACGCCCGAAATGCTGGTGGCCGCCGCGGAAGCCATCGCCAATCGGGTAGCTGACGATGAGCTCAATGCCAGCTACATTATCCCCAGCGTCTTCGATCCCCATGTGGCCGCCGATGTTGCCTCAGCCGTTGCCGCCGCAGCGCACGCCGCCAACGTGGCAACCGCCGCAGCGTCGGAGCAGGCGGAACCGGAAGCCGCCCTGGCCAACGCCTGATTCACCGCCTGACTTCAGCACAAGTCTTCAGCCTAAGGAAAGGACCAGAAATGGCCATCACTGTCACAGATCCCCTGCCGATCAACCGCGCGGAGGAGATCCTCACCCCCAAGGCGCTGGCGTTCGTGGAGGAACTGCACAACCGGTTCGCCGGCACCCGCAACGAGCTCCTGGCGGCCCGTTCCGCCAAGCGGCAGCGCGTGGCCGATACCGGCAAGCTGGACTTCCTGCCGGAGACGCGGGACGTGCGCGACGGCGATTGGAAGGTCGCGCCCGCGCCTGCGGCCCTGCAGGACCGCCGCGTGGAGATGACAGGACCTGCCTCCCCGGCAAAGATGGCCATCAATGCGCTGAACTCGGGCGCCAAGGTGTGGCTGGCGGACCTTGAGGACGCCAGCACACCCACCTGGGGCAACGTCATCGACGCCATCCTGAACCTCCGCGACGCCGCCCAGGGCACGCTCAGCTTCACCTCGGACGAGGGCAAGGAATACAAGCTCCGCACCGACGCGCCGCTCGCCGTCGTGGTAGCCCGCCCGCGTGGCTGGCACATGCAGGAAAAGCACCTGCTGATCAACGGCGAACCGGCCGTGGGCGCACTGGTGGACTTCGGCCTGCATTTCTTCCACGTCGCCAAGCAGCTGGTGCTGAACGGGCAGGGCCCGTACTACTACCTGCCGAAGATGGAAAGCCACCTCGAGGCCCGGCTGTGGAACGACGTGTTCGTGTTCGCCCAGGACTTCCTCGGACTGCACCAGGGCACCATCCGCGCCACGGTACTGATCGAGACCATCCCGGCCGCGTTCGAGATGGACGAGATCCTCTACGAGCTGCGGGACCACGCCTCGGGCCTGAACGCCGGCCGCTGGGATTACCTCTTCAGCATCATCAAGTACTTCCGTGACGCCGGTGAGGAATTCGTCCTGCCGGACCGTGCCTCCGTGGCCATGACCGCGCCCTTCATGCGTGCCTACACCGAGCTGCTGGTGAAGACCTGCCACCGCCGCGGTGCCTTCGCCATGGGCGGCATGGCCGCCGTCATCCCCAACCGCCGCCACCCGGAGGTCACAGCAGCGGCCTTCGAAAAGGTCCGGGCGGACAAGACCCGCGAAGCCAACGACGGGTTCGACGGCTCCTGGGTTGCGCACCCGGACCTGGTGTCCACCTGCCGTGAGGTATTCGATTCCGTGCTCGGCGACAAGCCGAACCAGGTGGACCGGCAGCGCCCGGAAGTTTCGGTCACTGCGGCCGAACTGCTGGACGTCTCCTCCGCCGAGGGCCAGGTCACTGAGGCCGGGCTGCGCCTGAACCTGTACGTCGCGGTGGCCTACACGGCCGTGTGGCTGTCCGGAAACGGTGCCGTTGCCATCCACAACCTCATGGAGGACGCCGCCACCGCGGAGATCTCCCGCTCGCAGGTCTGGCAGCAGATCCGCAACAAGTCCGTCCTGGCCGACACCGGCAACACCGTCACCAAGGACCTGGTGGAGCGGATCCTGGGCGAGGAAACCGAGCGGCTCCGCACGGAAGTGGGCGACGAAGCGTTCAGCCGGTACTACCAGCCGGCCAGCGACCTGATCGCTGACATCTGCCTCTCGGACGGCTACACGGACTTCCTCACCACCCCCGCCTACGAACTGGTGGGCTGAGGCATGGCCGCAACACCCAAACCCTCACTGTCCGCGGGAGACCTCGCGTCCATCGACGGGCAACTGGCCGCCACCGACCGGCTGCTCGAGCAGAACTACCCCGGCGACGACGGCTCCCGCCAGCCCGTACACACGGTGTACGTACCTGCGGACCGGTTCACGCCGTCGTTCGCTGCCCAGTGGGGCGCCGAGGCCAGGGCCACCGTGGACGCGCACGGCGGCTACGGCAAACTGGGCCGGCTCCTGGGGCAGGAACCCGGCCTGGCCGAGGCCGTCGCCGCGCGCGTCGAAGCCAAGCTCGCCAGCGAACCCATCGAGGACCTGCGCCTGGACTTCGAGGACGGCTTCGGGGACAGGGGCGACGACGCCGAGGACGCCGCCGCGGTTGCCGCGGCTTCCGCGGTGGCCCAGGCCGTCGCGGCCGGGTCCGCGCCCCCGTTCGTCGGCATCCGCTTCAAATGCTTCGAAGCCGCCACCCGGGCCCGCGGCCTGCGCACCCTGGACCTGTTCGTGTCCGGACTCGCCGCTGCCGGCGAGCTGCCCGAGGGGCTGGTCCTGACCCTGCCCAAGGTCACCACCGTGGCCCAGGTCCGGGCCATGGACTACGCAGTGTCCCGACTGGAGGAAGTCCACTCGCTGCCCGCCGGGCGGCTGCGCTTCGAGGTCCAGGTGGAAACACCCCAGCTGATCCTGGGCCCGGACGGCACCTCCCCGGTGGCGCAGCTGCCGCATGCCGTGCCGGGCCGCATCAGCGGGCTGCACTACGGCACCTACGACTACTCCGCCTCACTGCAGATCTCCGCCGAATACCAGTCCATGGAGCACCCCGTGGCCGATTTCGCCAAGGAAGTCATGCAGCTGGCCGTCGCCGGCACCGGCATCCGGCTCTCCGACGGGTCCACCAACATCATTCCGGTGGGCGACAACGTGGAGAACGCCTGGCGGCTGCACGGACGGCTGGTCCGCCGGTCCCTGGAACGCGGCTACTACCAGGGCTGGGACCTGCACCCGGCCCAGCTGCCCAGCCGATTCGCCGCCACTTATGCCTTCTACCGCGAAGGCCTCCCTGCTGCCGCAGCCCGCCTCCGCAACTATGTCGAACGTACCGAAGGCGGCGTCATGGACGAGCCCGCCACCGCCCGTGCCCTGGCCGCCTTCGTCCTCCGCGGCGTCCAGTGCGGCGCAGTCGGTGCCGAGGAAGTCCAGGCGCTGGCCGGCGTCGGGATTCCCCAGCTCACCGCACTGGCGCACCCGCGGCTCGCCACCTCCACCACCTCAGCAAAGGATCTCCTCCATGGGTAAGTACTACTCCCCCACCGGCGGCCTGCCCCCGCAGACGCACCTGACCACCGAACGGGCCATCGTCACCGAGGCCTACACCGTGATCCCCAAGGGCGTCATGACGGACATCGTCACGTCCAACCTGCCCGGCTTCGCGAACACCCGCTCGTGGATCATCGCCCGCCCCATCTCGGGCTTCGCCACCACGTTCTCCCAGCTGATCGTGGAGATCGGCCCCGGCGGCGGCGCACCCAAGGCCGAGTTCGAAGCCGGCGTCGAAGGCGTGGTCTTCGTGACCCGCGGACAGGTCAACCTCACCCTCGACGGCGAACTGCACCAGCTCGAGGAAGGCGGCTACGCGTACCTTGCCGCGGGCGCGGAATGGGGCCTCGAGAACGTGTCGGACGACGTCGTGTCCTTCCACTGGATCCGCAAGGCCTACGAACGGCTGGAAGGCTTCGAGGCCAAGTCCTTCGTCACCAACGAAAAGGACGTCCAGCCGACGTCCATGCCGGACACCAACGACGCCTGGAAGACCACGCGGTTTACCGACTCCAGCGACCTGGCGCACGACATGCAGGTGAACATCGTGACGTTCCAGCCCGGCGGCGTCATCCCGTTCCCCGAAACCCACGTCATGGAGCACGGCCTGTACGTCCTGGAGGGCAAGGCCATGTACCTGCTCAACAACGACTGGGTGGAGGTGGAGGCAGGCGACTTCATGTGGCTGCGCGCCTTCTGCCCGCAGGCCTGCTACGCCGGCGGCCCCGGCGAGTTCCGCTACCTGCTGTACAAGGACATGAACCGCCAGGTGAAGCTCACCTAGGCGCCTCGCCCCTTCCACCCCAGTAGCAGCATCTGCCCGTTTTGGATCCCCAAATGGACAGGTGCTGCTGCTGGGTTGGGGGGGGGAAAATGGGTCCATGGGTGCGCGCCGGGGCGGCGGATGGATACGGGCGGCTGCTGCCCTGTGCACGGCCCTGATCGCAGCTGCCGGCTGCACCGGCGAACCCCGCCCTCCGGATCCCACTCCGACGGACCCGGACACAGCTGCCGCTTTCGCCCTCCTGGAAGCTTTCAGCGACCGCATGATCGGCGAGGGCGCACCCGCTGTCCTGATTGACGTCCGGTACGGAGGCAAATCCTGGACTCACGCGGCCGGGGTGCGGAGCCTGGAAACGCGCGAACCTGCAACGGCGTCCGACCCCGTCCGGGTTGGCGGCATCACCGAATCATTCGTGGCGGTATCCGTGCTGAAGCTGGTGGCGGAAGGAAAACTCGGACTCGACGACCCCGTGAGCCGCTACCTGCCGGAGTTCGGGAGCGTCCTGCATCCGCCCGGCCCCGTCAGCGTGCGCCAGCTTTTAACCCATGAATCGGGGCTGCCCGACTTCACCGATCCACTGCTGGCATCCGGCTCCTGGGAACAGGTCACGGTCCGGAAGGTCAGCCTCGAACAGCAACTGACCCTGGCGGCCACCGTCCCGTGGGAGCCGCGGCTGGCACGGATCTTCAACTATTCGCGGACCAACTACGCGGCGCTGGCCCTGATCGTGGAACGGCTCCGCGGCCAGGACATTGCACAGGCCCTGGACACGGACATAGCGCGTCCGCTGGGACTGGCTGCAACCCGGCTTGGCGGGCCGGGCCTTCCAGGCATGGTCCATGGCTACGTCACGGTAGGCGGAGCGCGCCTGGATGCCACCATGCCCGAATGGCAGGCGGAGGCTCCCTCGTCCGGAGCAGTTTCCACCCTCCCGGAAGTGAACCGGTTCTACGCCGCGCTCCTGACGGGTGAACTGCTCCCGCCGGACAGTGTGACTGCCATGAAGGGCGGCTACCTGCAGTACTACGGCTTTGCGCTGCGCCGCTGGAACAACACCTGCAACAACCGCTTCTACTACGGCCTGCCCGGCGATACCGACGGCTACGGAACCATTGTCATGACCAGCGAGGACGGCAAGACCCAGCTGGCCATGGCGGTGGCTTATCCCCCCGAACCGCCTACCCTGGGGGTCAACCCGTTGATTTCCGAGCTCACGGACGTGTCCCAGGACGCGCTCAACCACCTGTGCTGAGCGGCGTTCGTGCTGCGGCTCAGGCGCCCGGGTTGAGGACAACCTTGATGCAGCCGTCTTCCTTCTTCTGGAACTTCTCGTAGAGTGCCGGTGCCCCGTCCAGGCCCGAGCGGTGGGTGACGAGGTCCATGACGCCCAGCGGATCGGCGTCGTCCTCCACCAGCGGGAGGATGTCATCCGTCCAGCGCCGCACGTTGCATTGGCCCATCCGCACCTGGATCTGCTTGTCGAACATGGTCAGCAGCGGCATGGGGCTGGCCTGGCCGCCGTAGACGCCGCTGAGGGACAGCGTTCCGCCGCGCCGGACGGCGTCGATAGCCGTGTGCAGTGCGGCGAGGCGGTCAACGCCGGCGGTCTCCATGGCCTTTTGCGCCAGCTTGTCCGGCAGCAGTCCCAGTGCCTGGTGCGCGAATCCGGCCACCGGGGAGCCATGGGCTTCCATCCCGACGGCGTCCACCACCGCGTCAGGACCCCTTCCGGCTGTCTTCTCCCGCAGTTCGTCACCGAGGGACTTGGTGTAGGCTAACGTGTCCACGCCGTGCCGGGCCGCCATGGCGCGGCGTTCCGGGACGGGGTCCACGCCCACCACGTTGAAGCCGCGCTGGACGCCGATGCGGGCGGCGAACTGTCCTACCGGCCCGAGCCCCAGCACCGCAAGGGTGCCGCCGGGCTGCACGTCCGCGTACTCCACCGCCTGCCATGCCGTGGGGAGGATGTCAGAGAGGAACAGGTACCGTTCGTCCGGCAGCTCGGTCCCCACCTTGACGGGTCCGTAATCGGCGTGCGGGACGCGGAGGTACTCGGCCTGGCCGCCCGGGACCGAGCCGTACAGTTCGGAGTAGCCGAAGAGGGCCGCTCCGGAGCCCTTTTCCTTGACCTGGGTGGTTTCGCACTGCGACTGCAGCCCCAGCTTGCACATGTAGCAGGAGCCGCAGGAGATGTTGAACGGGATCACCACGCGGTCACCCTTGCGCAGGTTGGTGACGGCGCTTCCCACTTCTTCCACGATGCCCATGGGTTCGTGGCCGATCACGTCGCCCTTGTGCATGTAGGGCCCCAGGACCTCGTACAAGTGCAGGTCGGACCCGCAGATCGCCGTGGAGGTGATGCGCACGATCGCATCGGTGGGCTCCTGGATCACGGGATCGGGTACTTCTTCGACGCTGACTGATCGTTTTCCTTGCCAGGTCAGTGCTTTCACGGTGTTCTCCTTTTCCTCGCAGTCCGGGCCGTGCGCCCATCATTCGACGCTATCGAATTTTCGGGCAAAAAGTAAGCATGCTGATGACCGAGGAGGACGCTGCAGGCGGCTCTTCCATGAAAACCCGGGCTAGCTGCCGCGGTTCAGCAGCTTCCCGATGGCGCTGCCGGCCAGGTTCCGCAACAGGTCGGCGGGGCTGTCGTAGACGTCCACGGCGCCGGCTTCCCGGAGCACATCGGCGCTGATTCCGCCGCAGGTGACACCCACCGCGGGGATGCCGAGAGCGGCCGCGGCCTTCATATCCCAGACCGCGTCTCCAACGAAGACAGCATCGGCAGGCTCTACGTTGATCGCTTCCAGGGCAGCAGCCAGGATGTCCGGGGCAGGCTTGCTTTCCTCGGCATCCTTGGAGCTGGTGGCGGCATCGATGAAGGCGTCGGCGTCAAGGATGCCCTTCATGACCTGCAGGTCTTTTTCCCGGGCCGATGAGGCCAGGGCGACGGCGAGGCCACCGGCATGGCACTGGGCCAGCAGGTCCTTCGAGCCGTCAAAAGCACGCAGCGAGGGCCAGTGGGCGCCATACAGTGCGCCATGGCTGTCCATGATGTCCGCATCGGCGCTGCGGTCCCGGTCCGCGGGCAGCAGGGTGTCAACCAGCCGGTCCCCGCCCATGCCCACGAGGTAGTGGATGGAGGCCATCGGAATGTCGTAGCCGAACTGGCGGAAGGCGCCCCACCAGGAAACGGTGTGAAGGTACGACGAATCGATCAGCGTTCCGTCGACGTCAAAGAGAACCCCCCGGCGGCGTCCACCGGGGGGCGTGTCCTGCTGGCCCATCAGCCCACCGCGGCCCGCCTGGCCTCCGGGGCCTTCTTGTGCCGGGCAGCTTCTTCCTTGGGCGTTGCCACCGGCCGGACCCGTTCCCTGATCACCGTTCCGGCACCGTCCAGGCTTTTATCCCGAATGAGGCCTGTCCCTGCAATTTCACGGGCCATGGCCACTCCGGCCACCGCCGCCCGCTTCGTTGGGAAGGTCACCGAGATCGCCATCAGGTGCCCCGCCCCGTCCATCATCCTGACCCTGTAGCCACCGTCAGGGGCATCAACGAGCTCAAAATACCCGGCCATGCGAATCACTCCTCCTCCGTCAGTCACGGCATTGTGCTTGTGGAGCACTCCATGAGGTGTTAGTAAGTCTACTTATCTATTCTGCGAAGGGAAAGTTCAGCCCCGTACCGGCACCGCCTCAGCGCCGCCCCGCCGACTCCGGCGGGATAGGGGTGTCACTCCGCCGAACGGTATCCTGATGCAGCTCCAAAGCGCTAGTCACAAGGGCAAAGTGGCTGAACGCCTGCGGGGTGTTGCCCAGCTGCCGGCCCGCGCGGACTGCCCATTCCTCGCTCAGGAGCCCCACGTCATTGCGCAGCTCCAGGAGCCGCTCGAACAGTTCGCGCGACTCCTCATGCCGGCCCGCGCCGAGCAGCGCCTCCACCAGCCAGAACGAGCACGCGAGGAAGACGCCCTCGCTCCCCGGCAGGCCGTCGTCGCTCTTTTCCGGACGGTAGCGCAGCACGAACCCGTCTTCGGTCAGCTCGCGCTGGATCGCCTCGATGGTCCCGATGACGCGGGGATCGTCCGGCGGCAGGAAGCCCACGCGCGGGATCAGCAGCAGGCTGGCATCAAGTTCCTGGCTGCCGTAGGACTGCACGAAGGTGTTGCGTTCGGCGTCGAATCCGTTGTCCATCACATCCCGGTGGATGGTGTCACGCAGCGCCTCCCACCGCTCCACCGGCCCCGGCAGCCCGGACTCCCTGACGCCCTTCACCATCCGGTCGGCGGCAACCCACGCCATGACCTTCGAGTGGGTGAAGTGACGGCGGGGGCCGCGCATTTCCCACAGCCCGTTGTCCGGCTGGTCCCAGATGGTTTCCAGGTGGGTCATCAGTGCGCACTGCAGGTCCCACGAATCGTCCGGATGCTTCAGCAGTGAATTGCGGGTCAGCGCCAGGCAGTCCAGCACCTCGCCCCACACGTCCAGCTGCAGCTGCTCGGCTGCCGCGTTGCCGATCCGCACGGGCGCCGAGTTTTCATATCCCCTGAGCCAGGGCAGCTCCAGCTCGGGCAGGCGCCGCTCGCCATGGATGCCGTACATGATCTGCAGGTCCGCGGGGTCCCCGGCCACCGCGCGCAGCAGCCATTCCCGCCAGGCCGCCGCTTCGGCGGTGTAGCCGGCGGCCAGGAGCGCCTGCAGCGTCATGGTGGCGTCCCGCAGCCAGCAGTACCGGTAATCCCAGTTGCGCGGACCCCCGGGCTGTTCGGGCAGGGAGGTGGTCACGGCAGCCACGATGCCGCCCGTTGGTGCGTAGGTGAGCGCCTTGAGGGTCACCAGCGAGCGCACCACCGCCTCCTGGTATTCGCCCTGAACCGTGCACTGCGTGGTCCAGCCGCGCCAGAAGGCGAAGGTGGTGTCCAGGACCTTTTCTGCGTCCACCGAGTGCGGACGGCCCACGTGGCTGGGAGCCCACGTGAGGACGAACGGGATGCGTTCTCCGGCGCTGACGGTGAAGTCGCCCACGGTGTGCATGTTCTCGCCGTGCACCTCCGCCGGCGTCACGAAGTAGGCAGCGTCCGGCCCGGCGATGGCGTGCAGGCCGTGCTTGTCCCGGCGTACCCACGGAACGATGTGGCCGTAGTCGAACCGCAGGACCAGCTCGCAGTGCATTTTCACGGTGCCGCTGACGCCCTCGACGATCCGCACGATGTCCGCCACGGAGTCACGCGGCGGCATGAAGTCGATGACCCGCACCGTTCCGTCGGGGGTGTCCCATTCGGTTTCCAGGATCAGGCTGCCGTCCCGGTATCCGCGCCGGGTGCACGGCCCGCCGCTTTCGGGTGCCAGCAGCCAGCGGCCGGCATCGGGCGTGTCCAGCAATGCGGTGAAGCAGGCCGGAGAGTCGAACCTGGGCAGGCACAGCCAGTCGATGGAACCTTCTTTGCTGATCAGCGCCCCGGTCTGAAGGTCGCCGACTACCGCATAATCTTCGATTCGCGCCATGACCTTACCCTGCCACAAACGTGCTCCCCGATCCGGGTAAACCGCAGGGGACCCGGTGTAGCCTGCAGGGGTGGCAGTCCATATCGGCACCTCAGGCTGGAGCTATGACCACTGGGAGAACGTCCTGTACCCGCCCGGCCTGCCGGCGAAGGACCGGCTGGCCCATTATGTCTCGCAGTTCAGCACCGTGGAGTTGAACGCCAGCTTCTACCGCTGGCCCCGGGACACGACCTTTGCCGGCTGGAACCGCCGGCTGCCCCCGGGCTTCAGCATGTCCGTCAAGGCTCCGCGCGGCCTGACGCACGCGCGGAAGCTGTACCAGCCCGAAGTCTGGGTGGACCGGATTGCCCGCTGCTGGCACGAACTCGGGGACAAGCGGGCGGTACTCCTGGTCCAGCTTCCGCCGCAGCTGGAGCGGGACGACGCCCGGCTGGATTACTTCCTGGCCGCCGTGCCCGAATGGATCCGGGTCACGGTGGAATTCCGCCACCCTACCTGGGACTGCCCGGAAGTCCTGGCCATCCTCGAGCGGCACGGCGCCGCCTACTGCATCATGAGCGGAGCCAATCTGCCGTGCCTGCTACAGACCACCGCCCCGTTCACCTACGTCCGGCTGCACGGGCCTGACCACCAGCACCTCTACGCCGGCTCCTATTCGGACGACGACCTCCACTGGTGGGCGGACAGGATCCGCGGCTGGGCAGCCAACGGACTGGACGTGTACGCCTATTTCAATAACGACGGCGGCGGTCACGCGGTGCACAACGCCCGGACCCTGCGCGCCATCCTGGGCGACTGACGTCATACATTGCCGCCGGCTCCCGCACACCGCCACATGGGCCGCCGCCCTGTGGCAGAGTGGAACCATGGACCCGGCGCCGCAGAACCCGACCCAGCCCGCAACCCAGCCCGCTTCCGGGCAGCCGGGACAGATTCCGGAGAGCCGGCCCGAGCTTGGCGGGAACCAGGCCTTCCGCCTGGCCCACCGCATCTCCGACGGGTTCAACAGCTTCCGGATCCGGCTCGCAAGGCGCTGGGACTTCGTGCCCCGGACCATTGCCTACCAGGGCTACGGATCCACCAGCCGCATCCGGGTCCTTGGCCGCGTGCTGATGACGCAGAAGCCGCTTCCCGGAAGCCAGGCCGAGCAGGAGGCAAAGAACGCTACCCAGAACGTCCGCGGCTGGCGCGCCTTTACCGGCGTGCCACTGCAGTTCACCGACGTCGAGATCACCATCGGCGATGTTGTCACCCACGTACAGGCGGACCGGGGCGGCCTGGTGGACACCGAGGTGGACGTCCAGTTGTCGCCGGGCTGGCACACAGCGACACTGCAGGCTGAGGGCACCGAGCCGGCTGAAGCCCTGATCCATGTCATTGCCCCTGACGTGAAGTTCGGCATCGTGTCCGATATTGATGACACCGTGATGGTGACGGCCCTGCCCCGTCCATTCCTGGCCCTGTGGAACACGTTCGTCCTCAGCGAGCGGGCCCGCATGGCAACGCCGGGGATGGCCGTGCTGCTGGACCGGCTGACCATCGAACATCCCGATGCCCCTGTCATTTACCTCTCCACCGGGCCGTGGAACGCTGCGCCCACCCTGGCCAGGTTCCTGGGCCGCAACATGTACCCATCCGGGCCGTTGCTGCTGACGGACTGGGGCCTGACGCAGGACCGCTGGTTCCGCAGCGGCCAGGACCACAAGCACCGCAACCTGGAACGGCTCAGCAAGGAGTTCCCGGACATGCGCTGGCTCCTCATCGGGGACAACGGCCAGCACGACGAAGCCATCTACTCCGGCTTCGCATCCGAGAACCCTGACAAGGTGGCGGCCATCGCCATCCGCCAACTGTCCGTCAGCGAGTCGGTTTTTGCCGGCGGCCACTCCGAGGACGGGGACCACACCGCGTCCAAGGTGCCGTGGATCTACTCCCCCGATGGGGCCGGCATGGCCAAGCAGCTGGGCATGCTGGACCTGCTCTAGGAAACCCGCTCCGCCTGAACGTGGAACTAGGCGGCGTCCTCCGGGATGACTGCCTGGGCGATTGCCGCACTTGCAGCCTGGAACAGGTCCCGCTCTTCAATGAGTTCCTGCAGCCAGAAGTAGGACGCCTTGGGGGTGCGCTCAAGGGTTTCGAAGTCCACGTGCAACAGCCCGAACGGCTGGTTGAAGCCTGCTGACCACTCAAAATTGTCCAGCAGTGACCAGACGTAGTAGCCGCGCAGGTCAACGGACTCCGCTTCGCCCCCGGGAGCGGTGGCGCGCAGGGCCGTCTCAAGGTGGTCCGAAAGGTACTTCAGGCGCCGCTCGTCCGGAATGAACCGGGTGTTGGTGGATTTGTCCCGGACGATGATGTCCTCGAAGCTTGCGCCGCCCTCGGTGAGGATGACGGGCGGGAGGTTGGGGTAGCGCTCAGCCATTTCCTTCAGCGCCACCCCGATGTACTCGGGCTTCACCGGCCAGCCGTAGGACGTGATGTCCGCTTCGGGCCAGGTTTCCACGTGGAAGGGCGTTCCGCCGCTGCCTGCCGCGCTCAGGTCGCTGCCCATGGCCTCGGCCATGCTGGCCGGGACTGCCCCGCCGCCGGGGCCCACGGCCACCTTGGTGGGCATGTAGTAGTTGAGCCCGTAGAAATCCAGCGGCTGGGAGATCAGCTGCATGTCCTCCTCGGGATGCTCAAAGGAGGAGAAGAACTTCGCGGCCCTGATGAGGTCCGGGTATTTTCCGGTGAGGACCGGATCAGCGTACAGCCGGTTCTGGGCGAGGTCCATGAGGCCGGCACTGATCCGGTCCAGCGGATTGATGGAGTTGGGGACCATGGGTGAGTAGACATTGGTCATCCCGATTTCGCCGGGGACCTTGGCGGCACGCAGCGCCTGCACGGCAAGTCCATGGCCCAGCAGCTGGTGGTGCACCGTGGGGAAGGCACCCAGCATCAGCTCCTTGCCCGGGGAGTGCAGGCCCAGCGTGTAGCCGTTGGTGGTAACGGTGGCCGGTTCGTTGATGGTGACCCAGCGGGCAACCCGGTCGCCGAACTTTTCCGCAAGGATGGCGGCATACTCCCCCAGCCGGTAGGCGGTGTCACGGTTCATCCAGCCGTCCGCCTCGTCCAGCGCGAGCGGCGTATCCCAGTGGTAGATGGTGGCCATTGGGGAGATTCCGTTGGCGAGGAGCTCGTCGAGGAGCCGGTCGTAGAACGCGAGGCCTGCACTGTTGGCGGGTCCGCGGCCGGTGGGCTGGATCCTCGGCCAGGCAAAGGAGAACCGGTACGAGTCCACTCCCAGCTGCTTCATGAGGGCAACGTCCTGCGGCATCCGGTGGTAGTGGTCCGTGGTCACCGCAGGGCTGTGGTCCTCCACGATCGCGCCTGGCTTGGCGGCGAAAACGTCCCAGCCTGCGGGACCGCGGCCGTCCTCGTCCAGGGCCCCCTCGATCTGGATGGCAGCGGTGGCGACGCCGAGCGTGAACCCCGGAGGAATGATTGCTGCGAGGTCCTTGGCGGAGATGTGCATCGGGCTGCCTTTGTGGTGATCGGCGGATAAGTACGTCTCAGGATGGCACAGCAAATGCCCTCTGACGAGGAACTGCTGCGGCGCCCGTCAGTGAGCCTGCTGCGGACGGCTACTGGGAGCCGAAGAGGAAATCCTTGGCGTGGGCCACGGCCTTCCGGAACGCATCATTGCGCAGGGTGACCAGGTGTTCGGGTTCGCCGTCGGCAGGTTCAAGGTAGGCGGTGTAACCCGGCCTCAGGACCCAGATGTCACCCCCAGGCGGCAGGTAGAAAACGCCGAAGGACCGCTGCTGCCTTTCATCCACGGTCCACACCGGCACCACAGCAAGGGCTGCGCCGGTTGACGGGTTGATCCACTGCGCCCGCGGCACCGGCTCCTCGTGGGCTTCAGGGTCCAGGAAGGGTGCCGTCCCTTTGCCCCACCGCTGTTCAAAGCGTTCATGGAACGCCGGGATCAGGTGTGAATCGTAACGCCGCCACTCGCTCATGCGGCTCTCTCCTTCCTCATTGTGTGTGAAGTTGTGTGTGCGTTGGATGCTTCCCCGGCTGCCGGGAGTCAGGCCCATGGCCCGCTCTCCCAGCGCACGGGCGTGACGCGGATGATGTCTCCGGGGGCTCCGCCGTTGCCGGGTACCTTCCGGACAGCGGCGGGCCGGGTTGTGGACAGGGGCTGGCCTGTCGATATGGTCTTGCCCGTCGACAAAGCCCGTTGCCGGTCATAGGCCGCCCGCCGGGCCGGGTCGTTCAGCACCCCGTAGGCGTCCATAATCCGCAGCAGCTCGTCGTGCGGCGTGCCCTGGGCGGGATCCGCCGGGCCGACGTCGGGATGGTGGGTGCGCATGAGGCCGCGGTAGGCCCGCGCAATGTCCAGACGGCCGGCGTCGGGCGGCACGTTCAGGATGGCGTAGTAGTCCGGAGGGCCGGCCATCATCGCCCACTCCTTGCAGCTTGTTGGTGCGGGGCAGGTGTTTCGAGTCTTCTTCTTACGGCGCAAGTTCTATGGTGGCTGATATAGATTTTTTATAGCACCCGTGAAAAACTGAAGCAAGACCGCACCGAATACCTGGAGGACGCATGGCCGAACCGCAGGTCCCCCCTTCCGCGCGGCCCGGTTCCACTGCGGTTTACGCCATTTCGGTAGCGGCCCGGCTCACCGGCACGGGCCAGCAGAACATCCGCCTTTACGAGACCAAGGGCCTGTTGACGCCGGCCCGGACCTCCGGCGGGACGCGACAGTACAGCGAGGATGACATCGCGGTGCTGCTGCGGATTGGCGAGCTGCTGGAACAGGGTCTGAACCTTGCCGGGGTAGCCATGGTGCTGGAACTCGAAGCCGCGAACCTGAAGCTGCACAGCGCCCTGAAGCGCGCCCGGCAGCGGCCGTCGGGCTGACCAGCCTCAGTCGCGCGGGGTTTCCGCCTTGGACAGCTCCCCCGTGACCCGTTCGCCCGGGACCCTCGCTGTCCGCCAGGTATCCAGCGCAATCACGCCGCCCAGGATCAGCAGCGAGAGCGAAAACGAGGCGAGGGTGTCGGTCAGCCAGTGGTAGCCCAGGTACAGCCTGCTCACCGACGCCAGCACGATGCCCACACCGGCACCGACGAACCCGAACACGGCAGCCCGGGTGTTCCTGCGGCGCGAAAAGATCAGGAAGGTGCCCACCAGCAGGAAGTCGCAGGCGCCCAGGACGTGGCCGGACGGGAAGGAAAAGGTGTGGTCGATTCCGAAGAGCATCGTGTCCTCCGGCGGGCGGGACCGCTGGACGATGTGCAGGATGATCTGCGAGATGATGACGCCGCTGAGCATTGCTGAAGCCAGCAGGATGGGGCGCCAGGCGTGCTTCGCCGCGAATCCCCACACCACGATGACCACCAGGACGATGATGGGCAGCGCGATGGGGCCAAAGACCACGGCCAGGAAGATCATGACGGCGGTGAGGGCGCCGGAGCGCTCCGTCAGCAGCCAGTCGCGGACCGGGCTGTCTGCCGCGGACAGGCCGTCCGCCTGCACCACGCTGACCAGGGTGGCGATGAACAGTGCCAGGCCAGCCACAGCCAGGATGACCGAGGCGCGGTAGAGGCCCCGCCGGTCCTCCGGTTCCACAAAGCGTTCCTCCACCACGAACTTGTCGTGGAAGGCCCGCCAGCGTCCGGGCTTCCTGCCGGCCGCCGAGCGGGACGTTCCGGAGCCTGCTGTTTCGTGCTGTGCCACCGTGGTGTCCGTCCTTGCCGCGTGGGTCAATGCCCAGTGAGTGTTCATCCAGCGCAGCTTCGATAAGAAGATTGCTTAGGGTGAAGATTATCGCTGCTAAAGGGATCCCGTGGTGAACTGCCAGCTCTTTCCGGCCAGCGGGTTCCCGGCAAGGTCGCGGATGGCCGTCCCGCCGGCAACGGTCACCGTGTATTTGGTCCGGGCGGCCAGCGGTTGCTGGGGGTCGAGGATCCACTGGTTGGTGGCGCCGTTCCGGGAAACCGTGGCGGCAACCAGGGCACCGGTGGCCGCGTTCCGCACTGTGAAGGAGGATCCGCCCACGCCCTGCACAGCCTCGCTGAAGGTGGCGGTGATGTTGTTCGCCCGCCGGACCAGCAGGGCGTTGCTGCCAGGGGTAAAGGCCGTGATTACAGGGGCGGGTCCGGTGGTGAACCGCCAGCTCGTGGTGCCCACGGGCGTCCCGGCGGCATCACGGATGGCCGTGGTGCCACCGGTCAGCGTGGCCGTGTAGGTACCGTCTGCCGGGAGGTTCACGGACGGGTCGAGTGTGGCTGTCCGGGTGGCGGCGTTGTAGGTGACGGTGGCGGGAATGGTGCCGCCGGCGGAGTTCTTCACTGTGAACGTTGCAGCGCCAACGCCCTGGACGGCGGCGCTGAAGGTTGCAGTCACGTTGGTTCCCGCGGCAACGGCCGTGGAGTTCGCGGCCGGGGACGCCGACGTCACGGCGGGCGCAGGAACCGGCGCGGGCGCAGGAACCGGCGCGGGCGCAGGAGCAGGAGCCGTACCTGCCGCGAAGAGCAGGCGGTTGGGTGTTCCGCCGGACGCTCCGCCGATCACCCCGGTTGTTGCGTTGGAAACCAGGGCCGCCGCCACCTGGGCCGGGGTGAGTGAACTGTTCTGGGACAGCAGCAGTGCCGCGGCTCCGGCAACGTGCGGGGAGGCCATGGACGTTCCGGACATTGATGCCGTGGCGCTGGTGGAGGTGTAGTACGCGGACGTGATGCCAACGCCCGGTGCGTAGAGGTCCACGCAGGGGCCGAAGTTGGAGAAGGCCGCCTGCCGGTCCGCGGAATCGCTGGCCGCTACGGTGATGGCCGCGGGCACCCGGGCCGGCGAACTGCCGCAAGCGTCCACGGCGGAATTGCCCGCGGCAACCACTGCCGCGACGCCGTCGTCCATCACTGCCTGGATGGCCGCGTCCACGGCCGTGCTGGCCGTGCCGCCCAGGCTGAGGTTGACCACTGCCGGGGCGCCGGCGGGGTGGTTGGCGGCCACCCAGTCGAGTCCCGCCACAACATCGGAGTTATGCCCGGAACCGCTGCAGTCCAGCACGCGCACGGGCACTACTGTGGCGGCTTTGGCCACACCGTAGGTGGAGCCGGCGACGGTACCGGCAACGTGCGTGCCGTGGCCGTTACAGTCCCCGGAGCCCAGGCCGTCATTCACAGCGGTCCATCCGGCCGCCACCCGCCCGCCGAACTCGGCATGCTGGGCCAGGACCCCGGTGTCCACCACGTACGCCGTCACGCCGGAACCGGTGGCCGTCCAGGTGTAGGAGCCGGACAGCGGCAACGGCCGCTGGTCCACGCGGTCAAGCCCCCAGGGCGCGGGCTGCTGCGACCCCGCGAGGCTGACCGGCGCGTCCGGTTCCACAGAGGCGACGCGTGCGGACCGCGCCAGCGCCGCGGCCTGGGCCGGATTGGCGGTAACGACGGCGGCCCGCACCGCGTGCGTGAAGGTGCGCCCGACGCCGATGCCCTGCTTCCGCAGGCCGGCCGCCTCTGCGTCGACGTCCGTGGCGGCCCGGTACTGGACGATGTAGCGTACGGCCGCGCCGGGATCCGTCGTGGGCGCGGCGCCCGCCGGCCCGGCCGTCACCAGGGCCGAGGCGGAAAGGACGGCAAGACCTGCGACGGCGGAGAACAGGACTGCAGCGGAGGGCAGCGCAAAGAATGGGGTACGGATGGCGGGGTCCTTGGAATTTGGCTGATCGGCGGGCCGGGGAAGCGCCGCCACTACCAAAAGGATAGGAGCCCGTTGCGACGCGCCGCGGCGTCCTTGCAGGATCCTGCGCGAACCCTTGGGGGTTCCTGCGGAGACTCAGTCCTCCTGGTCTCCGGCACCCCCATCGGCGCCCGCTGCGCCCGCGCCCTGGTGGTCGCGCCAGCTGTGCTCGGGCTCGAATCCGAGGAGCCGCCGGGCCTTGTCGATGGACAGCATGGTTTCGTGCTCGCCGAGATCCTTGGTGACCTTGACGACGGGGAAGACCTCTGCGGCGAGGCTGGCGCTGGACCGGCTCATGACGGTGTCCGCGTTGGCCACGATGAACGCTTCGAACCCCGGCTTTCCGTTCTCGAGTGCCTTCACTACCGCCAGCGCGCCGTCGCGTCCGTCGATGTAGCCCCAGAGGTTCCACTTGCGCAGCATCGCGTCGGAGTCGAAGGACGGGAACCGCTCATAGTCTTCGATGTCCATGACGTTTGAGAACCGCAGTCCCACGATGCTGAGGTCCGGGTCCCAGCGGGTCATTTCCACGGCCATCTGCTCTTCCAGCTTCTTGACCAGGGAGTACGTGCTTTCGGGCCGGGCCGGGTACTCCTCGTCCACGGGAATGTAGGGCGGGTCGACGTCGAACGGCAGCCCAAGCACCGTCTCGCTGGAGGCGTACACCACCTTCTTTATCCCGGCGCGGCGCGCGGCCTGGAAGACGTTGTAGGTGGAGAGCATGTTGTTCTCGAACGTGGCGGCGTCCGGAAGGATGCCCGGAGCCGGTATGGCACCAAGGTGCACCACGGCGTCGAACCCGTCGTGGCGGTCATCCACGCCCAGCAGGGCGTCCAGCACCTGGCCGTAGTTGCGCAGGTCCACCACCAGGAGCCCTGGGCTGCGTGTTCCCGCCCGGTCCAGGGTGAGGACCTGGTGGCCGTCATCCGTGAGGCGGCGGACCACATGCCGGCCGAGTTTTCCGTTTCCGCCGGTGACGGCAATCTTCATGGGGGTGTCCTTTTCTGGTGGGGCCGGTCAGGTGCGGGGAGGGAAAGAGGCCAGGAATTTTTCGACGGCGGCGATGGCCTGGGCGGTGATCTCCCCGGGGTCTCCGGTGCCGTCCACGGACACCAACAGTCCGCGGCCCGCATAGGCCGAGACTACTTCATGCGTTTCCGTGTGGTAGAGCTCCAGCCGGCGGCGGAACACCTCCTCGGTGTCATCCGAGCGGCCCTGCTCCTGTGCCCGCCGGTGCATGCGCTGCTCGAGTTCGGCGTCGGGTGCCAGCAGTTCAATGACGGCATCCAGTACCCGGCCCTGCTCGGCCAGCATGCTGTCCAGCTCCGCCACCTGCGGCGGGGTGCGGGGATAGCCGTCCAGCAGGAAACCGGAACGGACGTCCGTGTCCTGCAGCCGGTCCCTGACGAGCGCATTGGTGAGGTGGTCCGGAACGAAACTGCCGCCGTCGAGATATCCCGCGGCCTGGCGGCCAAGCTCCGTTTCCCTGCTCACGTTGCTGCGGAAAATGTCGCCCGTGGAGACGGCCGGAACGTTGAAGTGACGGGCAAGGTGTTCGGCCTGCGTCCCCTTGCCCGAACCCGGCGGACCGATGATGAGCAGTCTGGTCATGTTCGCGTCCCTCCGGCGAAGTGTCCGTTGGCGTCCGGTTGCCACCGCAGCCGCGGCGACCGCTTCATTCTGCCGGGAACACCCCGCGTCCGCCAGTGGTGGGGGCGCGGAAACATGACACTTTCGCCTGCAAAGCCATGTATATACTTCTGAATATCGGTTTAGCAGCAGGCCGTTGGAAAGTTCGTCGATCCAGCGACCTGAACCCCTTCCGGCTTTCCGCCGGCCGGTGTCCATGTTGCCTGGCTCGTTTTGACCTGAGCGAATGGCACCAGAGAATCGTGGCCAGCGAGTCAACAGCTAAAACCGATACATCCATCACTGAACACCTGCACGAGCTGGTCCTCAGCAGCTCCGACGTTGAGGACTTCCTTAATGAACTGGCGCAGGTGTCCGCACGCAATCTTTCCGAACCCGGCGACGAGATTTTGTGCGCCATCGCGCTGCTGCGGCAGCGCAAGCCCGCAACCGTGGCCAGCAGCAGCCCGGAAGCCGCATCGCTCGGCCTCCTCGAGCACCAGTACCCGGAGACGCCCAGCCTGACGGCGTCCTTGGAGAAGGTGACAGTGCATGTGCCGGACCTGGAAAAGGACGGCAGCTGGCCGGAGTATGCCGAGGCCGTCCTGGGCCAGGGGATCCGTTCTGTGCTTGCACTGCCGTTCCGGCTGGAGGGCGAAACCAAGGCCGCCCTGCTCCTGTATTCGCGGCGGCCGCACCGTTTCGAGGGGCGGGCGCTCAAGTTCGCCGAGGATTTCGTCGGCCAGACATCGCTGGCCCTCCGCCTGGCGGTGCGCTTTGCCCACTACAGCGAGACGGCGGCAAACCTGCGCGCCACGCTTGAATCCCGGACCGTGATCGATATGGCCGTGGGCATCATCATGGCGCAGAACCGGTGCAGCCAGCAGGACGCCTTCGATATCCTCAAGACCGCTTCCAGCACCCGCAACTCCAAACTGCACGAGGTGGCCAGCGCGGTGGTCAACTCCCTGGGCCAGGGGCCGGCGAAGACACACTACGACGGCTAGCCCCGCCACGCTAGACTGATGCCATCTTTTGGCCTGGGGGGCTTCGATGGAACAACAACGTGTCTGCCTTGTGGTGGAGGACAACGACGATATCCGCGGTCTCATCACCGTGGTCCTGACGCGCGCCGGATTCGAGGTGCGGGCAGTGGCGAGCGGTGCTGAGGGCATCGCCGCCGCAGCCGACCCGTCGGTTTCGCTGGTAACGCTGGACCTTGGGCTGCCGGACATGGACGGCCACGTGGTGGCGCGGGCCGTCCGGGCGCTGAGCAAGGCGCCGCTGCTGTTCCTGACCGCCCGCTCCGAAGAGGACGATGTCCTGGCCGGGATGGCCTCGGGCGCAGCCGCCTACCTCACCAAGCCCTTCCACCCGCAGGAACTCAAGGACCTGGCCAACCGGCTTTGCCCCGCTGCGCCTGCCCCGGCGGCCTCCAGCCCAGAGGCTCCCCACATTTCACAGGCCAATCACATCAACGGCAAATCCTTCTGCTAACTTGCCTCCGTAGAAATGGGGCATGACATCCCAGCAGACCACCAAACGTAAACCAGGCCGCGTCAGGCGAGCCGTCATCGCCGGGGCCGTAGCCCTTACTCTTTCCGCCGGCGGCGCCACCGCCTGGGCGCTGGACCGGTTCGTGGTCCAGCATGTGGAGATTTCGGACGTCTCCGCATACCAAGCCAGCCAGGCCAGGACCGCCCAAAGCGGCACTGCCGAGTCCGGCACCACCACCGCGTCCAGCGACGGATCCGGAACCGCAGCAGTCACCACTGATACGTCCTACACGTCGGATGCGTCCAACATCAGCATCTCCACGGTGACCACCGGCAGCGGCGACAGCGCCGTCACGTACTACGTTGCCGACGTCGTGCTCGATGACGCCACCACGCTGCAGTCCGCCTTCGCCAACGACAGTTTCGGCGAGAACATCACCGAAACCACCTCCGCCATCGCCGAGGCGAACAACGCCATCTTCGCCATCAACGGCGATTACTACGGGTTCCGGGACACCGGCATCGTGATCCGCAACGGCGTGGTGTTCCGCGACGAAGGCGCCCGGCAGGGCCTCGCCTTCTACCGCGACGGCACGGTCAAGGTCTACGACGAAACCAGCACCACCGCCGAACAATTACTGGCGGACGGCGTCTGGAACACCCTCTCCTTCGGCCCGTCACTCCTCGACAACGGTGAGGTGGCTTCCGGCATCGAAGACGTGGAGGTGGACACCAACTTCGGCAACCACTCCATCCAGGGCGAGCAGCCGCGCACCGCCGTGGGCATCATCGATGAAAACCACCTGGTGTTCGTGGTGGTGGATGGCCGCAGCCCCGGCTACAGCGCCGGCGTCACCATGACCGGCCTGGCCGAAATCATGCAGGGCCTGGGTGCCACCACCGCGTACAACATCGACGGCGGCGGATCGTCCACCATGTACTTCAACGGCGGGCTGGTCAACAACCCGCTGGGCGAGAACAAGGAACGCGGCACCTCCGACATTCTCTACATCGCCGGGTAGGCGGCCATGATCATCCTGATCCCGGCCTACGAACCGGACCACCACTTGCCCGCCCTGATCCGCCGGATCCGCGCCGCCGAGCCGTGGACCGCCGTCGTGGTGGTTGATGACGGCAGCGGCCCCGCCTACAAGGGCGTGTTCGACGACCTCAGGGCACTGGGGTGCCATGTCCTCGGCTACGCCCGCAACAGGGGAAAGGGCTTCGCCCTGAAGGCCGGCTTCGGCTTCATCGCGGACAGCCTGCCCGGCCATGACGTGGTGTGTGCGGACAGCGACGGCCAGCACACGGTGACGGACATCCTCAGGGTGGCCGGCAAGGTGCACGGGAACGGCAGTGACCAGCGCGGCGCGGCCACCATGGTGCTCGGCAGCAGGAGCTTCACAGGGGATGTGCCTGCCCGCAGCCGCCTCGGCAACACGGCCACCAGGGCGCTGTTCACCCTGGCCACCGGCGAGCGCATCCCGGACACCCAAACCGGGCTCCGCGGCTACCCGGCCGCCTTGCTCCCGTGGCTCCGGTCAGTCCGCGGCGACCGGTACGAGTACGAGCTGAACCTGTTGCTGGAAGCGAAGAACGCCGGCTACTCCATCCAGTCCCTGGACATCGCCACCGTGTACCTGGACCACAACTCCGGTTCCCATTTCCGCCCGCTGGCAGACTCCGTGCGCATCTACGCCCCGCTCCTGAAGTTCCTCGGTTCATCGTTCGCGGCGTTCCTGGTGGACACAACGGTGTTCCTGCTGCTCACTGTGCTGGTGGATTCGTTGCTCCTGGCCGTGCTGGGGGCCCGGGCAGTGAGTTCCGCGGTGAACTTCCTGGTGAACCGCCATGTGGTGTTCGAACACGGCAGGCAACGCCCGGCCCGGTCCGCGGGGCTCCGCTATTTCAGCCTGGTGGCGGTACTCCTCGTCGCCAACGTTGCGCTGATCTGGGCCCTCGAGGCGATTGCCGTGCCGGCCCTGGCGGCCAAGATCCTGGCCGAAATCATGCTGCTCGCCATCAGCTTCTCCATACAGCAGCGCTGGCTTTTCGCCCGGAAGCAGGATCGTCTTCCTGCCGCAGAACCCGCACGCGAAGAGGCTGGGAAGGCTGCCGGCAAATCCCCCTCCGAAGCTCATATATCCGGCTAGGTTCCGTCACAGCACCTGCACAGTATGGCCGGGCATCGTAAGAAACAGCCCACCGAAAAACATTCCGGAGAATCCCATGAACCTCATTTTCATCCTCGCCGACCTGGCAGCCATCAGCATCCTCACCTTCGCCCTCTACCTCCGCCGCCACCGCCGGCGCGACCTGGTGGTCTCCTACCTCGGCATGAACGTGGGGGTCCTGGCCGTCGCCACTGCACTGTCCGGCTCAGCGGCCGGACTGGGACTGGGACTGGGACTGTTCGGCGTCCTGTCCATCATCAGGCTCCGCTCCACCGAACTGGCCCAGCACGAGGTGGCCTACTACTTCTCGGCACTGGCCCTGGGCCTGATCGCCGGGCTCGGGATCGAGCCGCTCTGGCTGACCGTTTCGCTGATGGCCCTGATCCTGCTGGTGATGTTCGTGGGCGACCACCCCAAGGTCCTGCCGGCGCACCGCCACCAGACAGTCATCCTGGACCGGGCCATCGCCGAAGACGGCGAGCTGTACGCCCGGCTGGAGGAAGTGCTGCACGGAAAGGTCCACTCCGCCACCATCCAGCAGCTGGACCTGGTCAATGACAAGACCATCGTGGACGTCCGCTACGCCTACTCCCCCGCCGCCTACCCCGCCCCTTCCGTCACGGGAACCCTCACGGGATATACGACGACGGCGCCGGCCACAGCAGGCACCATCCCCGCCGCTGAGTACATCCCCAGCCCGGAGCAGCTTCCCGGCCACGTCCAGGCAGGCGTGCGATGAACCTCGCGGGCGCCGCCGTCGGGAATCTCCATCTCTTCCCCTCCGTGGGACTGGATGAACTGAACGCGGAGGCCGCACTCCAGACCCGCGTGGACCGCAAATACGTACTGGCCACCGGGACCGCGCGGCACCTGCTGGCCACCTTCGGGGCGGACATGCGGGTCCTGGAAATGGACGGAGCCCGCAGCTTCGCCTACGACTCCGTCTACTTCGACACCGCCGCCCTGGACAGCTACCTGCTGGCAGCCCGCGGCCGGCGCCGCCGCTACAAGATCCGCACGCGGACCTACGTGGACAGCGCCATCAGCTTCCTGGAAGTCAAAACCGAAGGCGCCCGGGAAGCCACCGTCAAGGAACGCATTCCATACCTGCCCGAGGACCGTTCACGGCTGACTGCCGAGGGGCTGGACTATGTTCGGGAAACCCTGGCCGCCGCGGTGGGGTCAGTCCCCGCCGGAACCCTGGAACCCGTCCTCGAAACCCGGTACCAGCGGACCACCTTCTACCTCCAGGAGTCCGGCAGCCGCGCCACCATCGATACCGGTGTGACGTGGCAGCGGCCAGGCCGGGAGCCGTGGCTCCTGCACGACGCCGTCATCCTCGAGACCAAGTCCGGTTCCACCGCCGGGCCGCTGGACCGGCACCTGTGGGCAGCCGGCGTCAGGCCGTCCCGGATCTCCAAGTTCGCCACCGGGATGGCCGCCCTCCGGCCAGAGCTTCCCGCCAACCGCTGGAACCGCACCTTGTCCCGCAGCCTCCCCCTCCGCCCAGCCGCCTGAGAGGCCCACCTCCGACCCGCCTGACTGGGCGCCTGGTTGACCGCCTGGCCAACAGCACGCTGCCCGGCACACCATCCTGCACGCCTTACCACCCGCTCTCCCCCACCCAAGGACACTCCATGAAAAGCCTCCGCACTTACCTTTCCGTTGCCGCCATGGCAGCCGCCATCGGCCTGGCCGGCTGCTCCGTGGCCGGCACGTCCCCCACCGGCATCACCGGCACCTCAAGCACCGGTTCCTCCAGTTCGGCCTCCTCCAGCTCCGCCGGCACCACCACGGCGGTGTCACTGGACACGCTTGCCCAGGACACCCACTTCGACGGCGACGACCTCATCTGGGATGCCGCCTCCGAAGTAGCCGTGACCTTGGCGGACGGCGCCAGTGCCGTGGCATCCGGGTCGTCATCCGGCGTCTCGGTGAACGGCGACACTGTCACCATCAGCGCCGCGGGCACCTACCGCCTCAGCGGGTCGCTCACCGACGGCAGGATCGTGGTGGCCGCGGGCGAGGAGGACACCGTCCGCATCATCCTGGACGGCGCCACCCTGGCAAACTCCACGGGGTCCCCCTTCGTGGTGGAAAGCGCAGACGAGGCGATCGTCTACCTGGCGGACGGCACCAATAACTCGATCAGCGACGCCGCCACCTACTCCGATCAGGGAACGGACGCCCCCAACGCCGCCCTCTATTCCAAGGCGGACCTCACTGTTGCCGGCCCGGGCACCCTGGCCGTGGACGGCAACTACAACGACGGCATCTCCAGCAAGGACGGGCTGGTCCTGGCCGGCGGCACCGTGACGGTGGACGCGGCAGACGACGGCATCGTGGGCAAGGACTACGCCGTGCTGCTGGACGGCGCCTACCAGGTGACCGCGGCCGACGACGGCTTCAAGTCCGACAATGACACCGACGAGGGCCGCGGCTGGGTCCTCATCAATGGCGGCACCCTCACCGTGTCGGCCGGCGATGACGGGGTCAAGGCCTTCAACACCCTCACCATCGCCGCCGGCGACACCACCGTCAAGGAATCCGAGGAGGGCCTGGAGGCCCAGCACATAGTAGTGTCCGGCGGCACCGCCAACATCACCTCCAACGACGACGGCGTGAACGCCTCGGGCGGCAGCAGCACGGCTTCTTCGGGTACAGGAGCAGGCGGCGGCATGGGCGGCGGCAGCATGGAAGCGGGCGATTACACCGTGGACATCAGCGGCGGCCTGCTGACCATCAATGCGCAGGGCGACGGCCTCGACTCCAACGGCAACGCCACTATTTCCGGCGGCACCGTGGTAGTCAACGGCCCCACGAACGACGGGAACGGTGCCCTGGACGTCAACGGCGAACTAGCCGTATCCGGCGGAACCGTGGCCGCTGCCGGCAGCGCCGGCATGGCGGTCACCCCCGGGGCGTCCTCCACCCAGTCCGGCGTGCAGGTGACGCTCGGCTCGTCCGTCCCGGCCGGCACCGTCATCCAGATCGCCGATCCGTCCGGGACCGTGGTGGCAGCGTTCGTCACCACCAAGGCCGCTGCGTCGCTGGTCTTCTCCTCAGCGGCAATCACCGCGGGCACGGAATACACCGTCTACACCGGGGGCACGGCAACGGTGAGCGCGGGCCTGGGCGAGGGCTCGCTCGACGGCGCCACGAAGGTTGATACCGTCACCGCCGGCGAATACACGGCGGAGCAGGGCCCCGGCGGCGGAGGCGGCGGCTTCCGGCGGTAGGCCCCGGCTCACTTCCCACGCATCCGGTCCTGCCAACGTCCGGCGACGGCGGTTACCCGCCGTCGCCGGATGTTTTTAACCCAGCCTGGCCAGTCAGCCCTGCTTGGCCAGGAAACCGAGCAGGGCTTCGTTGACCTCGGCGGCGTGGGTCAGGAGCAGGCCATGCGGCGCCCCCTCGATTTCCACGTACTCGGCTTCCGGCAGTGCCTTGGCGAACAGCCGCCCGGTGGAGTCGATGGGCAGGATGTTGTCCGCGGTGCCGTGCACGATCAGCGCAGGAACGTCGATCTTGGGGATGTCCTGGCGGAAGTCCGTGATCCAGGTGGCCTGCGCGGCCACGGATGCGGTGGCACCGGAGCCTGCTGCCACGTTCCAGCTGGCGGTGACGGCCTCCTGGCTGAGGCGGGGCGTGCCCAGGAACGAGTCCGAGTTGTAGAAGTTCTTGAAGAACTCGGTGAAGAATGCATACCGGTCAGCGGTGACGGCTTCCTTCAGCCCGTCGAAAACCTCCTGCGGAACGCCGCCGGGGTTGTCGTCGGTCTTGAGCAGGAACGGTTCCAGGGACCCGAGGAATGCGGCCTTGGCAACGCGCTCCGACCCGTAGGTCCCCAGGTAGCGTGCCACCTCGCCCGTGCCCATGGAGAACCCCACGAGGACGGTGTTGCTGAGGTCCAGCGTGGTCAGCAGGGTATTGAGGTCCGCCGCGAACGTGTCGTAGTCGTAGCCTTCGGTGGCCTTGCTGGACTTCCCGAAGCCGCGCCGGTCGTAAGTGATCACGCGGTAGCCGGCAGCCAGGAGGGCAGTGGCCTGCCGCTCCCAGGACGCACCGTCCAGCGGGTAGCCGTGGATCAGCACCACCGGCTGGCCGGAGCCGTGGTCCTCGTAGTAGAGCTCGATGTCGGTGCTGTTTTCAGTTCCAACGGTAATGAAAGCCATCGCGGCGAATTCCTTTCGAGACTGATCGGAGCAGGCAGGCGGCATGCCAATACCTGCGCAGTCCCTACTCTAGGACCGCTCCGGCCGTTCTCCTGCAGCCGAGGGGAGGCCCTGTCCGCCTACTGGGACGGCTGCGGCAGCTCACAGGTGATCTGCGGGTTGACGCCCATGTAGTTCAGCGGCCCCGCGACGATGGTAACGGCGATGGTGCCTGCTTCTGCGCAGGACCCGGGGGCTCCGCCGAAGTAGCCCCGCTGCCAGGCGGCCACGCCGCCGATGATCAGCCAGATGACGATGAGGGCTCCCACAAATTTCATCTTTCCTCCAAAGGCCGCGCTGTGCGATCCATTATGCGACGGCGGCGCCGCGGCACCATAGTGCGGGGCAGAGACTTCATATGACACTATATGCGCATGAATGCAGATACGAACGAATGCTCGCTGGGCGCGGACAGCCAATATGTGGAGCTGGCCGTGGAGGTCTTTTCCATGCTGGCCGACGGCACGCGGGTACGGATCATCCTGGCGCTGCGCGACGGCGAAATGGCCGTGGGTGCATTGGCAGACGTGGTGGGCAAGTCCCCTGCCGCCGTCTCGCAGCATCTGGCGAAAATGCGGCTGGCCCGTATGGTCTCCACCCGCCAGGACGGGACCCGGGTGCTGTACCGACTGGAGAACGAGCATGCCCGCCAGCTCGTGGCCGACGCCATCTTCCAGGCGGAGCACGCTTTGGGTGGCGAGCCGGCCCACCACCGACTACCCGGCAAAGGCGGAGAGGGGCACGCCTCGTGAACGGGCCCGGCCGGCAGGCGGCCCAGCACACCCACCACGGGCACGGGCACGACGGCGAGCACAGCCATGACCACGGGCACGGGCACGGCCACGACGGCGACCACAGTCACGGGCACAGCCATGACCACGGCCACCATCACCACAGCGGATTCAAGGGCTGGCTGATGGAGCTGTTCGTCCCCCACACGCACGACTCCGCGGATTCGATCGACGACGCGATGGAGGCCAGCATCGAGGGCATCCGCGCCCTGAAAATCAGCCTGTTCGTGCTGCTGGGCACCACCGTGCTGCAGTTCATGGTGGTGCTGTTCAGCAGTTCCGTGGCACTGCTCGCGGACACCATCCACAACTTTTCCGATGCCCTGACGGCGGTGCCGCTGTGGATCGCTTTCATCCTGGGCCGCAAGGCGGCTTCCCGCCGCTACACGTTCGGGTTCGGGCGGGCAGAGGACCTGGCCGGGCTCTTCATCGTGGGGGTGGTGGCCCTCTCGGCCGTGGTGGCCGGCTGGCAGTCCGTGGACCGGCTGATCCATCCGCAGCCGCTGCAGAACCTGGGCTGGGTGATGGCGGCCGGGCTGATCGGCTTCGCCGGAAACGAGGCCGTGGCCATGTACCGCATCCGGGTAGGCCGCAGAATCGGGTCCGCCGCGTTGGTGGCCGACGGCGTCCATGCCAGGACGGACGGCTTCACGTCCCTGGCTGTGGTGCTGGGTGCCCTTGGCGTCATGCTGGGCTTCCCGCTGGCGGACCCCATCGTGGGCCTGCTGATATCCGTGGCGATCATGGTGCTGCTGTGGGGAACCGTCCGCAGTATCGGCCACCGGCTCATGGACGGCATTGAACCCGATCTGGTGTCCCGTGCCGCCGAGGCGCTGGAAGGCACCCCGGGGGTTCTTGGGGTGCAGCGCCTGCAGCTGCGCTGGAGCGGCCACCGGCTGCATGGCACCGCCATCGTGCTGGTGGAGGACGGCAGCCTGTCCTCGGCCCAGGATGTGCTGGACCAGGCAGGCCACCGGCTCAGGCACGCCCTGCCGAAACTGGATGACTTGGTCCTGTCACCCGGCAGGCGCGCCTAGAGCCGGCGGCGGTGCTGTGGTCAGGCCTTGGCGGTCTTGCCCGGCAGCGCCAGCTTGAAGATCTTGCCCCAAGTGGAGCCGACCTGCTTCAGCAGCGGGCCGGTGGTGTACTTCAGGCCGTAGCGCTGGCAGATCTCACGGACCTTGGGCGCAACCTCGGCGTACCGGTTGGAGGGCAGGTCCGGGAAGAGGTGGTGCTCGATCTGGTGCGAGAGGTTACCGGTCATGATGTGCATGAACTTCGATCCGGAGATGTTGGCGGAGCCGATCATCTGGCGGATGTACCAGTCGCCGCGGGTTTCGCCTTCCGCCATCTCCTCCGTGAAGGTGTCCGTGCCTTCAGGGAAGTGGCCGCAGAAGATCACTGCGTGGGCCCAGACGTTGCGCACGGCATTGGCGGTCAGCGTTCCGTAGAGCGCCTGCTTTCCGGAACCGGTCAGCATCGCGACAGCCGGAGTCGCGGCGTAGTCCTTGGTGAACTGCGTGACCACCTTCTTGCCCAGGGCCTTGAGGTCCTTGAGCAGCGCTTCCTTGGACTTCTTGCCTTCCTTGAACTCGGTCAGTTCGAGGTCGTAGATGGCGATGCCCCACTCGAAGAGGGGTGCCAGGATGGCGTTGTACAGCGGGTTGCCAAGGTTCATCGGCTTCCACGGCTGCTGCTCGTCCATCCGCAGGAGGTTGTATCCGACGTCGTTGTCCTTGCCCACCACGTTGGTCCAGCGGTGGTGCAGGTCGTTGTGGGTGTGCTGCCACGAGCGCGAGGGGGTGACAAAGTCCCACTCCCAGGTGGTGGAGTGGATATCCGGGTCCCGCATCCAGTCCCACTGGCCGTGCAGCACGTTGTGCCCGATTTCCATGTTTTCCAGGATCTTGGCCAGGCTCAGCAGGGTGGTACCGGTGACCCAGGCAGCCTTGTTCTTGCCAACCAGCAGTGCGGCGCGGCCGGAGATTTCAAGGCCGCGCTGGACCTTGATCACCCGGCGGATGTAGGCGGCGTCTTCAGCGCCGCGCTTGGCGAGGACCTCGTCACGGATGGCGTCGAGCTCGCGGCCCAGCTCCGCCACCTGCTCGTCCGTCAGGTGGGCGGCAGCAGGCGGCCGTACTGTGGGGCTGCCGGAATCGGCAAGCTTGCCGGGGCGCGTCCTTGACGTGCCGGCGTTCGCTCCTTCGGTGGAGGCGGCCTTAGCGGGTGAAATGACAGACATTATTCTGCTCCTCAGAGTTCGAGGTTGACGGGCCCGGCAGCTGCCGAGACACACGTTTGGATCAGTTGGCCGGGATCGCCGTGAATTTCGCCCGTGCGGAGGTCGCGGACCTGGCCGGCCAGGAGCGGGGTGAGGCAGCTGTGGCAGATACCCATGCGGCAGCCGCTGGGCATCAGTACCCCGGCGTCCTCGCCGATGTCGAGGATGGGGGTGTCGCCATCGGCCTCCACTTCCCGGTCCGAGGCTTCAAAGGTGACCAGGCCGCCGTCGTGCCCCACCCCGGCGTTGAAGGTGGTGTTGAAGCGTTCGATCATCAGGTTGCCGGCATCGCCGGCCACCGCGACGTCGGTGCCGGGCGCGGCGGTGGTGAGGGCGGCGCGCTTCCACAGCGCCTCGGCGTCATCCAGGAAGCTGTCCGGGCCGCAGGCGTAGGCTGCCCGTTCCTTCCAGTCGGGGCAGATCTCGTCCAGCTCCTTGGTGCTGGAGAAGTCCATCCGGCCCTGCTCGCCGGTGTACCAATGCGCCAGCCGGAAGTTGGGGAACTGGTCCGCGAGCTCCGCCAGTTCCTCACGGAACAGGCTGTCCCCGGGGGTACGGGCCGAGTGGACCAGTACGACGTCGGCATCCGGACGCCGCGGCACCAGGGTACGGATCATGGACATCACCGGTGTGATGCCGCTGCCCGCGGTGACCATGAGAAGGGGGCGGGGATGCTCCGGCAGCACGAAATCACCCTGCGGCGGGGCCAGGAACAGGACATCGCCGGGCTTGGTGGAACGCACCAGGGTGCCGGATACGGCACCGACGTCCGTGACTGTGATGGCCGGGTCCTTGCCGGCGGGGGCGCTGAGTGAGTAGGAGCGCCAGTGGCGGACCCCGTCGAGTTCGACGCCGATGCGGGCCCACTGCCCGGCAAGGTGCGCCTTCCAGCCGCGGCCGGGACGGAAGAAGATGGTGGCCGACTGGGCGGTCTCCTGGACCACCTTGGTGACGACGCCCCTGAGCTGCCGGGCTGAGTAGACAGGGTTGAAAAGCGAGAGGACGTCCTCTGGCGTTAAAGGCGTTGTGAGTACCGAAGCCGCTTGGGCCAGCTGTCGTAGCCGGATCATGCGTTAAAGCCTAAGGCGGCGCGAGCCATATTTCTCTCTCTCCGTCATATGACCGTTCAGCAGTCACAGTGTAGTTGGGGCGCGAAGCCCCCACACCGCACTTTAAGAGTAACGGTTCGGTCTCGTCAAAGGTTCCCAGCCGCCTACCGGCTCCATCCCAAGGACGGGGCCACGAACTGCGCAATGTGGCCAAGGAGCTTGGCGTTGAAATCCACGCCTAGCTGGTTGGGGACGGTCAGCAGCAGGGTGTCAGCCGCTTGGACAGCGGTGTCCGCCGCCAGTTCCTCCGCGAGCCGGTCGGGCTCACCCACATAGCTTTTTCCGAACCGCGCCGTGAGCCCGTCAATGATGCCCACCTGGTCCCGGCCGTCGCGGAGGGCGCTGCCGGCAAAGTAGCGGCGGTCCTCGTCGTCCACGATGGGCAGCACGCTGCGGCTGACCGAGATCCTTGGCTGGTGGGAGTGGCCGGCTGCCTGCCAGGTATCCCGGAACAGCTGGATCTGTTCCGCCTGGAGTTCGTGGAAGGGCACGCCGGTGTCCTCGGTGAGCAGGGTGGAGCTCATCAGGTTCATGCCGAGCTCCGCCGCCCAGACGGCCGTTTTACGGGTGCCGGCTCCCCACCAGATCCGCTCCGCCAGTCCGGGCGACTGCGGCTGCACGGGCAGGAGGCCCGTGGCACCACCGGCATACCGGGGATCGGGGTCAGCCACTCCCGCCCCCGTGATCGCCTTGCGGAACAGCTCGGTGTGGCGGCGTGCCATGTCGGCGTCGGTTTCGCCGTCCCGGGGCACGTAGCCGAAAGCTGACGCACCCTGCCGGGCCGGCTCGGGTGAGCCGCGGCTGATGCCGAGCTGGAGCCTGCCGCCGCTGATCAGGTCAGTGGCTGCCGCTTCCTCCGCCATATAGAGCGGGTTCTCGTAACGCATGTCAATGACACCGGTACCGATTTCGATCCGGCGGGTGCGTGCTGCGATGGCCGCAAGTAGCGGAAACGGCGAGGCCTGCTGGCGGGCGAAGTGGTGGACCCGGAAGAAGGCACCGTCCACACCGAGTTCCTCGGCGGCTACGGCTAATTCGATGCCCTGCACCAGCGCCTCGCCCGCAGTCCTGGTGCGGGAACCCTGGCCGGGTCCCCAGTGGCCGAATGAAAGGAATCCTATGCGCTCCATACCTGCCCCAACCTCCGGCTGCCCGGTGGCATTCCCCGTTGCCTGCATTCCCGGCTGGCATGATGGCCGGGTGGTTATCCCGGAAGAAACTGTCAGCGTCCTCAAGACCATCGTGCTGTTCGTGCTGGCCGCTGTGGCAGAAATCGGCGGGGCCTGGCTGGTGTGGCAGGCAGTCCGGGAAGGCAAGGACTGGTGGTGGGCGGGACTTGGTGTGATTGCCCTGGGCGCCTACGGCTTTGTGGCCACCCTCCAGCCGGACGCCCACTTCGGCCGGATCCTGGCCGCCTACGGCGGGGTGTTCGTTGCCGGTTCCCTCGCCTGGGGAATGATTTTCGACGGTTTCCGGCCCGACCGGTGGGACGTGGCCGGCTCGGTCATCTGCCTGCTGGGGGTGGCAGTGATCATGTTTGCCCCGCGAAGCGCCGGCTGACCCGGCATAACCCGCCAGGCGCCGGTACCTGCGGCCACCGACGTCATGGGGCAGAATTTTCCCTGTGGAGCACGTGGACTACTGCATTATCGGCGGCGGCATCGTTGGCCTGGCCACCGCGTACCAGCTGCTGCGCAGGGAACCTGATGCGTCCCTGGTCCTGCTGGAAGCGGCGGATACCCTCGCTGCGCATCAGACCGGGCACAACAGCGGCGTCATCCATTCGGGAATCTACTACGCCCCCGGCAGCCTGAAGGCCAGGTTCAGCAAAGCCGGCGCGCAGCAGACCAAGGAGTTCTGCCAGGAGCACGGCATCCCGTACCGCGAGCCCGGAAAGCTGCTGGTGGCCACCACCCCGCTGGAGCTGGAGCGGCTGGCGCAGCTCGAGGACCGGGCGGCGGTCCACGAACTGGACTGTGAACGGCTGGACCGGCAGGAACTCCTCCGGCGCGAGCCGAATGTCACCGGGCTCGGCGCCCTGTTCATTCCCAGCACCGGCATCGTGGACTACCCCGCGGTGGCGCGGAAGCTCGCGCAACTGGTGGAAAAGGCGGGCGGGCAGGTGATCACCAAGGCCCGCGTCACCGCCATTTCCGAACACACGGACCGTGTGGACGTCCGCACTGAGGCCGGGGGCTACTCCTGCAGGCAGCTTGTGGCCTGCGCGGGGCTGCAGTCGGACCGGCTCGCAGAGGCCGCCGGGGTGGTTATCGACGTCCAGATCATCCCCTTCCGCGGAGAGTACTTCGAGCTTCCTGCCGAGAAGTCCGGCTACGTCAGCCATCTCATTTACCCCGTCCCGGATCCTGCGCTGCCGTTCCTCGGCGTCCACCTCACCCCCACGGTGCAGGGCACCATCACCGTTGGCCCCAACGCCGTGCTGGGAATGGCCCGGGAGGGATACCCCAAATTCTCGGTGGAGTTCCGTGATGTGGCCCGCTACGCGAAGTTCCCCGGGTTGTGGCACGTGGCCCGCGCCAACGCAGTGACTGCCGTCCGGGAGGTCCGCAATTCCCTGTTCAAAGGCAGCTACCTGCAGGAGTGCCGGAAGTACGCCCCCGGGCTGGCCAAGGCAGACCTGCTGCCGTACGAGGCAGGAATCAGGGCCCAGGCGGTACGCCGGGACGGCACCCTCATCCACGATTTCCTGCTCGCCGAGACCGACAGGATGATCCACGTCCTGAACGCCCCGTCCCCGGCAGCGACGGCGGCCCTGCCCATCGGCGAACACCTCGCCTCACGGGCGGCGCTGCGGAGATCCGCGTAGGCAACGGCCCGTGCCGGGGGCGCGGACTACCGCGCCGCTAAACTGGCACCGTGACCAACAGCCAGCACGCTCCGGGAGACGAGGCACCGCCGTCGCGCGGCAAGATTGCCGAACGGCTGCTGCCCGGCGGCGAGGAACCGGACCCCCGGTTCACCCTCGCCAACGAACGGACGTTCCTCGCCTGGATCCGGACTTCCTTGGCCCTGCTGGCTGGCGGCATCGCCATCGAGGCGTTCACCTCGGACCTGTTCCTGGAACCCGTCCGCAAGGGCTTGGCCATCGTGCTGCTCCTGCTGGGCATGCTGCTCAGTGCCGGGGCCGCGCTGAGGTGGCTCCGCGTGGAACGCAGCATGCGGCACAAGGCGCCCCTCCCCCTGCCGCTTATTGTGCCCCTGCTGGCCGGGGCAGGCGCGGTGGCGGCCGCCGTCGTCCTCGTTTTTGTGCTCTGGCGCTGACTCCTGTGGCGCCGTACCTTCCAACGGGAGATACCCACGGTGATCCGGGCCTGCAGCCGGAGCGCACCTCGCTGGCCTGGGGCCGGACCATGCTGGCACTGGTGACGGCGAGCGCACTATTCCTGCGTTGGCTGCCGCACCACGGGCTTCCCATCCTGCTGCTGTTCGGGGTCTCTGCCGGGGCTGCCCTGGCCATTTACCTCACGCAGCGCAGGCGGTACGGCGCCAAGTCGCACGGCGTCTCCCAGGAACACGTGGACGCTGACATCACCGCGGTGCTCTGGACGGCTTTCACCGGTATTGCCCTGGGAGTCCTGGGGATCGGTGTGGTGCTCGCCGGGTGACGCCCGGGAAGCCGCCGGCTAGAACATGGGCAGGACGAAGCCTGCCAGCAGCGCCACGGAGCCAATGGCCGTCAGGACACGACCCAGCACTGAGGCTGTTTTCGCGGCTTCCTCGGGCGGAGTGATCTGCCATTGCGTGGGGCGCTTGGGATGGTAGTAAATGGGCAGGGTATCGCCCACCGCCAGGTCCCTGATGTCATGGGGCGACATGGGGGCATTGTGCACCAGGTGTTTACGGTCCAGCCACCTGAAGCCCACGCCGGTTTGGTCCGAGTAAACCACGGCCTCGGCCACCTCCCAGGGGTGCACAAAGCGTCGCTGGAAGCCCACATAAAAGAGCAGCAGCAAGCCAACGGGCAGGCACATCCACGTCAGCATTTCCAGGATTGGTCCTGCCATATCGAGCACATCGGGCATGACCTTGATGGTACCGCCCGGGGGCTGGTGGCATCAGCACAGACTACGTACGCTGAGGAGACCGGTCCGGACGAAGGGGAAAGCATGAACGACGAAGACATCCTGACGCGTATCCAGGCCCTCGTGGACGAGGAGCATTCACTTCGGGAGGGGCCCGGGGACGGCCAGACGCCGGACCACGCCAGGCTCCGCCAGGTGGAGATCAGCCTGGACCAGTGCTGGGACCTGCTGCGGCAGCGCCGGGCGAAAAAAGACTCCGGCGAGAATCCCGATGAAGCCGAGACCCGTCCCGTCAGCGAGGTGGAGGGCTACAAGCAGTAGCCCCGGGTATGGGCGTGCATGATGGATACAACAGATCGGAGTTCATCCATGCGCCTCGCAGTCGCCCAAATCATCAGCAGCGCCGATACGACAGCCAACCTGGAGCTCATCCGGGAGTACGCCACGCAGGCCAAGGCTGCTGGCGCGGAGCTGGTGGTCTTCCCCGAAGCCGCCATGCGTGCCTTCGGCCATTCGCTGACCGAAATCGCAGAGCCGCTGGACGGCCCGTGGGCGGACAAGGTCCGCACCATCGCCAACGAACTGGACATTGCGATCGTCGCCGGGATGTTCACGCCGGGTAAGGACGGCCGCGTCCGCAACACCCTCCTGGTTACCGGGCCCGGCCTCGATACTTCATACGACAAGGTGCACCTGTTTGATGCCTTCGGTTTCACCGAGTCCAAGACGGTGGACGCCGGCCAGAGCCCGGTGACGTTTGAGCTCAACGGGACGGTCTTCGGCCTGGCCACTTGCTACGACGTCCGTTTCCCGGCCCTCTTTACGGCCAATGCCCGCGCCGGGGCGCAGGTCAACATCGTCTGCGCGTCCTGGGGTGCCGGCGAGGGTAAAGCAGAGCAGTGGGACCTCCTGGTGCGCGCCAGGGCCCTGGACAGCACCACCTTCGTGGTGGCCTGCGGACAGGGCGACCCCGAAACCATCGGTGCCGGGCCCGCCGGCAGTGCCCCCACCGGAATCGGCCACAGCGCCGTCATCTCTCCGCTGGGCAGCGCCCTGGTTGCGCTGGGCGGAAAGCCGGAACTCGCCGTCGTGGACGTCGATCCCGCCGTCATTGAGGACGTCCGCACCAAACTGCCCGTCTTGGCCAACGCCCGCCAGTTCTAGGGGCAGTCCGGGCGCTGTCCATGCCCCTCACGGTCCAGGAAACCGCGGAGGGCGCCCACCCAGTCGTCGAAAGCGTCCAGATGGGCGTCATGCGACGCTTCAGGCAGGTCAACCCGCGAAACCCGATGACCTTGCTGAACGAACGCGTCCTTGGCGTCTGCGGTGAACATCCCCCGGCCGCCATAGACCACCAACGCCGGCGCCTGGACCGCATGCCATTCCTTCCAGCGCGGCGCGGCCAACCCGGCCGCCGCTTCCGCCATGACATCCGGATCGAACCTCGGCCAGAAACCGTCCGCCCGTTCCTCGAGGTCTTCGGCCCAGGCCCGGGCCAACGGACCATCACCCAGGAAGCTGCGCGCCGCCGCCCGGCTGCTGAACGGCGTCGGCCAGGACCTGAAGTACTCCCCAATGGCCTCATGACCGTCGAAGTCTCCGCCGGCCGCGCCGCACTCCAGGAGAACCAGGCCGCCCACCAGGTCGGGGCGCTCCGCCGCGACGAGCATGGCCGTATGCGCTCCCATTGATTGGCCAACCAAAACCACCGGCGCACCAACGTGCTCGATGATTCTGACAACGTCCGAAACATAATCCGACCGCGCGACGCCGGGAGGGACCCGGGTGCTGCCCCCATGGCCCCGGAGATCAACCAGGACGGCACGGTACTCGGGGAGCGCGGCCGCCGTCGGAAAGAATTCGCGGGCTGTCCCCGCCAAACCGTGCAGCAGCACCACGGCAGGCCCGTCGCCACCGGAGTCATAGCAGCTCAGCTCGACGCCGGGAGCAGGGCCAACGGTGAACGCAGCCATGCCCATTCCCAGTTTCGTCCGCGGTGGCATGGTGCCACGCTACGGCACGCAGAAGCGTCCGACGGCGGTGAGTCGCCGTTCACGGGCGGGAAACCTTGACCGATCGGGGGCACGACGGCGGGAGCTCACCCTGGTATTCCCTTGCGCACCTTTGGTTGCGGGCCCGCGCAGGCCGGACGACGACGGGCGGGGCCGTATCGGTGGGAGCGCGTTTACATGCCTGAAACATTGCTGACACGCGAACTTCACGCAGGCACGTTTTGTGTAACGTAACGGCAACTTTCCACAGCATCGGATGAAACATGGGCGACGAAAAATAGACCCCGGGGGAAAAGCCGGGGTGGCACATCACCCCCTTGAATCTCATGCGAAGGGACCACCGGTGGAGATCTCTGCCCAACACGTCTGGCTGCTTATCTCGGCAGCGATGGTACTGCTGATGACCCCCGGGCTCGGTCTCTTCTACGGCGGCATGACCCGTGCCAAGGCCGCGCTGAACATGATCATGATGAGCTTCATCTCCGCAGGCATCGTCGGAGTTGTCTGGGTCCTGTGGGGCTACTCAATGACCACCGGTGACGGCTTCCTGGGCATCTTCGGCAACCCGTTCACCAATTTCGGGCTGCAGAACCTGATGGGCTCCCCGGACCTGATCAAGGCCGGCTACAGCGCAACCTTCGCCATCATCACCGTGGCTCTGATCAGCGGCGCTATTGCAGACCGTGCCAAGTTCAGCGCCTGGGCCGTGTTCGTGCCGGTTTGGATCACCCTGATCTACTGCCCCCTCGCCTACATGATCTGGGGCGGCGGACTGATGAGCGCCGGCGGTGCAGTGACGGCCATTTTCGGCCAAGTCATCGACTTCGCTGGTGGCGCCGTGGTGGAAATCAGCTCCGGCACAGCCGCGCTGGTGCTCGCCGTCATCGTGGGCCAGCGCCACGGCTTCGCGAAAGACCCCAACCACCGCCCCCACAACCTCCCTTTCATCATGCTGGGTGCGGCCCTGCTGTGGTTCGGCTGGTTCGGATTCAACGGTGGCGCGGCGACCAGCGCCGAACAGGCAGGCCTTATCTGGATCAACACCCTGGTTACACCTGCCGCAGCAATGCTCAGCTGGCTGGTGACCGAGAAGATGCGCCACGGCCACCCCACTTCCCTGGGGGCCGCCTCCGGCGTGGTGGCCGGCCTCGTTGCTATCACACCTTCCTGCGCCAACATCAGCCCGGTGGCCGCAATCGGCCTGGGCCTGGTGGCAGGTGCTGCATGCGCCGTCTTCGTTGACCTCAAGTACCGCTTCGGGCTCGATGACTCCCTGGACGTGGTGGGTGTCCACCTCGGCGCCGGACTCATCGGCACCCTGGCGCTCGGGTTCATTGCCCTGCCGTCAGCCGGCCAGGCCGGGGGTCTTTTCTACGGCGGCGGCGTGCAGCAGCTCATTGCCCAGACGGCTGCGGTAGTCATCACGCTGTTGGTCTCAGGGCTTGGCACCCTGGTGATCGGCCGCGCCATCAACAAGACCATCGGCTTCCGGGTCAGCCACGAAGCCGAAACGGCTGGCGTGGACCTGTCCGAGCACGCCGAGAGCGCCTACGCGTTCAACGAGGTGGGCGCCGGCTTCAACCCGCTGCGGGCGGTATTCGGCCACATTCCGGCCGGCGGGCACTCCGCAGACCGCCAGGCCGCCGAGGGTTCAAACCGCGAGGTTTCAGGCACCCAGGGCCCGGACCGTCAGGCAAAGGAAGATACTTTCGCCTGACGGCCGCCCGTACTCCGGCAGCCCCGCCACTAGTCCGCCAGGATTTTGTAGAGCGCGCGCCGGGTTTCGTCCAGCTTCTCGATGGCGGCGGTCCGCTGCTCCTCAGTGACACCGCCCCGGAACTGGTGGATAACGCCCATCAGTTTGCCGATGCTGTGGTGGAACTCGCGGTCCGATCCTTCCGGGACCGCGTTCCATGCACTGTCCATCTCCTCCGCGTGCCCGGCCACGTACTCCCGGCCGGATTCGGTGAGCGAGAACTCGGTGCCGCGGCCTTCACTCATGGCCTCGATCAGCCCTTCGTCCACCAGTTGCTGGAGCGTGGGGTAGATGGAGCCCGGGCTTGGTCGCCAGGCTCCTTCGGTCTTTTCGGCGATGGTCTTGATCAGCCCGTAACCATTCGACGGTGACTCCGCCAGGAGCGAGAGTATGGCGGCGCGAACGTCACCACGGCTTGCCCGCCGCCCTCCACGCCCGAATCCCGGACCGAAACCCGGGCCAAAGCCTGGACCAAAACCAGGGCCGAACCCGGGACCAAAACCTGGGCCGAACCCGCCGCCGCCGCCGCGGTGACCATGCGGTCCCCGGCGTCCCCTGCCCCGTTCAAACCGGCCCCTTGCGAACTCTGGGCCAGGGAATTTTTCGTCAGAAATGCCTCTCATGATGGCATCCGCCTTTCAATCTTCTTATTTACGCCGATCTCTTCGGCGATACTTAACGATATGTCGTTAAGTATCGCCGGTCAAGGATTTTTTGTGACCGTATCCTGACCTTCGAAGTTCTGGATCAGCCCATCCCAGCGGCGTAGGCTGGACGCACCTCCAAGCTTGAGGGCTGATAGATGGCGAAGAAGAAGAAGCGCAGAAGCGGTTTCGGCGCCGCCCTGGGACGATTCCTGGGGTTCCTCGCAGCCAGTGCCATGTGTGGCGTGCTGGTGGCCAGCCTGGTTGTCCCGGCAGTTGCGGCAGCCGGGATCGGAGTCAGCAATTCGATCGGATTCTTCGAGGGCCTGCCCAAAGAGCTGACGGTCCAGCCGCCGTCGCAATCCACCAGGGTCCTCACCTCCGACGGCCAGCCGATCGCCACGTTCTACGCCGAGAACCGCGTGCGGATTCCACTGGACCAGATGTCGCCGTATATCAAGGACGCCATCATCTCCATTGAGGACAGCAGGTTCTACGAGCACGCGGGAATCGACCCCCAGGGCATCCTCCGGGCGGTGATCGCTAACGTGACGAAAGGGGACCAGCAGGGCGCGTCCACCATCACGCAGCAGTACGTCACCAACGTGGTCAATGAGGCGCGGCTGTCCCAGGACCGGCCGGACGAAGTGGTCCTGAGCGGCCAGAAGGACATGGGCGACAAGTTGCGGGAGATGCGGCTGGCCATCGCCCTGGAAAAGAAGTACAGCAAGGACCAGATCCTTGAGGGGTACCTGAACATCGTCTTCTTCAACAGCGATGCGTATGGCGTCGAGGCGGCGGCACGTTACTTCTTCGGCACCACCGCAAAAGACCTCACGCTGCCGCAGGCCGCCCTCCTGGCCGGCCTGGTCAACAGTCCCACCTTCTACAACCCGGCCATCAACCCCGAGAACTCGCTGGCCCGCCGCAACCAGGTCCTTGACGAGATGCTTCGCCTCAAGAGGATCACGCAGGCGCAGCATGACGAAGCAAAAGCCACGCCGGTGGAACTCAAGATCACCCCTGAACGTCAGGGCTGCGCCAACGCCGCCATGGCCCCCTACTTCTGCGACTACATCTCCCACCTCATCCTCAACAACCCCGCCTTCGGGCCCAACGAAGTGGAGCGCGAGCGCAAGCTCTACCGCGGCGGACTGACGATCGTCACCACTTTGGACAGCAGGCTGCAGGCGGCGGCGCAGGCCCAGGTGGACAGCACAGCGGGCGCCAATCCGGACAAGTGGGGTGCAGCCCTGGTCACGGTGCAACCGGGAACGGGCAAGATCCTGGCCATGGCGCAGAACACCGTGTTCCTGCCCGAACCGGGCAAGTTCGACACGCAGCTGAACTTCAACGTGGATGCCCGCGATCCGCAGGGGAACGACCTGAACGGGGCAGGCGGCTTCCAGACCGGTTCCACCATGAAGCCGTTCACCTTCGCCGAGTGGCTCAACGAGGGCAAGTCCCTGACCACCGAAATTGATGCTTCACGGCGGGTTTATCCGCTTGGTTTCCCGTGGCGCTCCAGCTGCGGCAAGGTGCTGGGCGCCTACAGCACAGCGCAAAACAACCCCGAGCTGGGTGCGGCGGATGACCTGCAGAATTCGGAGGAGGGCTTCTACCGGAAGATGCCCATCAACTACGGCCTCTACAACTCGATCAATACGGCCACCTTCGCGTCAGCGGCGCAGCTGGATTTCTGCGGCATTCAAAAGATGGTTGACGCAGTGGGCCTGCACAGCGGCCTGGACGGGACACCCATCAACATGCACCAGCTGGGCAATCTGCTCGGAGCCACCGGCGTGGCACCCCTCCACCTTGCCAACGCCTTCGCCACCTTCGCCAACGACGGCCGCTACTGCAACCCCATCGCCCTGCTGGACATCAAGGACGCCACGGGTGGAAAGCTTCCCGCCCAAACAACCGAGTGCAGGGATGCCGTGAAGCCGGAGGTGGCACGCGGCGTCAACAGCGTCCTCCAGGACGTGCTGGTGAGGGGTTCGGGCTTCTGGATCCAGCCGAAGGTTCACGACAAGTGGCCAACGGCCGCCAAGACCGGCACCTCGAACAACAACGGCGCCACCTGGATTGTTGGGTACACCAGCGGACTGGCCACAGCATCCTTCTTCGGGGACGCACTTGAGGGGCAGAAACGTGCAGGCCAGAACGTCACCATCAACGGAACGTTCTATCCCCGCCTCGATGGGTACATGATCGCCGGCCCGCAGTGGGCGTACTTCATGCTGAAGGCCGTCCCGCTGTATCCGGCTGCGGCATTCCCGGGGCCTCCCCAGTCGATGATCGGTCCGGTTCCGGCACCCACCCCCGCGCCCAAGCGGTAGGAACGCAGGCAGGCTGCCTGAACCTGCCGCCCACAAGCCCTACGTCGAAAAGCATTGCTTCCGGGGCGATCACGGGCACAATGAACGGCGTGGAGAACCTTGAAACAGAGCGGCTGATCCTCCGGCCCTGGGAGCCCGAGGATGCTGACTTTGTGCTGGATCTGTACTCCCGCTGGGAGGTACAGCGCTTCATCGGAAACCCGCCCCGCGTAATGGCGGACCGCGGTGAGGCCGAGGACCGCATCCGGGCGTGGCGGGCCATGGACCATCCGGTCCACGCCGTCTGGGCCGTGCGGCTGAAAGGCACAGCCCAACCATCGAACCCCGCGCAGCAAACAAACCCCGCGCAGCCAAAGATCCCCGGACACAGCCGGCCCGCACTCGCCGGGACGCTGCTCCTCAAATCCATTCCGGCGTCGGGCGCTGAACTCCCCTGCAGCCCTCGGGCGACACGGAGATCGGCTGGCACTTCCACCCGGACCACTGGGGAAAGGGCTACGCCACCGAGGCCGCGGCGGCGGTCCTCCGCTACGCGTTCGCAGGCGGCCTGCCCAAAGTGGTGGCGGTAACCAACCCCGCCAACGCGGCGTCGCAAAGTGTGTGCCCCAGGATCGGCCTGCTCCACCAGGGGCAGACCAGCAGGTACTACAACGCCCTCTGCGAGCTGTACCAACTGGCGAACCCGGCGGCCTAGCCCGGCCCCTTCCACAGCCGCTGCCACCAGGAACGCTCCGGAACGGGCTCCTCCACCACCTCAGGCGTCCGTGCGGCACGCCTGGCCCGCCACCGCTCCACCTGTTCTTCCACGTCTCGGGTCTGCGTAACCACCGGAGGCCCGCCCTGGAGCTGGCGGCGCGCATCAATGACGCGGCGGTTGAAATCAGTTAGGAGGTCACGGACCTGCTGTTCGGTGTACTGCGCATCCAACTCGGCGTCCAGCCCGGCATCCTCCGCCCTGAGCAGGATGGCGGGCGGTCCCAGCCCGCTGATGTTCTCGCGCTGCAGCAGGCCCTTGACCCACCAGTCGGGATCGTAGGATTCGCCCAGCCCGGGGATCGGCTTGCCGGCGTATTTGAGGTCGTCGAATTTTCCCTGCGCCATCGCGTCGCGCACCAGGTACTCGGCCCGGGCTGAGTCGCTGACTTTGCGGCGCTTCTCCCGTTCCTTGGCGTCAAGCGCGTCCAGGGCGGCTTCTTCTTCGGAGCTGATGCCCGCCCCTCGGTACGAACGGACCTCGGCTGCGCGCTCCAGCCGTTTCCGGTATTCCGATGCGCCGCCGCCCATCCGTGTCACCGCCTTGCCTTGGTTGATGCCGTCCTCCCAGTATTTCGAAGCATCCCGCCGGGTTCAACGCCCAGCAGCAACCGCCTCAAGAAAACGTTTCCCGAGTGTGCAATACTTCCTCCCATGCCATCACCCTCCAGCGGTTCCCCGTCCGTCCTGCGCGCCGCCCACACGCCATGGGAAACTCCCCTGACGTTGCCGGCCATGAGCAACACCCATGACCGGCACCGCCGCTACCGCGTCACCAACCGCTACCTGGAGGCGGACGGGCAGCCAGTCCTTCCCGTGTCCGGCGAGCTGCACTACAGCAGGGTGCCGCGGGCGCGGTGGGAGGAGCGGCTGCGGCTGATGAAGGCCGGCGGCATCACGGTGGTGGCCACCTACGCATTCTGGATCCACCATGAGCAGACCGAGGGCAAGGTAAGGTTCGACGGCGGCCTGGACGTGGGTGCGTTCGTCCGCCTGTGCGCGGAGATCGGCCTGGACGTGGTGCTGCGCATCGGTCCCTGGTGCCACGGCGAGGTCCGCAACGGCGGCTTTCCGGACTGGGTGCAGGAGGCTCCGGTGCAGCATCGCACCAACGATCCCGCCTACCTGGAACTGGTGAAGGGCTGGTTCGGGCACCTCGGGGAAGAACTCCACCAGCTGACCGGGCCGGACACCAACGTGATGGGCATCCAGCTGGAAAACGAGCTGTACGACCAGCCCGGCCACTTCGTGGAGCTCAAGAAACTGGCCAGGAACGCCGGCCTGACCGCACCCATCTGGACCGCCACGGCCTGGGGCGGCGCCGACCTGCCGGCCGGGGAGGTCCTCCCCCTGTTCGGCGGCTACGGCGATGGGTTCTGGGTGGATGCGGACGCCCCCTGGGATCCCACGTTCAGGGAGCACTACTTCTTCAGCCATGTGTGGGACGATCCGGGCATCGGCGCCGACATCCGCGAGTTCGTGGGTAACGGTGCCGGGGATGCAGGCAGCGCGGGCGGCGGGACTGGCGCAGCGGCACCTGCACCCCGTACGCCGTCGGTGCTTTTCCCGCCGGCCACGTGCGAGCTGGCCGGTGGCATGGCCACGGCTTACCAGCGCCGCCCCTGGCCGCAGGGGCTGGACGTGGCCGCCGTGGCGCACAACAAGATCGGCAACGGCTCGGCCTGGCAGGGCTACTACATGTTCGCCGGCGGGATGAACCCATCCGACGGCCTCCAGGAATCCCAGGACACCGGCTACCCGAACGACCTGCCCCGGTTCGATTACGACTTCCACGCCCCCATCGGCGCGTCCGGCCGGCTGGCCGCCAGCTTCGCTGCCCTGCGCAAGCAGCACGCCTTCCTGGCAGCCTTCGGCGACCGGCTGGCCCAGATGCCGTCATCCCTTCCCGGGGCCCTGCCGCACGGTATCGAGGACACCACCACCCTTCGCTGGGCGCTCCGGAGCGACGGCACCGCCGGCTTTGTGTTCATCACGTGGCACCAGCCGCACATTCCGCTGCCCACCTACCACGACGCCCGCTTCGAGGTAGCGCTCGACGCCGGCCCGGTCACCTTTCCGGGGCAGCCGGTGGACATCCCGGCGGGCACCGTGGCGCACTGGCCCGTGAACCTCGAGGTGGCCGGCGTGACCATCGCCTGGGCCACGGCCTCTCCACTGACATGCCTGGAGCCGTCCGCCGAGGACCCGGATTCGCTGCCCACCCTGGTCCTAGCGGCCGAGCCCGGAATACCCGTGGAACTCTGCTTCGCCGCCGGAACAGAGGTTCATGGTGCTGGAGGATCGGACGCTGCGGGCTCCTACCGGATCCACGGCAACGAACCCGTAGTGGCCACCGCCCGCCACGGGGAGGCCCGGCTGGACATCCTGGTCCTCCCGGCAGAAGTTGTGGACACCGCCTGGGTCCTGGGCAGCCCCGCCCGGCGCGAACTGGTCCTTTCCGGCGATCCGGTGTGGCTGGATGGCCGCGGCAACCTGGCGGGCCGGTCCCGGGCCGCTGCTGAAGTACTGCGCTACCGCCCGGGGGCACGCTCATTCGAACCCGCAGCCACACTGCCGGTACTCCCGGCCGCAGCCAGCGTCGACGTTGCCGCGGAGCTGGTCAAGGCAGCAGGCCCTGCCCCCGCAACCTACGGCTCCTCCGCCAACCGGGCCGCGGCGCCGGACCCTGCGGTGATCACTGAGCTGGCCCGGGCCTACCGGTTGCCTCTTCCCGTCCAGGCGCTGGCCGGAGCGCACACCGAGCTGGAAATCCACTGGGCCGGGGACGTGGCCCGGCTGCTGGTGGACGGCGCGGTGGTGGCCGACAGGTTCTGGGACGGCTCCCCCTGGGTCCTTAACGTGTCCGACGCCGGAATCGGGCCCGGTGCCGACGTCATCCTTGAGATCCTGCCGCTTTCCCCGGAAGCCAAGGTTGGGCTGCCCGCCGAGGCGCAACGGCGCCGGGAAGCGTCGCAGGGAGACCTTGCCGCGCTGGATTCTGTCCGGCTGGTGGGCTGGACCGCCTGGCGGGAGGCGCCAGCGACGTAACCCGCACGGCAGCAGCCCAGGCACACGGAAGCGGACGACGCCGGGAGGCTCCGGCGTCGTCCGCTTCTTTTGTGTGCGGCGCAGTCAGCCCGCCTCGTCAGGCGTTGGCGTGCTCGGCGAGGATGCTGTCCATCTGGCCGACGGCCTCCTTGAGGCCTTCTTCCATGCCCATCTGCATCATCTGTTCCAGCTGCTCTTCGGACTCGAAGGCGGAGAGCATGGTCATCCGGGTGCGGTCCCCGAGCCGCTCCAGGGTCACTGTGGCGTGGCTGGTTCCGTGCTCCCCGGTGGGATTGCCGTCGCTGTCCGCGAAGCCGTCGTTGAATTCCAGCTGCTGCGGCGCCTGGATACTGGTGAACTCCCACCAGCCGTGGAACTTTTCGCCCTCGGGGCTGGTCATGTAGTAGCCGGCCTTGCCGCCTGGCACAAAGTCGTGCTGGTAGAACGTTGCCGGGTACGTGGGCGGACCCCACCAGCGCTCCAGTTGCCGCGGGTCCTCGAAGAGCTGCCACACGCGTTCCGCGCCGGCCTCGAACTCGGCAACCAGGGTAAGGCTCAGGGCCTCGAAGTTCTTGTCCGTACTGATGACTGTCATGGCAATGCCTTCCTAACCTTCAGCGAGAATGTCGGCCATCCGGGCGGCGCGTTGCCGCCAGATGTGTTCGTATTCGTCGAGCAGCCGGCGGGCTTTCTGCAGGCCTTCATGATTACCCCGCACAATCTGCTCCCTTCCGCGCTTCTCCTTGGTCACCAGGGAGGCACGCTCCAACACCGCAACATGCTTTTGGACTGCGGCGAAGCTCATGGCGTAGAGCGCTGCGAGGCCGGAAACCGAGAACTCGCCAACGGTCACCCTGCGGACGATGTCGCGGCGGGTGGAATCGGCGAACGCCTGGAAGAGGCGGTCCATTTCGGTCTCGCGGAGCTGATCTACAACCATTTGGTTGTACGATAGCCCCCGGCAAACGGCGTGTCAATGGTTCTGTATGTTGAGGGGCATGAGCATTTTCCTGGTGGGTGCCGGGCCGGACGCAGATTCGTTCCCCGACGTGTTTGACAGGTTTGCAGCCGAGGCGGAGCTGAGGGCAGGACCGGGACGGCAGGCCCGCATTGCCGTGGTGGTTCATGACAGCGGCGGCGCCCCGATGACCCGGCTGCCGGAGTATGCCGGTCCGCTGCAGGAACGGATTGCCTGTGACGTGGTTCCCGTACTGCTCGGCAACGGAGGCATCGCGGATCCCGCGGCGTTCGCCGGAGTGCACGGCGTGGTGGTGGGCGGCGGTCTGACGCCGGCTTACCTGCGCGGCGTCGAAAAAGCGTCCCCCACGCTCGCTCAACTGGTGGGAGACGGCGTTCCCTACCTCGGCTTTTCCGCGGGTGCGATGGTGGCGCCCGGCCGGGCGCTGATTGGTGGATACCTCGTCAACGGGATCGAGGTCTGCGGCGAGGAGTGCTCCGAAGGCCTGGCGGACCTGGAATTCCGCACCGGGCTGGGGATTGCCCCATTCGCGGTGGACGTCCACGCCGCACAGGCCGGCACGTTGAGCCGGGCCGTCGGCGCCGTGGCGGCCGGACTGGTAGACCATGCCGTGGCGATCGACGAGGGCACGGCCATCATCCTTGCCGCAGCGGACGCCGGGGACTACACAGTGATTGGCGCGGGCACGTCCTGGGATGTCCGGGCTGACCGCGGGCCGGGCCTTGGCGGAGGAGCCGCGGTAGTCACCGCACGGACGGCGGAACCGACGCGGGACTGACGACGACGGCGCAGGCCGCCTGACGCCGTCGGCAATCCACGCCGGGGTGGGCGCCTACTCGAAGTGGGTCTGGATGCGGTCTCCGGAGAGCTGCTGGATCAGCTCCGCTGCCACATCGCGGAGTTTGCGGTTCCGGTTGCTGGACACCCTGGTGAGGATTTCCATGGCCTCGGCCTGGGAGCAGCGGTTCTGCGCCATGATGACGCCGCAGGCGAGGTTGATGGCGGTCCTGCTCTCCAGCGCAGCCTCAAGATCGTCTGCACGGTTCTGGGCCCTGTTGAGCCGTACGGAGAGATTGAAGGTGTTATGCGCCGAGGCCGCGAAGCCCACCGCCTTCGCGTAGACCTCTTCCGTAAACGCACCTGGCTGGTCAGCGAAGAAGTTCAGGGCCGCGCTTGCGCCTTCGGTAATCTCCAGCGGAACGCCCAGCGTGCTGTGGACGCCGGCATCCAGGAGCGCCTTGCTGTAGGTGGGCCAGCGCTGGTCCGCGGCGACGTCTTCCACCAGCACCGGGGCCATCTCGCGGATCGCCTCGATGCAGGGACCGTCGCCCAGGGCCTGCTCAACCCGGTCCAGCTCCACCGCCCGCTCGCTGCTGCCGGCCGCGGTTGCGGGCCGCCGCTGGATCTTCAGGGTGACGGCACATTCGATCCGGTCGCCGGCCGCCTCGGAGACAGCAGCTGCGGCAATTCCGGACAGCCCGGAGAGAAACTCCACCACGCTCTCAGCGCCGGTGAGGATTTCCTGGAGTTCGTGGACAACGTTGTTGTCAGCCGGTTTCGACATGCGCCTATCCTACTGCGGCAGCCAATCGGGGAACTTCCTGACCGGCCAAATCGATTGGCATATGCTGGGAGGCATGGCCCAGCAGCTTCCCCTTGACGAGCTCAGCATGCTTATTGCCCGCATCCGCGGACTGTTGCTGACCGAGGAGAAAGTGGTGGCAGCTGTCCACTCCCTGGCCCGGGCCGCCAAAGACTCTGTACCGGGAACCATCGGCGCCGGCGTCTCCTTGCTGGATTCGCGCGGCACGCGTACCAGCAGCGGCTACACGGACAGCATTGTCCAGCAGGCCGACGCCGTGCAGTACGAGCTCGGGGAAGGTCCGTGCCTCACCGCCTGGGCAACGGAGCAGCCGGTGCTGGTCCGCGACGTCCACGGCGAGCACCGCTGGCCGGAATGGCGGCGGGCCGTCCAGCAACTGCCTGTCCGTTCGGTGGTGACCGCTCCCCTGATCGCCGGCAAGGAAGCCATCGGTTCGCTGAAGCTCTACTCCGCCGGCCCGCATACCTATGACGGCTCCAGCGGACGCCTCCTGGAGCTTTTCGCAGCACCGGCAGCCACCCTTATCGCGCACATCCAGGCCAGCGAAGCTCCGCAGAAGCTGACCGAGGGGCTGCGCCAGTCGCTCTACAGCCGGGACGTGGTTAACCGCGCCTGCGGAGTCCTGATGGAGCGGCAGGGCGTCCCCCACGAGGCGGCCCTGCGGCAGCTCATCAAGGAAGCCAGGGACCGCGGCGCCACCCTCCAGCAGGTGAGCGAGGCCGTCCTGTCCGGGCCGCCGGCGCCCAGGGCCTAGGACCGCCGCTATGGGCTTCGATCCGAACGAACCGGAACAGCGGCGGCGCCTCCGCGCAGCGATGAAGGCGGCGGACATCCCGCTGTCCGAACTGTGGCTGAAATACTTCAGCCTGTCCGGAGATGCCGGCGAATACGAGGTGGAAGCGTACCTGCAGGGACTCCTCTCACTCCCGTCCATCCAGCGCGACCTGCTGGCGCTGGCTGCCAACGAACTGATCGATGACCTCCCCCGCCCTCGGGCCCCGTACTCGGATGATTTCAGCGAGGAACCCGGCCACACGGAGCCCGTCATCGCGGAGCCTGCCCAGGATTCCGGCGCAGCCACCGGGCAGGGCCCGGTTGAAGAAGGATCAGGCGACGACAGCGGCCTTGCTGGCGGCCCGGATGGACTGGCGGAGACACCGGAAGGATAGTCCGGGCTAACACACCGGGGTTCGCCTGCGGCCCCACCCAACGGCTCAATGCCGCGCCACCTCCTTCCGTCGCTACCGCCCTCCTGCCCACCACCCTCCAGCCCGCCGACCGCCTACCCTCCTCACCCAGCCACGGGTGTGTGATGAGTTTCACCTGCAATATTCGGCCATCTGGTTGGGCGGCCCCCGAAGCCCTGTGCACTATGGAAGGGCAGGGCTGGAGAATATCCGGCTCTCGACCCACCTGGTGAAGCAATGAAGCGCACCGGTGCGCCCCCGGCCGCCGACGCCTCAGAGCTCGACCAGGCCGCTTCCCGGCTTCCCGCCGGGGTACCCAGAAAGTACAGAACCGTGAATCCCTTGCCACCGCATGGGCCCGGTGTGATTGCTCACATTGCGGCTCGATTGGTTGCCATCTCTGGCAGCGGCATGCACCATGGAAGAACGGGAATGCGCTTTCCCACCTGATTGCCTCACCGACGAGGACCCGGCCTGTTCAGCCAGGCCGCCCACCGCAAGAAATGGAAGTTGAATAATGACGTTCGATGCCACTCACTCCGTAACCCTGAAGATCTGGGACAAGGCAGCCCTCCACCACACCCTTGATGCCGCCATCACCGATCTCTCCTCCCGCCACAACACCACCACCTGCCAGGTGGCCGTGACCTGCAGTGGCCCGAACACCTTCACGCTGAGCCTGCGCAACAGCGGCGCCCTGGCCACCGCCTAGGCAACCAGCACCGCACGGAAGCGGACGACGACGGGCCCTCCCGTCGTCGTCCGCTTTCTTTTTGGCCCCTCCCGCCGCCAGGCGTCCATTAGGAGAGGCAGCCAGCAGAGCAGGAAACCAGCAAAGCAGGGCGTCCAGTAGAGTCGTGGCAAAACCCGCGACCCAAAGGTTTGGAAGATGCAGGCTGGCGGTAATTCCATGCGCATGCCCTCGTCGGACCCCGAAGCCGGGCAGGCTGGGCCGGCGCCCGTTCGGGCCAGGCTGGCCGTTGTTCCGGCGGTGATGCTGTCGGCCGCTGGATTCCTCCTGTTCGCCCGCGAAGACCGGATCTCCGGCTTCCTCCTCCTGGCGGCCGCCCTTATCCTCGCGGGGTTCCTCAGCCGGAAGCTGGTGATCGACCTGGCCCTGATCGCCGTGGGACTGACCGCCATGAGCCTGGTGCCCATCACCACGGACATCAGCACTGAACACATGGCCGTCATGGGCACCGCCATGGTGCTGGCGGTGGGCATCCCCTACGCCGCCTCACGTTTCATTACCAAGGACCACGCCATCCGGTTCCCCATCCGGACCGGGCAGCCGTGGACGCGGGCGGAAAAGTGGTACCTGCCGGCGGTCCTGGTGATCGGCTACGCCCTGATGCCCGTGTACATGATCCGGACCGGCGTCTACGAGAACTGGCCCGCGGTCAGTGACGCTGACGGCATAGCCCGGCTCTTCCTGGGCACCAACGTCCTGGGCATCTGGGACGAACTGTTCTTCATCTGCACCACCTTCACGCTGCTCCGCCGGCACCTTCCGGACTGGCAGGCCAACCTGCTCCAGGCCGTGCTGTTCACCTCGTTCCTGTGGGAACTCGGCTTCCATGCCTGGGCGCCGTTCTTCATTTTCCCGTTCGCCCTGCTGCAGGCCCGGCTGTTCACGGTGACCAAATCGCTGTCCTACATTGTCAGCGTCCACCTGCTGTTCGACTTCGTGCTGTTCCTGGTCCTGATCCATGCGCACAACCGCGAATGGATCAACATTTTCCTGTACTGACTACCTCCCACTGCGCGTGATGCACGTCACACGAACAAGACCGTGACGATCTCCCGCCCTGCTGCGTCTTACCTGTAACGGCGCAAACCCGCGCCTGGAACAGAACGCCAACCGAGCAGGAGTGACCTAATGACCACGCAGACAAACGCCAGCACGCAGCAGACCGGCAACGCAGCGCAGGCCACCACCGCACCGGGTACCGCCGGGCAGAAGAAGCCGGCAGCTACCCACTCCCTGGGCACGGCCGAAGGCCACGACGGCCGTGGCCGCACCACCGTCGCCGACGGCGTAGTGGCAAAGATCGCCGGCATCGCCATCCAGGAAATCGACGGCGTCCACGCCCTGGGCGGCGGCGCTGCCCGGGCCATCGGAAACCTCCGCGAGCGGGTGGGCCAGAAGGACCTCACCCAGGGCGTGAGCGTTGAAGTGGGCCAGACCCAGGTGGCCGTGGACGTGACCCTGGTGGTCGAGTACCCGCACCCCCTCCAGCAGGTGGCGGACAACGCCCGCGACGCCGTCTACTCCGCGGTGGAGGACCTGGTGGGCATGGAAGTCACCGAGGTCAACATCACCATCACGGACATCCATGTTCCGTCTGAGGACAACGACGATGAGGCTGACGACGCCGGCCACGAGCCGAGGGTGGCATGACCCCGGTCATCGGCGGCGCGGCAGCCGGAGCAGTCCTGGCGATAGTGGCGCTGGCCTTCGGATTCTGGGGCTTCATCCTGACCCTGCTCTTCATGGGCATTGGTGCGGTCCTGGGACGCGCCGCCGAGGGCCGCCTGGACCTGGCCGAGGTGTTTGACGCCCTGCGCGGCCGCCGCACGTCGTCGTGAACCGCCAGGGCCACACCCGCATCGCCCCGGCCGCCCTCCGGAAAACCGTGGAAGCCGTGACGTGCCAGGCGTTCGACGTTCCCCACACCGACGTTTCGGCGTCGCTGCGGGACGATGCAGGGAAGCTGGGGGTGGACCTCCTGGTCCGCCTGCCGGCACCAACCCTGATGACGCCAGCCTCGGAGGGCCGGCCAGCCCTGTTTGAACAGGCGGAAATTGCCCGGCTGAAGATTTCCTTCATGGGGCGCCAGGTCACGGGCATGGAGATCGGAAAAATCAACATCAGGCTCGGGGCTGCATGAGAAGCCTTCCCGCGGCGGCACACAGGCTGCCCGCGGCCAGGGCGGCAGCACCGAATATCAGCAGCACATCCAGCAACCCACCAGGAGGTCACCGTGGGCACGGCCCGAACCCATAGCAGGATTGTCCGGCGGGAAACGCATTCATCGCGCGCCGGGTTGTCCGCCGCCACTGCGGTGCTCCTCCTGGTCGCCTTCCTCTGGCTGGGAACCGAAAGCGTCCTCGCCCTGTTGGGACAGGACGCCCTGGTGGCCAGCCCCGGCCGGCTTGCCGACGCCGCGGCCACAGCGCCGCAAACCACGCAACCGGCCGAACTGACCGCGGCCGGGGTTGCCGCCGCCGTCCTGGGACTCACGCTGCTGGTGGCGGCCCTCAAGGGCGGCCGCAAGGGACGCCGGGCCATGGACGGCGACCGGGCCGCGGTGGTGGTTGACGACCAGGTCATCGCCGCGGCCGTCTCGCGGCGGGTGCAGCTGACCGCCCAACTCGCCCCCGAACAGGTGGCCACCACCATCAGCCGGGCCCGCGCCCAGGTAGCCATCCGGCCGACGTCGGGCGCTCCCCTGGACCGTGAAGCCGTCACCCGGGCTGCCGAAAAGGAGATCGCTTCCTGCCGCCTGGGACGGAAACTCAGCACCGATATCCGCATCGCCACCGAAGGAGCACTGGGACGATGAACCACACCAACCGAGCCCTGAACCGCTTCTTCCTGGCCGCCACTGGACTGGTCCTGCTGGCCGCAGGCACCCTCACCGCGGGTGCCGGCATGGACGCCGGCGTCCGGGACCGCTGGAGTTCCGTCAGCACCAGCCTATTGGGGGGCTGGCGGAACCTCCGGGGCACCGCACCCCTGCAGGAACCCCTGGGCAGCTGGTGGGCACTGGCCGTGCCCGCCGTACTGCTCCTCGGCGCCGCGGTCAGCATCATGTGGCTGACCCGGCAGGGCGGCGGGCGGACCAGCGAGGCAGCCCGGCAGCGGGACCCCGAACTCGGGGACACCGCCGTCGACATTTCCTACCTCGAATCCGCCGTGGAGGCCGCGCTGGAAGGCAACCGGGCCGTCGTCGGCAGCTCAGTGTCCGCCTGGCGCGGACGCGGCCGGCGGCGCACCACAACCCAAGGACTGCGAATCACCCTGCAGGCACGGCGCGGAGCATCTCCGCGTGAGGTGGCCGACCTCGCCGAGGCACTGGTCACCGGCATGGAAACCCTGCTGGGCCATCGCACCACCGTTCTGGTCCGAATAGCAGGTGGAACCAGGACCCGGCTGGCGGGTGCACACCGCACCAGCTAGCAAAGGCTGCTGTGTTTCGGACACACAGGAGCACAACAGGAACACCGAGAGAAGGGCATCACCATGGGACTCGACGACAAGATCAACAACGCCGCCACCAACCACGCGGGCGCCGCCAAGGAAGGCGTAGGCAAGCTCACGGGCAACGAACGGCTCGAGCGCGAAGGCCAGCACGACCAGGCCCAGGCGAAAGTCCAGGAAGCCGGCGAGAAGGTCAAGGACGCTGCCAAGGACATCGGCCACAACCTCAAGGAAGCTGCGGAGAAGGTCAAGGAAAGCTTCCGCAAGGAGTAGCCAGCCCCTGGACGGCAGGCGCGTTGCAGCCAACCACGGCGCAACGCGCCCTGCCGTCAGTCCGTTCGAACGGCGCACTTCTTTCACGCCCAGCAGGCATGATAGCGCCGATAATGAAAGCAGAGTCAGGTGACAGGAACACCCTTGGTGCGGGACCAGTTGGACCTGGTCCCCGATGCCATCCTGGCCGGAAGGGCAGCCGACGGCGATACAGCGGCTTTCGAGGCCCTCGCCCGGCGGTACGGGCCGCACATGCGGGCATGCGCCCGCCGGCTGACCGGACAGTACGCCGATGCCGACGACGTGGTCCAGGAAGCCCTGGTCCAGGCCTGGAAGCAGCTTGAATCGCTGCGCGAACCCGCTGCAGTGAAGGGTTGGCTGCTCCGGCTGACGGGCAGCAGGAGCATCGACTACCTGCGCCGGCGCAGGAACCACACCAGCCTCTCGGCGCTGGAAGAGGGCGGAGCAGGAATGGAACCTGCAGCCACCGGGCCCAGCCCCGAGTCGTCCGCCGTGGCGGCGTCGGGTACCGAAGCCCTGAAGGCTGCCTTGTCCCGGCTGCCCGAGGAACAGCGCCGCTGCTGGGTACTTAAAGAGTTCAACGGACAAAGCTATGAGCAGATTGCGCAGACCCTGAACATCAGCCCAGCCAGTGTCCGGGGCCGCCTTGCCCGGGCCCGGATTACACTGGTCCGCGAAATGGAAGGATGGCGATGAGCATCCCCCACGACACGTTCGAGTGCGGGCACACGCTCGAGGAGTTGAGCCAGTACCTGGATACCGGCGAATTCCCCGATCCCCGCCACCTCGAGACCTGCCCTGATTGCCGCAACGGCCTCGACTCGCTGCGCCGGCTCTCCACCGCCGGCAGCGAGCTGTTCAGCAACGACCTCGCCGAGGCCGGCAGCGGCAACGACGACTGGATGAAGAACATCCTGGCCAACCTCAAGCTCGAGCTCCGGCCCGGGCGTTCCATCCCGCTGCGGTCCGGGCACCCGGCGGACACCCTCACCGAAACGGAAGGCTCGGTCCTCGCCCTGGTCCGTTCCGTCACCGACCTTGCGCCCGGGGCCGTGGCAGGCAGGGTCCGGCTTGAAGGAGATGTCACCGTGCCGGGCGAAGCCATCACCGTCAACCTGGACCTTGCCGTCGCCTTCGGCAATCCACTGCTGGGCAGCGCGGAAGCGCTCCGGCAGCACCTCGGGGAAGCCCTGGCCCGGCACACCGAGCTGAACATCGCCGCCATCGACATCACCGTCACGGACGTGATCGACATTCCCCGGGAGGAACCATGACAGTGCCGACGCAGCCAACTCCCGCGCAGCGGGAAGATGTGCCGGACGAACTTCCGGGCAAGGGACAGGAAGTGGAACGCAAAATTGGGCAGGCAGGGCAACCGGGCGCCGCTGCGGCGGGGTCCCTGCGCGCCGCCGTCCTGGGCGTGGAGGGCGTCACTGACGTCTTTCCGTCCCGGCCCCTGTGGCAGCGGCTGCCAGCCGGAGCCCTGTCCCTGCTGCAGCAGGCAGCGGGCCAGCAGGGTACCGGCAACCAGGGCGCCGGAGATCCCGACGACGGCCCGCTGGTTGAAGCCCGGGCGGAGGGCAGTGCCACGGACGTAACAGTCCGCATCGGCGTGGGTGCCGACGCCCGGACTCCGGACGTGGTGCGGGCGGTGGCCGCGGTGGTCCGCGCCCACTTTGCGCCCGCGGAGGTTTCGGTCAAGGTCACCGTGGCGCGCATATCCCCCGAGTAGCGGCAGCTGTGCACGTGCGGCGGCAGCGCATCCTCACACGCGTTAGGTAAACTGCAGCATCACTGTTGTTTGCCACCAGAGGATCACCATGAATCGCAAGGCCACCGCACTGGACGTCGCCAAGCTGGCCGGTGTTTCGCGCAGCGCCGTCTCACTGGTCCTCAACGGACGGGGCGACGGCAACGTGGCGCTGGAGAGCCAGCAGCGGATCCGTGAAGCTGCGGCCACCCTGAACTACACGCCCAACAAGATCGCGCTCAGCCTGCGGAACCGGCAGTCCCGGATCATCGGCATTGTCTCGGACCAGGTGGTCACCAGCCCGTTCGACGGCAACATCATCGCCGGAGCGGACGCCGTGGCCCGTGAACATGGCTTCGTCACCGTGGTGATGGACACCGAACTGGACGGGTCCCGGGACGAAGGGGCTGTGGAAACCCTGCTGGACCGGCAGGTGGACGGGCTGATGTACGTCACGGTGGGCCTGCGTCCCCTGCACGTGCCGGCGAACATGGAGCGGGTGCCGTCCATCCTGGCCAACTGTTTTGATGACCGGCCCGAAGCCGGCGTTGGGGCGGTGATCCCGGACGAGGTCCGGGGCGGGCGGGAGGCCGCCGAGCACGTCATGTCGCTGGGCCACCGGGACATCGCGTTCCTGGCCGGTGACTCGCTCACCCCCGCGGCGCCGCGCCGGATCCAGGGCTACAGGGACGCGTTCCTCCGGGCAGGGCTGCCAGTGAACGAAGCCAGGGTGCTGCAGGTGGGCTGGGACATCGACGCCGGTTTCCACGGTGCCATGAAGCTCCTGGACGGCGCCGAGGCTGGCCGCCGCCCCACCGCCATCCTGTGCGCGAACGACCGCCTGGCCATCGGCGTGGTGCTGGCCTGCTACCGGCTGGGCCTGAGCGTCCCACAGGACATCTCCGTCATGGGCTACGACGACGAATTCCGCGTGGCCAAATCCATGGTGCCCGCACTGAGCACCATGGCCCTGCCGCTGCGCGAGATGGGCGCCGCCGCCATGACCGCCCTGCTGGGCGATGTCACGCACCACCGGACGCATGTGGCAGAAGGCAGTGAGACAGACGGCGCGCCAGGCGGCAGCGGCACCGAAACGATGGTGCCCTGCCGCCTGGTGGTCCGCGAGTCCACCGGCCCGGTTCCCGAGGGACGCTAAACCGGCGATAGAACCGGACGTTGGCTGCCGGCGCTAGAGCCCAGCGCTAGGGCTGGCTGAGCTCCCACACGTCTGCCGCGGCGCCGGCCGGAAGCAGCAGCTGCCACTTCTCCCCCGCCGCCGGGTACGCGCGGAGGGTGGTGGCCACGGCCCCGGCGCGGTAAACCTCCACCAGCGAGGCGTCCACGTAGATCCGCAGTTCCTCCCCGTCGGCAAGGGGTCCGCTGAAGACGGTCTGTTGCCCGTCCCCGCCCGCCAGCAGGAGTTCGACGACGGCGTCCCCGGCGCCGGCTTCCAGACCACCGGCGGAGTGGGTCACCACTGCTTCCGCGAAGGGCGGCAGTTCCACGCGGCCTTCGGCCGAGCGGGCCACCTGGTCACCGCGGTAAGCCTCGATTTCCGGGGCCGGCGTGACCGCCAGCGTCCCGTCCACCACAGAAAGCTCCCGCGGGAAGGTGAGCACCCCGGCCCAGCCTGCGGCGTCGATCTCTTCCTGGCTGCGGCCACGGCGCCCGTCGCGGCCAGGCCCCTCGTTGGCCCAGCCCCACAGCAGGGCGCGGTCCTCCAGGGCAAGAACCTGCGGGGCGTAGAAGTCCCGGCCCTGGTCCGAGGATCCGCCGCTGCGGGGCGTGAATACCGGCAGTCCCGTGGCGGGGTCTTCGGTGAGCGAGCCGATCAGGTGGCCCACCCCATTGGCGTGCTCGTGGGCGTCGCCGGAGAGCCACAGCGAGAACATCGCCACCCAGGTCTCCGCGCCGGAGCTGTCCGGGACCCGCACCAGCTGCGGGCACTCCCAGATTTCAGCGGGGGTGAACTGCGATGCCACAGGGTTTTCCGTGGTGAGCCAGATGCCCTGGTACTTCCAGTCGGACAGGTCCTCCACCGTGTAGAGGAGCAGCGCAGCGTGTCCGTTCGCAAGGCCGGCGCCCTGCATGGCGTACCGCTTGCCGTTGAAACGGAAGATGAAGGGGTCCCGCACGGCCGTGACGTCCCCGCCGTCGGGCATCCGTGCCGCAACGTGCCCTGTCTGGTCCCAGTCCACCAGGTCCTGCGAACCGCGGGCGATGACCACCTCTGAGTGCCCGCCGTCGCCGCGGACGCCCGAGTACGCTGCGGTGGGGACACCGGCGTCGTCGGTCACCACGCCCGTCCAGCAGCCGTACTCGTCCGGCCCGCCCGGCTGGGGACGCAGCGCCACGGGGTGTTCTTCCCAGCGCATCAGGTCCGCCGAGCTCACGTGGCCCCAGGCGATCCGGTGGTGCCGGGCCGAATCCGGGTTGTACTGGAAGAAGACGTGGTACCGGCCGTTGATGAAGCTGATGCCGTTGGGATCGTTGATCCAGCCCTGGGCAGGACGCGGGTGGAACCGCGGGAAGGCTGCATCGGGGTGGGCGGCGGCGACGTCGTCGAAGGAGATGGCGGCGAGGTCCGGGGTGGGCATGGTGGAGCCTTTCAGGGTGGAGGAAGGGAGGAAGTTACTTGCCGGTGCCGGCGGTGAGGCCGGCCTGGAGTGCGCGCTGGCCGAACATGAAGACCACCAGCGCCGGGATCATGGACAGGACAACGCCTGCCAGGACCACCGAGATGCTGCCGGTGCCCAGGTTGCCCTGGAGCGAGACGAGGCCCAGCGGAAGCGTGAAGTTCTGTTCGGAGATGGTGAGGATGAGGGGCCGGAAGAACTCGTTCCAGTGGAAGTTGAACGCCAGGATCCCCACGATTGCCATGCCGGGCATGGCCAGCGGCGCGTAGACCGAGCGGAAGGTCCGCCAGGGTGAGGCACCGTCGATCGAGGCGGCCTCGGCCAACTCCGTGGGCAGTCCCAGGAAGTACTGCCGCATCAGGAAGGTGCCGAACGCCGTCGGGATGGCCGGCAGGATCAGCGCCAGGAGGGTATCGGACAGGCCCATGCCGCGGATCAGCATGAACACGGGCACGATGGTCACCTGCACCGGCACCATCATGGTGGCCAGCACGATGGAGAACAGTGCGCCGCGGCCCCGGAACTTCAGGTGGGCGAAGGCGTAGCCGGCCAGCGCCGCGGACACCATCTGGCCCACGGCGATCAGGCCGGTGACCAGGGCGCTGTTGAGGACCAGGAGGAAGATGTTCAGCTGCTGGAACACCTGGCCGTAGGACGTGAAGTCAGGGTTCCAGGGGATGAACGACGGCGGCAGCTTGAAGGATTCCGACGGCGACCGCAGCGAGGTGGACAGCGTCCACAGCACCGGTCCCAGGGTCAGGGCCGCGGCGATCAGCAGCAGGAGCACGCGGAGGGCGGTGTTCCAGCTGAACCTGCGCCGGTTGGTGCGGACGGCGGGGAGTCCCGCGGAGAGCCGGGGCGTGGGCCCGGAGGCCAGGCCGTGCTCAGTGGTGGTGGTCATGGCTGGCCTTACTGGTAGAAGACGAATCGTTTGCTGAGCCGGAACTGCGCGGCCGTGATGGCCATGATGATCAGGGTGAGCAGCACGCCGCTGGCGGATGCCTGGCCGAATTCGAGCCGCTGGAAGGCCGATTCGAAGATCACCATGACGGCGGTACGGGTCGAGTCGCCCGGGCCGCCCCGGGTGAGGACGTACGGCTGGTCGAACACCTGGAGGGCGCTGATGATGGCCATCACGGACGCCACCAGAGTGGTGGGGCTGAGCAGCGGAAGCGTCACGTGGAGGTGCTTGCGCCAACCGGTGGCGCCATCGATAGATGCGGCCTCGTAGGTCTCCACCGGGATGGAGGCCAGGCCGCCGATGAACAGCAGGAACGAGAAGCCGAAGTTCTGCCAGACGTAGACCAGGATCACGACGGCGGCGGACCCGCCGGGGGTGGTCAGCCACGGGACCGCAGGGATGCCCACCAGGGACAGGAGCCAGTTGACCACGCCGAACTGTTCGTTGAAGAGGTACCGCATGAAGATGGACACCGATGCTGCGGAGAGGATCAGCGGGAAGAAGAAGGCGGAGCGGAAGAACACCCGCATCCACGCCGGCATCTTCTCCTGCACCATGATGGCCAGCGCGAGGGCCAGCCCCAGCTGCAGGGCCACGGCCACCACCACGAACACGATGGTGTTCACGAACGACACCCGGACGGTGGGATCCTGCACCACTTCGGCGAAGTTGTTGAAGCCCACGAAGGACGGGGCCGAGATGATGTCCCAGCGGAAGAAGGCAAGGACCACGGACGCCACGATGGGGATCAGCGTGAACAGGCCCATGCCCAGGATGGTGGGGGCCAGGAAGACCCAGGCCAGCCAGCGCTGGCTGTGGCGGTTGCCGGGGGCGCCTTTCCTGCCCCGGGCCGGCGCGGGCTTGTCCGGCCGGGCTGCCTGCCGCGGCCTCTCCCGCGGCGGGATGGTGGTGCTCATGGCTGCCTCCTCAAGGCAATTTCAAGGTCGCGCTGCATCGATGCCAGGGCCTGCTTGAGCTGCTGTTCGTCGCCGCTGACGGCGAGTGAGACGTTCTTCATCAGGGCCGTTTCGACGGCGGCCTGCTGGGGCGGCGCCGGGATGGGGCCGGTGGTGGGGAACCTGTCCAGGGTGTCGTAGAAGACCTTCCAGTGCGCGGGTCCCTTGCCGGCGTAAAGCTTCTCGTTGACCATGGAGCGGCGGGCCGGCGTGGTGGCGGGGTTGGGGAAGATCAGTTCCATTGCCTCGCGGCTGGAGCTGAACTTGATCCATTCCCAGGCGGCGTCTTTGTCCTTGGCGGTTTTCATCATGGCGTAGCCGGCGGTGCCGAACTGGTGCCGTTGCGTCTTCCAGCGCGGGAAGAACTGGACATCGAAGCCGTCTTCGGCCATGCCTGCCTCGTGCAGGCCCTGCACCCAGTAGCCGCCGGCAGGCGTGGTGCCGATCCGGTTGGAGGCGAACAGTCCCACCAGGGAGTTGCCGCCGCCTTCTTCGGGGCGGACACCGAGACCGTCCTTGACCAGGCCGCGGAGGTAGTCGAAGGATTCGAAGACACGGTCATCGTTGGCGTTTGGTTCCAGCCACTGGTAGCCGCCGGAACGGAGGCTGCGGGAGGGATCGCTGGCGTAGAAGCCGTCCCAGAGCCAGTCTCCGCCGGTGGACCGGGTCTCTTTGAGGAAGCTGGTGTCGTTGGCGTAGAGCCAGGGCACCACGCCGCCGAAGAGCCGGTTGGTCCAGTAGTACGGGGTGAAGTCCGAGGGCCGGGCCTTGCGCATGGCGGCGAGGTTGCTGCGGAAATCGAGATGCGTCCAGTCGTCCGCGGGGCGGTCCAGTCCCGCTTCCGCGAACGCCGCGGTGTTGTAGTACATGTTGGCCGCGTTCCAGTCCATGGGGAGCTGGTAGAGGCTGCCCTTGTACATGAACGCTTCCACCAGGCTGGGGTGGACATCGGTGAAGAACTCCCGCATGTCCGCGGCGTCACGGCGGATGTAGTCGTCCAGCGGGTGGGCCAGCTTCTCGGCGAAGAGCTGGGCGCCTTCGGTGGCCACGTACACCACGTCCGGCGGGGTGCCGGCAGCCACCATGGTGAGGATCTTTGTGAAGAAGTCCTTCCAGTCCACGGCCTGGATGGCCTGGACCTTCACCTTGATATCCGGGTGGATGCGGCTGAAAGCGTCAATGGCTCGCTGACGGGCGGCGGCGTCCGCCGCGGTGCCCAAAATGGCGATGCTGAGGCTGTTGTCCCCGCGGCCGGGAATGTCCGTCCCGGAGAGCCGCGGCCACGACGCCACGGATGCTCCGATGATTCCAGCTCCCAGGGCACCAAGGGCGGTGCGGCGGGTGATTTGCCGCAGCTGCCCGTTTATGGCTCCGGTCATGTCTAGTTCCTTCCTAACACGTGTTAGGAACTGTAGACCTGCCACCTAACACGTGTCAAGCGTCACACAGCCTTCGCCTTCGAGAGTCATTTTTTGGGCAGTCCACGCCGGGGCCGTACCCTACTTAGGATTACCTAAGAAAAAGGATCCATTCAGTGCCTGTGACCTACCGCGACCCCTGGGGCATTCCGCATCTTCGCGCCGGCTCCGCGGATGAGTTGGCGTTCCTGCAGGGCAGTAACGCCGCAGCTGACCGTTCCTGGCAGATCGAGGTAGAGCGTTGGCGGTCCGAGGGCCGCACCGCCGAACACCTTGGCAGTGACGGTCTTTTGTGGGACAGGTTCGCCCGCCAGGCGCGCATCAATGACACCGCCCGCCGCTGCTTCGACAACCTGGACCGGGAAACGCAGCGCTGGGTCACGGCCTACGTGGACGGCGTCAACGACGCACTGTCCCGCGGACGCCGGCAGGCGCAGGAGTTCCGGGACACCGGCACCGAACCCGGGCCGTGGAAGCCGTGGACCCCGCTGGGTGTCTTCCTGGTCCACCACATCCTGTTCAGCACCTTCCCGAACAAGCTCTGGCGCGACCATGTGGCCCACACGCTCGGGCCCGATGCGGTGGACCTGTTCAGCATCGAGGCGCCGGTGTGGGCAGGCAGCAACGCCTGGGCGGTCAATGGAAGCCTGGCCGCCGGCGGCTCTCCCCTGCTGGCCGGCGACCCGCACCGGCTCATGGAGTTGCCCGGCGTCTACCAGCAGGTGCGGCTTGCCTGCCCCGAGTTCGACGCCGTGGGGCTGGCTTTTCCCGGCGTCCCCGGGCTGCCGCACTTCGGCCATGCCGGCGCGGCAGCGTGGGCGGTCACCAACGCCATGGCCGATTACCAGGATCTTTACCGCGAGCAGTTGCGCCGGGACGGCGGGACCCTGCACGCCCTTGGCCCCGACGGCTGGGAACCGGTGGCGGCGGACCATGAGGAGCAGATCCGGGTCCGAGGCGGCGCCACCGAGGCGGTCCAGGTTGTGGAGACTGTGCGCGGTCCCCTCATCACCAGCGGGTACGACGGCGGCACGCTGAGCCTGCGAATGCCCTCGCGGGTTAGCGGACGGCTGGGTTTCGAGGCCCTCCTGCCGCTGCTGCGGAGCCGGTCCGCAGCGGATGTGGAGGCGGCGTTCGGCGCCTGGGTGGAGCCGGTCAACTGTGTCCTGGCCGCCGATTCGAGCGGCGGCGTCCGGCAGTTCGTGGCCGGTGCAGTCCCCGAGCGGAACCATGGGAACCGGGTGCGCCCCGTGCCCGCCGAAGCCCGGGAGCATCAATGGACCGGCGGCTGGGTGGCGCTGCCGGCCGCGGATGTGGAAAGGCTTGCGGTCAACGCCAACGACCGCGCGTCCGGCGGCGGCCGCCTGACCGGACTGGAGTTTGCCCCTGCGCACAGGGCAGACAGGATCCGCGAGCTGTTGGAGGAAGCAGGGAGCGGCCTCGATGCCGATGCCATGCAGCGCATCCATACGGACACCAGGCTGGGGTCCTGGCCCGCCTTAAGGGCAGTGTTGGAACGGTGCGGAAATGCCGCTCCCCTGTCGGCGGCAGCGGCGGACCTTCGCAGCAGCCTGCTCGGATGGGACGGTGACATGCGGGCGGACAGTTCCCGGGCAGCTTCCTTTGCCGCCTGGCGCTCGGCGTTCGTCCGCGCCCTGGCCTCCGCTCCCCTGCTGGCTCCGCTGGCCAAACCCGCGGGCCACTCGCCGCTGTTCAGTCCCTGGCTGGACCCGGTGTCCAGGGTGGGTTTTGCACTGGAAACCCTCGTGGCGAAAGGTGACGCCGCGGGCCTGGATGTGGCAGCAGCGGCGGCCGAGGCGCTCGAGGCGGCGGCAGCGTCGCCGTCGTCCGCGGCCTGGGGCAGCACCCACACTGTCCTGCCGCTGCACGCCTTGGCGGACCACCCGTCCGCCGGCGCAAAGGCACCGCGTGTCCCCATGACCGCGCTGTCCGGTGACACGGGCTGCGTGCTGTCCACCGAAAGCCTGCCTGGCGTCACCGATGCATCGTTCCGAGGACCGGTGGCCCGCTACGTATGGGACCTCGGCGACAGGTCACGGAGCAGGTGGGTGGTCCCGTTCGGGACGTCCGGAGATCCCGGAGATGCGAACTTCCTCAGCCAGCTGCCGCTGTGGGCCGCCGGCGAACTGCTGCCGGTCATCACGGACTGGGACCAGCTGAGCAGGGAGAACCATGACGAAGGAGAATCATGATGGGCACTGACGCTTCAGGCCGCACGAGTGAGGCCGTCTACGTGGAGGAGCTGGAGGGCCTGGGCATACTCAGGTTGTTCCGGCTGTCGCCGGAGGACGACGCGGACCTGATCCACAGCTGGGTGCGTGAGGAGCGGGCGAAGTTCTGGGGCATGAACGGCTGGAGCCGGGACGAAGTCCGGGATGTCTACCGGTTCCTGGACAGCCTGGACACCCATCACGGCTACCTGATGGTAGTGGATGGTGAGCCCGCGGGCATCTTCCAGACCTACGAGCCGCAGCACGATCCTGTGGGCGAGGTGTACCCGGCACGGCCGGGCGACACCGGCATCCACCTGTTCCTTGCGCCCACCGAAGATCCGGTGCCCAATTACACGCCGCGGCTGGTGGCGGGGCTGATGCGGTTTGCCTTGTCCGATCCGGCGAAGGACAGGGTGGTGGCAGAGCCGGATGCCCGGAACAGCAAGGCCATCAGCCGGCTGGCCGGTTTCGGGTTCGAACAGGGAGCCGTGGTGCAGCTCGCCGAGAAGGAGGCACAGCTGATGTTCCTGGGCCGGGCAGCGTTCGAGGCACGGACCGGGCTGTAACGCGCCGGAGTGCTAACCCGCCGGGCGGAGCGACGTGATCATGCGGCGGATGTCCTGGTATTCGGTGGTGTCCATGTATTTCCGGGCCTGCTCCAGGTACGGAAGGTTTTCTGCGCCCGGAGTCGCATTGTTGTCCGGGTTGTAGAACGCACCGAACATGGCGGCCGTGGGCGGCCAGGTGAAGAACTGGAAGATGGGGCAGGCCAGGTCGCCGGTGGGGGCAGCGGAAACGGTAATGCCGTAGGCCGCCGCCGGGGTGTTGGCCGGGCCTGGGGCGCTGCTGTTGCCGCGGGTTTCGAACACGAACCGCGGGACTGTTCCGGCCTGCGCCAGGGCAGGGAGCTGCTGGGACTCAAACTCGGTGAACGGATACTTCTCCGTGCAGGTGGAGCCGGTGGCCATGTTCGTCCGAAGCGTCGCCAGCGGTTTCCCGGCCTCGTTGGTGACCTCGGCGAAGGCCCCGCCACCTTCGGGCAGTTCCCCGGCGGGATCCCTGACGCTCCAGCCGGCGGGCTGGTCGAACGCCAGCTGCCCGTCCGCCGTCGTAAACGTTGTCCAGGACTTTGCCGGGCTGGTGGTCATCGAGGTGCTGGTGGGCGTGGGCGCTGGTGGCGTAACGGTCCCGTCGGGCGGAACAGTGGTGACGGGAACGGATGCTGACGCCGTGGCTGTGGCCACCGGCGGGCTGGCCTGCTGTCCGCAGCCGGCCACGGCCACGGCGGCCAGAACCAGGACGGGCAGCAGCCCGCGGAACGTTTTCATGACACCCTCCCCTTGTCCCGGAAAATGTGTCCTTCAATTGTGGGGCTGCTTCCCCGTTTTGGGCCGGGCTGCGGAGGATTGCAGCCCAACCGTTGCGCCCGGTAACGAGGGGGTCTAAGCCACTGCCGAGCATTAACGCCGAACGGCGGCCGCGCTCCTTTCGGAACGGGCCGCCGCGCGCGTTTGCTGGTTAGAAAGTGGCGGTATCGATCACGAAGCGGTAGCGGACGTCCGATGCCAGGACGCGCTCGTAGGCGTCGTTGATCTTTTCGGCCGGGATGACCTCGATCTCGGCACCGATGCCGTGCTCGGCGCAGAAGTTGAGCATCTCCTGGGTTTCGCGGATGCCGCCGATCATGGAGCCGGCGAAGGACCGGCGTCCGCCGATCAGGGCGAAGGCGTTGACCGGGAGCGGTTCGGCGGGGGCACCAACGTTGACCAGTGCGCCGTCGAGGGTCAGCAGCTGCAGGTAGGAGCTGATGTCGATCGAGGCGCTGACCGTGTTGATGATCAGGTCGAAGTGTCCGGCGAGTTCGGAGAAGGTGTTCTCGTCGCTGGTGGCGTAGTACTTGTCGGCGCCCAGGCGGAGGCCGTCTTCCTGCTTCTTCAGGGACTGCGACAGGACCGTCACCTCAGCGCCCATGGCGTGGGCGATCTTGACGGCCATGTGGCCGAGGCCGCCCAAGCCGACGACGGCGACCTTCTTGCCGGGGCCGGCACCCCAGTGGTGCAGCGGTGAGTAGGTGGTGATTCCGGCGCACAGCAGCGGGGCGGCGACGTCGAGGTCCAGGCCTTCGGGGATGGTCACCACGAAGTCTTCGGTGACGACGACGTGGGTGGAGTAACCGCCCTGGGTGATGGTGCCGTCGCGGTCAACGGCGCCGTAGGTACCGACGTTGCCCTTGAGGCAGTACTGCTCCTCGCCCTTCAGGCAGTTCACGCACTCGCGGCAGGAGTTCACCATGCAGCCGACGCCGACGCGGTCGCCGACCTTGTGCTTGGTGACCTCGGAGCCAACCTCGGTGACGATGCCGGCGATTTCGTGGCCGGGGGCCAGCGGGTACTGTTGGGGGCCCCAGTCACCGCGCACGGTGTGGATGTCGGAGTGGCAGATGCCGGCGAACTTGATGTCGATCAGGACATCGTGGGGTCCGACTTCGCGGCGTTCAATGGTGGTTGCAACCAGGTCCTCGGTGGCGGACGGGGATGCGTATGCCTTGACGGTGGTCATGGTTCTCCTGTGCTTCTTGGGGGGATCTCTAAAATGCTACCGGCGCTAGCTGCGTGGAATCTGTGAAACGGGCCTGCCTCGGTGGCCCTGTTGTACCTAGTACTGGCAGTCCTACCCTTGGCGGCCTTCGAACTGTTCGTCCGTGATGTGCTCAGCCCAGGCGGTGGTGGCGGCCGGATCCTCATCGTTTTCGAGGATGGCGATGTGTTCCATGAAGGTACCGTTCGCCGAGGCGTGCCAGTGTTCCTCCCCCGGCGGCGTGTAGAGGGTCTGGCCGGGGTGTACTTCAATGATGGTGCCGTCGCGGCTGCCGAAGCGGGCCACCCCGGAGGTGACGTGCAGGTACTGGCCGCGGGCGTGGGAGTGCCAGGCCGTGCGTGCTCCGGGGGCGAAGCGGACCTTGGCGACGACGGCGCGCTGCTCGGGTCCGTTCGGGGCAGCGATGAGGTCCACCCAGACGTCACCGGCGAACTGCTCCGGCGGGTTCTTGACGGTTTCGCGTGCTGGTTCGATGTTCATGGTGTTTCCTTCCGCCTCGGGGCTTTACTTGCCTTCCATTCATCAAACCGGGTCCGAGGAGCGGTAGCGAGGGCCCTGCTGTAACGGGTTATGGCAGACCCTCCTTAGGGCCCGGGCATTCGTCGTAACGTGTCCTGTATGGATAACCGAGCCGAGGTACGGCAGTTCCTTTCCACCCGCCGCGGGCGCATCACGCCCGAACAGGCAGGCATTGAGCCCTACGGCGGGCGGCGGCGGGTGCCGGGGCTCCGCCGGGAGGAAGTGGCGAGGCTGGCCGGCGTCAGCGTGGACTACTACACGCGCCTGGAACGGGGAAACCTGACGGGGGTTTCGGACAGCGTGCTGGATGCCATCGCCGGTGCCCTGGAACTTGACCGTGCCGAGCACGACCACCTCTACGACCTTGCCCGCACCGCCAACACGTCGGGGCGGAAACGTACCGCCACCGCACCGGCGGCGGGGGTGCGCCCGGAGCTGCAGTACCTGCTGGACACCATCACCGGAGCGCCCGCGTTCATCGGCAACAACCGTCTGGACATCCTGGCCGCGAACACGTTGGGCTATGCGCTGTACTCGGACATGTACCGGGTCCCCGCCAGGCCTGCGAACCATTCACGGTTCATTTTCCTGGACCCCAGGGCGCACACTTTCTACACCGATTGGGAACGGGCTGCGAACACCAATGTGGCCATCCTGCGGCGCGAGGCGGGGCGGAACCCGCACGACAAGGGCATTGCCGAACTCATCGGTGAGCTGTCCATGCGCAGCGACGAGTTCCGTACCCGGTGGGCCGCCCACAACGTGCGCCGCCACTACGCGGGGACCAAGTTTTTCCAGCATCCCGTGGTGGGCCTGCTGGAGCTGAACTACCAGGTCCTGGGGCTGGAGGAAGACCCCGGGCATTCCCTGACGGTTTATCCGGCCACCCCCGGCAGCGCCTCAGACCAGGCACTGAAGCTGCTCGCGTCCTGGGCCGTAACGGAGAACATCGTGGAACTGGCCCAGGCGGGCGCCCGGAGCTGAAATCACAGCTAAAGGAGCCGGGCTGCCCGCCACTCAAACGGCGGCACGTTACCGCCGACCATATTAATCCCGGGTCAGGGGCACGGCGAGGATCCGGTCGTCGCCCTGCCGCGGACTGCCCCGCCCGTCGGTGTTGTTGGTGACCACCCACAGCTTGCCGTCCGGGGCCACGGTGACGTCACGAAGCCGGCCGAGCTCGCTTCCGAAGTGCTCAGTGGAGGTGGACGGATCCGAGACCGGTACGGCCCGCAGCACCTGCCCGCGCAGGTTGGCAATGAACAGGGTTCCGCCTGCGTGGGCCATCCCGCTGGGGCTGGCCGAGCCGGGCTGCCACTGCTGCACCGGGTCCACGAAGCCGTTCCGGTCCGCGATACCCTCCACCGTGGGCCAGCCGTAGTTCGCTCCGGCGGTGATGATGTTGAGTTCGTCCCACGTGTTCTGCCCGAATTCCGTGGCGAACATGGTTCCGTCGTCCGCCCAGGCGATTCCCTGCGGGTTCCGGTGTCCGTAGCTGTAAACGAGGGATCCGGGGAAGGGGTTGCCGGCCGGGACGGTTCCCTCGGGCGTCATCCGCAGGATCTTTCCGGCCAGGGCGTCCCGGTCCTGGGCGTCGTCCCGCCGCCCGGCATCCCCGGTGGTCACGTACAGCATGCCGTCGGGCCCGAAGGCGATCCGGCCGCCGTCGTGGTTCCCGGCAGCCGGGATCCCGTCCAGGAGGGTCCGCGGCTGCCCCAGGGACAGCGAGCCGCGCGTTCCCGTGACCTGGAAGCGTTGGACACGGTTGCCGTCCCCGGCCGTCGAGTAGACGAAGAGGTCACCGCCGCTGCCCACAGCGAGGCCGAGGAGACCGGCTTCCCCTCGGGCGGCCACGCCGTCCACGGTGCCGATGGACCGCGCCGCCCCGTCCGCGGCGAGCTCAAGGATCCGGTCGCTGTTGCGTTCACTGACCAGCGGAACGCCGTCGCGGAACACCACCGACCACGGGGCGGCCAAATCAGAAGCCACCGTCTCGGGATCCCCGGCGATGGTGGCTGCCGCTGCCGGGGATGGACCGTCGGCAGTCGGAGAAGACGGGACGGGCGCGGACGAAGTTGGGGAAGCCGGCGCACCTGAAGCAGGCGGAGGCGTTTGGCCCACTGTGCACCCCGCCAACGCCACCAGAGTGGCGGCGAGCGCTGCGGCAACCATGAACCGCGCCGGCCGGTCAGCGGACGGTGCACTCCTGACACGCTGATGCGCTTTCACCACAGGCCGGCGTGTAGTCATAGCTAGATCATCGCCTGCCTTCAATGGATGCGCATCCCCGATGCCCTACTAGGCTTGCCGTCATGGGGGATACACACGATAACGGTGGGACAAGGTTGGCTGTAACGGGCGGGAGTGATGAACACCAGCCCCGGGCGCTTTCGCCGGTGGCGAGGGCCTTCAAGGCTGCGTCACCCTGGATTTGGCGGCTGTGCGGCGGCGCCTTCCTGCTCTTTGCCCTTGCCATGGTGGTAACCATTTTCGGAGATTACGTGGACGTCCGGACCGTCCGCTGCGATGTGGTGTCTGCAGCACCGAGCACCAGTTCCGGAGGAACCCGCGGCTCAGCCTCCACCGCCGGGGTCCGGCTGGAAACATCGGACTGTGGTCCGGTGCACTACTCCGATGGCGTGTCCTTCGAGAACCGTGACCAGATTGCCGCGTCCATCTCGCCAGGCGCATACGAGTTCGACATGGGATGGTCTTCCCGCGTTTTGGGCGTGGAAATGCGGCAAACCATACCCACAGCCCGCGGGTACCGGGCCTACCACGACTGGATTGTTGACGGCGCGGCGTTCGGCTCTGAAGAGGACGCCAGGAATGCAGCCCTGGCCGCCCTCCGCGCCCTGGACGGGCCGAACCACGGAGCGCTCATTGTGGAGTACGGCACCGCCCGGTTCGAAGCCGTCGGCTCTGCCAGTGTGGGTTTCGTCTGCCACCGGAACAGCGACGCCGGAAACGCGGACCGGTGGTCGGTGCTGTGGGACTTCGGAGCCGGCGCCGGGTCCTCCTCGGGCACCGTCGAGGTGCCCGTCGCGAACGGAACAGCCTCCGTGGCGGCTCGCAACGTGCACACCCTGGACCGCACCGTGGCAGCAGTGGAAGAGTTCTTCGCCGACCCCACGGCAACGCCGCCGGCGCCGGCCTGGGCCACCGGGAACATGGTCGAACGGACCCGGTTGACCCGCTAGCAGCAGCTTCCGCACCGTCCAGTCACATGAAGCCCCGTTGCGGTTCGTGGCGCAGCGTTGCCTGTTTTGACCGTGCAGCGCCCCAATATGTAGCGCGGTTGCGTCCCGTTGAGCGTCCGCAGCAAAGTGCTGGCCAAGCCCCTGACGTGCGTGCTTAGGTAGTTCCCACGGTCCCGGCCAGGCCAGTTTTGCAGCACCCACCAGCTTCAACCCGCGCCAGTTCCCATCAAGGACAGGAGGACCTGATGTCTGATTCATCCAGCAGCATGCACCGCAGCACCACATGGGGTCCGCACTGTTGCCGCCCCCGAATGTCGCCGCCCCGCCAAATGGCAGCAACACGGCGCTAGCTTCGGCCGCGGCCCCACAGCTCTCCTTAGAACGGGTGCCGGCGCGTCGGGCCTGAATCGCCCGACGCCGGCACTCCCCCTTTCACCCTTTTCCCGCCTTCCGGGCCACACGCCTCAGTTTGCCCTGCCCGGATTTGCCCGCATTCCTTCCGAAAGGCACCCATGTCCTTCGCAGCATCCTCCCCACCCGCCTTCACCCGGCGCCGCGCGCTGGGGGCACTCCTGGCGATTCCCGCCGTCGGGCTCCTCACCGCCTGCGGCGGTTCCGCCACGGCCGGCGGCGAGCGCATCAGCCAGGAAGCCCTCGCCCCGCTCGCGTCATCGGTCCCGCCCGGCACCACCATCACCGTGGGCGATCCCAGCATCCGCGTGGCACTGGAACTTTCCGGCCTGAACAAGGAACTGGCCGGCATCGACGTGGAGTTCGCCAACCTTTCCGGCGGTCCGCAGACCACCGAGGCGTTCCGGGCCAATGCCCTGGACGTCGGCTCGGTGGCCGATATTCCCCCCATCCACGCCACCTGGACCGGCCTGGATGTGCGCATCATCGCCGCCGTGTACCGCCAGGACGCCGTGAACCACCCCATCTACGAACTCGGCATCGCGACCGGTGCCGGGATCACGAAGCTTGAGGAGCTGCGCGGCAAGAAGGTGGCCTATAGCCCCGGCCAGGCACAGGGCGCCCTGGTCCTTCGCATCCTGGACAAGGCCGGTCTCAAGCAGGAGGACGTGAAGCTCGTGGAACTGCCCAGCACCGGCGACGCCTACGCCTCCGCGCTGTCCAGCAAGCAGGTGGACGCCGCGCCGCTGGGTGGAGTCCAGATTAAGCGCTACCTCGCCAAGTACAGGGCCGACGGCGCCACCACCCTCCGCCATGGCCTTCGGGATGACCCCGGCCACCTGTACGCCCCCGCCAGCGTACTGGCCGACCCCGCCAAGGCAGCGGCACTGGCCAAATACGTGGAGGTGTGGGGCAAGGCCCAGCGCTGGGTGGAAGACCACCCGGAGGAATGGCTGGCCGGCTACTACGTCAAGGACCAGGGCCTGTCCCGCGAGGACGGCCAGTACCTGATCGAGGCCACCGGCAAGCGGGACATCCCCACCTCGTGGACCGAGGCAATCGAACGCCACCAGCAGACCATCGACCTGCTGTCCCGCGAACAAAAGAAACCGCAGCTGAAGGCCACGGACCTCTACGACACCCGGTTCGAGGCCATCGGCGGCACGTCCTTCGCCGCGGCCGCCAAGGCAGGCGCCGCATGAGCGCCGTACTTGACCGTCCCGTCGTCGAACCCCACCTGGACCCGGACCTCCACAAGCGCGAAGACGTCCGGCCCACCGGCAGGCGGCTGGGCCCGGGCAGGCGCCGCAGGCTCGCCTGGTTGCTCGGCCCCGGTGCGCTACTGGCCCTCTGGACCGTCACATCCGCCACCGGCCTCCTCGATCCCCGGATCCTCTCCGAACCCTGGACCGTCGTGGCCACCGCCGGCGAACTGATCGCCGACGGCCGGCTCCAGGAAAACCTCGCTATCTCAGCCCAGAGAGCCGGCCTGGGGCTGTTCTTCGGCATCGTGGTGGGCGCAACCCTGGCCCTCCTGGCCGGGCTGAGCCGGATCGGGGAAGCCCTGATCGACGGTCCCGTGCAGATCAAGCGCGCCATCCCCGGCCTGGCCCTGATCCCGCTGCTGATCCTGTGGTTCGGCATTGACGAGACCATGAAGGTCCTCACCATGACCCTCGGCGTGTTCGTCCCGATCTACCTGCAGACCCACGCCGGGTTGCGCGGCATCGACTTGCGCTACGTGGAACTGGCACAGACCGTGGGCCTGAGCCGGGCCGGCTTCATCCGCAAAGTGGTCCTCCCCGGCGCCCTGCCCGGCTTCTTCCTGGGCCTGCGCTTCGCGGTGACCGGCGCATGGGTATCCCTGGTGGTGGTGGAACAGATCAACGCCACCAGCGGCATCGGCTACATGATGGAGCTCGCCCGCACCTACGGCCAAACCAACATCATCGTCCTCGGCCTGGCTGTCTACGGCATCCTTGGCCTTTTCTCCGACGGCATTGTCCGCTTCATCGAACGAAAGGCCCTCTCATGGCAGCGCACCCTGGCGGGCTGACCGCCGTCGCACCCCGTCCTGCGGCAACCCCGTCCTCGAACGGCGCCGATTCCGCCGTGTCTGTCCGGGACCTGGTCCGCAGCTTCGGGCCCAAGGGCGTCCTGAACGGCGTGGACCTGGACATCGCCCCCGGCGAATTCGTGGCCCTCCTTGGACCCAGCGGCTGCGGCAAAAGCACCCTGCTCCGCGCCCTCGCCGGACTGGACCATGATGTCCGCGGCAGCGGCGTGATCAGCGTCCCGGACCGCGTGTCAGTGGTGTTCCAGGACTCGCGGCTCCTGCCGTGGGACACGGTCCTGGGCAACGTCACCCTGGGTTTAAGGGAGCACGACGCCGAGAGCCGGGCACGCAGGGCCCTCGCCGAGGTGGGGCTCGCCGGCCGCGAAAAGGCCTGGCCGCATGAGCTGTCCGGCGGTGAACAGCAGCGCGTCGCCCTGGCACGGTCCCTGGTCCGTGAGCCGCAGCTCCTACTGGCCGACGAGCCGTTCGGTGCCCTCGACGCGCTGACCCGGATCAGGATGCACGGCCTTCTCCAGGATCTCGTAGCCGCGCACCGGCCCGCCGTCCTGCTGGTCACCCACGACGTGGATGAGGCCATCGCCCTGGCCGACAGGATCGTGGTGCTGGACCACGGCCGGATCGCCACCGTTCGCACTGTTGCACCGGAGATCGGTTCGTCAGCCGACGCCGCCGGCCACGAAGCGCTCCGCCGCGACCTGCTCACCGCCCTGGGCGTCGAAGCCGCGCACGCTCCGGAGCCCGTCCACCCCGCCCAGCCCGCCGCCGTCGGCCGCTAACCCAAAACTTTCCAAGGAGCCTTCCATGAGCAGCACGCCCACTGAACCGCAGCGCCACCTCCATCTCAACGCCTTCCTCATGAGCACCGGCCACCACGAAGCCTCCTGGCGGCTGCCGGAGAGCGACCCCCGGGCCAGCACCGACGTGGAGCACTACAAGAACCTCGCCCGCACCGCCGAACGCGGCAAGCTGGACTCGATCTTCTTCGCCGACTCCCCCGTCCTGTTCGGCGAGGTGGGCCGCCGCCCCGCGGGCAAGCTCGAACCCACGGTGCTCCTCACCGCCATCGCCGGTGCCACGGAACGGATCGGGCTGATCGCCACCGCGTCCACCACCTACAACGAGCCGTTCAACCTGGCCCGCCGCTTCGCTTCGGTGGACTGGGCCAGCGGCGGACGGGCCGGCTGGAACGTGGTGACCACGGCGGGCCCGGACGCCGCCCGCAACTTCGGCGTGGACGATCAGCCCGCCCACGCCGTCCGGTACGAGCGTGCCGGCGAGTTCATCGAGGTGGCGCAGAAGCTGTGGGACAGCTGGCAGGACGACGCCGTCCTGGCCGACAAGGAAGAGGGCGTGTGGGGCGACGCGGACAGGATCCGCACCGTGGACCACGAGGGCAAGCACTTCAAGGTCCGCGGACCGCTCAATGTGCCCCGCTCCCCGCAGGGCCACCCGCTGATCGTGCAGGCAGGCTCGTCCGAGGACGGTAAGGATCTCGCCGCGAAGTACGCGGACGCTGTGTTCACCGCGCACCAGACCCTCGCCGACGCGCAGGAGTTCTACCGCGACCTCAAGGCCCGCACCGCCGCTGCCGGCCGGGACCCGAAAACCATCAAGATCCTCCCCGGAATCGTGCCCGTCATTGGCGCCACCGTGGAGGAAGCCCTGGAGCTGGAGCGTGAGCTGGACCGGTTGATCAAGCCCGAGTACGCCCGGATCCAGCTGGCCAAGACTCTGCGGGTGGAGCCGGAGGACCTGCCGCTGGACCGCCAGCTGCCGGACAACCTGCCCAGCGAGGATGAGATCGAGGGCGCCAAGAGCCGCTACACGCTGATCGTGCAGCTGGCCCGCCGGGAGCAGCTCACGGTGCGGCAGCTAATTGGCCGGCTGGGAGGGGGCCGCGGTCACCGCACGTTTACGGGCACCCCGGTGCAGGTGGCGGACGCCATCCAGGAATGGTTCGACGGCGGCGCGGCGGACGGGTTCAACATCATGCCGCCGGTGCTCCCCTCCGGGCTGGAAACGTTCGTGGACCAGGTAGTGCCCATCCTCCAGGAGCGCGGGCTGTTCCGCACCGAGTACGCCGGGCGGACGCTGCGGGAGCACTACGGCCTTGCCCGCCCGGAGAACCGGTACGAGGGTGCTGAAGCGCCGGAGCTCGCATCGATCGGCTCCGCGTTCTGATGGGCCGGCAGCTGAAACTCAACCTGTTCATCTACCCGGGCGGCCACCACGAGGCAGCGTGGCGGCACCCGAAGTCCCACACCGACCGGCTGCTGGATATCCGGTTCTACCAGGAGCTGGCGCAGCGGGCCGAGGCCGCGAAGCTGGACGCGGTGTTCTACGCGGACGGCCCGGCGCTGGAAAGCAACGTCCAGTTCGCCACCCGGTTCCGGATCGAACCGTTCACGTGGCTGTCCGCGATTTCGGTGGCCACGGAGCGGATCGGGCTGATCGGCACGGCCAGCACCACGTACCTGGAGCCGTACAACGCGGCCCGGCTGTTCGCCTCGCTGGACCACCTCAGCAACGGCCGCGCCGGCTGGAACATCGTGACCACCGGCGCGGAGCGGGCGGCACAGAACTTCGGGCTGGACCAGCACCCGCCGCACGCTGAACGCTACGACCGGGCTGACGACTTTGTCCGCGTTGTGGGCAAGCTCTGGGACAGCTGGGAGGACGACGCAGTAGTGGCCGATGCCGGCACGGGAGTTTTCGCCGACACGTCACGGATCCATCCGGTAGAGCATGAGGGCAGGTACTTCCGCGTGGCAGGGCCCTTGAACACACCGCGCTCCCCGCAGGGCCGGCCCGTCTACGTGCAGGCAGGTTCGTCCGAAGACGGCAAGGCCTTTGCCGCCGAACATGCGGAAGCGGTGTTCACGGCCCATCAGTCACTGGGCAGCGCGCAGGAGTTCTACTCGGACATCAAAGCCCGGGCGGCGGCGTTCGGCCGGGACCCCGGCCAGCTCCTGGTGCTGCCCGGCATCAGCCCGTACCTGGGCTCCACCGAGGCGGAAGCGAAAGCCCTGAAGCAGGAGTTCGACGAGCTCACCCAGCCGGAATACGGGCTGGGCATCCTGCGGAAGCTGCTGGGCATCGACCTGGACGGGGTGCCGCTGGACGGGCCGTTCCCGCCGGAGCTGCTGGCCACCGCGGGTCAGGCGGGCAGCCGCAGCCAGCTGGTGCTGGACATCATCCGCCGCGAAAACCTCACCGTCCGCCAGGTGCTGCACCGGTTCGCCGGTGCCCGGGGACACTACGTTTTTGCCGGCACTCCCATGCAGGTGGCGGACGAGATCCAGCGCTGGTTCGAGGGCGGCGCCGCGGACGGGTTCAACATCATGCCGCCGTGGCTGCCCGGGGGCTTCGATGCGTTCGCTGACGAGGTGGTCCCCATCCTGCAGTCCCGCGGCCTGTTCCGCACCGAGTACTCCGGATGGACGCTGCGTGAGCACTTCGGCCTGGCCCGTCCCGAAAGCCAGTACAGCCGGGGCCGGCATACGCCGGGCCAACCCGGCGCAGTCCAGCGGAGCCAGCACTCCCCGGGCGAGCCGCTGCTGGCGGCAAACACCTGACCGGACTCCGCAAACCCCGGTTCTGTGCCGCCGCCGCATCCGCGGGCCCCTCCTTTAGACTGGCCCCTTGACGGTATTGCCCCCGAATGAAGGAGCCCCCATGAGTGGAGTAGTCGTTGTAGGCGTGGATGCCAGCGCATCAGCGCGTAAAGCTGCAGAAGTGGCACTGGACCTGGCGGAGTCGCTCGGAGCGTCGCTGCACGTGGTGACCGGGTTCGAGTCGGAGAGCCCCGAGACCTTCGGTTCGGGCTCTGACCAGGTGACGGTTTTCCGGGGTGACAGCGCGCAACATGTTGCCGAATCCCTGGGCGTCTCCAGGCCGGGAGTGCAGGTCACCCACTTCGCTGCGCGCGGCAAGCCCGCCGATTCGCTCATCAAGGAAGCCATCCGCCTGGATGCCCGCCTGATCGTGGTGGGCAACCGCAGGATGCGCGGCATCGGCCGGCTCCTGGGCAGCGTGGCCAACAGCGTGGCGCACAACGCCCCGTGCGATGTGTACATCGCCAACACTTACGAGGACTGACCTTCCCCCGTGCCCACGGGCAGCGTGGCGGACGGCGGCGGAACTTCCCGCCGTCGTCCGCTTTTTTCGTCCGGGGGCGCCGGTTTGTAGACCCAGGCCACCAGCACCACGGAAATGATCATCAGCAGGAACCAGGCCACGAGCTTCTCCAGGCCCACCGGGTGCCAGCCGGCCACCTGGCTCGGATAGAGCCACGCCCCGGACCAGGTGGCGATGTTCTCGGCGATCCAGATGAACAGCGCCACCAGCAGGAACGAAACCACCAGCGGCATCCGGAAACTCCGCCGGAACACCCGGAAGTGCATCACACAGCGGCCGAAGACCACCACGACGGCGGCGAGCAGCACCCACCGCAGGTCCCAGATGTAGTGGTGGCTGAAGAAGTTGACGTAGATGGCCGCCGCCACGATTGCGGTGATCCACCTGCGTGGGTAGTTGGCGAACCGGAGGTCGAAGAGCCGGTAGACGCGCACCATGTAGGAACCCACGGCCGCGTACATGAAGCCGCTGAAGAGGGGCACGGCGCCGATGCGCAGCACGCCCTCGGCCTCGTAGGACCAGGAACCCACGTCCGTCTTGAACAGTTCCATGCAGGTCCCCACCAGGTGGAACAGCACGATGACCCGCAGTTCCTTCAGGGTTTCGAGCTTGAAGGCGACCATCAGGACCTGGATCACGACGGCGGCGAGGGTCAGGAAGTCGTTGCGGGCCAGCGCCGCGCTGTCCGGGTACCAGAGGCGGGCCGCCATGAGCACCGCGAGGAGGGCCGCGCCGAAGATGCAGGCCCAGCCCTGTTTGAGGCCGAACACCACGAATTCCGTGAGCTTGGCTTTGGCGCCGTTGGCGGGCGCGGTGGCGAGGAAGCGGCGGGCGCTTTCGTCGAGCCGCTGCTCAACCGGGGTGGAACTACGCACTGACTCCCTGACGCTTGGCTGACCGGCTGTTCCGGCGGATGTCCTTGTCCAGTTCGCCCAGGAGGTAGTCCTTGAGCCCGTGCCGGATCCCCCGCGGAAGCCTGGGGTAAGTGAGGGACAGCATCCGCATGGTGCTGTTGAAGCGGCGCTCATGGCGGTCGTTCCACGGCAGGCCGAAGTCCTGGCGGATCCGGTCCGGCAGGAATCCTGCGGTGAGGAACCGGGCCGGCGGAATGATGGCCCGGTACCAGAGGGCGGTGTGCTTGGGGTAGAGCAGGCCGTGCGCCACCCGGATGCCAGCGGGTCCGGCCTGGAGGGTAGCAACCTGTTCGTCCCAGTAGCGGCCGAACGCGGCCCGGTCCTGCGGCCACATGCCCTCGGGAACCTGCAGGGCGGTGCCGAGCCGCGCATAGTCGCGGTACATCGCATCGGCCGTGCCGGCGTCGAGCGGGCCGTAGATCTTTTCAATGACGGTGCGGGCGGTGTCGTAGAGCGTGGCCACCACCCAGAGCTGGAGTGCGGGATCGTAGGCGCTGTAGCCGGGCGACTCCGCGTTGTCCGGGCGCCGGACGGGCACGTGGGCCCGGTTCACGCGGCGGCGGACTTCCTTCACCTGTTCGTCGGTGCCGTAGACGATCGCATACACGTAAGTCAGGGTGCCTTTGAGCCGGTTGACCGGGCGGCCCTCGAAGGTGCTGTGTTCGGCCACGCCGCGCCCCACGGCCGGGTTGGCCAGTTGCAGCAGCAGGGCGCGGCCAGCCCCGGCGAGCATGATGCCCTCGCCGCCGAACTCAGCCATTGCCCGAACCATCCCAACAGGCTACCGGAGGTAAACACCACTGTAAGCAGGGGTCGGTACCCGGAAATGCGAGTACCCACCACTCATGCGCTCCGGCCCCGCGGGCACGTACCGTCCGATGAAAGTCCTGCCGCAGCATCGCGCAGGTATGCGGACAGCGGGAGGCACATCATGGGCCGGCAGCGGGACGTGCGGGGTGGAGGACCGTGACGCAGGAAGACGGCTACGCGCTGCCGCTGCTGGACAAGGCGGTGCTGGAACGGCTGCGCTCCGACCTGGACGACGACGAAGGCGTGTGGCAGGTGTTCATCCAGGATTTCATCGCCAACCTGCCGCACCGTATCCAGAAGGTGCGCCTGACGTTTACCACCGGCGACGCTCCGGGTGCACTGGATGCCATCCTGAGCCTGAAAACCTCCAGCCAGATGATCGGTGCGGAGCGGCTGGCCGGCCTGGCCCTGGAACTGGAGCGGGCGCTGCGCACCGCTTCCCGCGGCAACGGCTCGGCCACGGCCCTCCCCCGGCTGGCGGCCCAGCACCTGCGCGGCATCAAGCAGTGTGCGGACCAGACCACCAACCTGCTGCGGGCACTCCTGCAGGACCGGCCCGGCGGTTACTGACCCACGTCAGGCTGGCTGGCCAGGACCCCGTCGATCCGGTTCAGCAGGCCGGGCCAGCCGCTGCCCATCCCCTCGTAGGCGGTCCTGCCCATGGGCGTCTCCGGGTCGAAGCCGGCGTGCTCGAAGTGGAGTACCGTTCCATTCGCCGCGGCCTCCAGCCTCCAGGTGATGGTGGTGTCCAGCATGCCCTCGGAAAACAGGAAGCTGATGGCGGTGCCCGGCTCCACGGTGAGGACCTCGCACTGTTGCTGGCCCCAGTTGCCCATGTCCATGGTGAACCGGTGGCCGGGGACGGGCTCGATGTTTCCCGGCGCCCACCAGCGAGCCAGCAGTTCCGGTGTGGTCAGGGCAGCCCAGACGGCGACCTGGGGATGTTCGAAGCGGCGTTCAAGCCGGATGGCATTGGTCATGGCGGGGTTCTCCTCGTCCGGGTTCTTAGTGACCTGTCTAGCACGCCGGTATGACACACAGGCCGCCTAAGCCCGACATCCAGCTACAAGCCTGCCGATTCGGGCAGGAGGTCTCGAGGCGTGGTTCTGGGAAACGCAAGCGCTGGACATCTTGCGTGAATCGGGGGTGCCAGAGGCAGGTCAGACCCTGTTAGTTGCAGTAAGGGACCGGCTTACGGGCACCTCTGTGTGATTGCTCGAGTCTTTGCCAGAATGAAGCGATGGGAACCGAACTTAGATCGCTTATCGTCCGCCCAGCGGATCTCAGCGGCCCGGACGCCGAAGCGGTAAGTCGGCTGGTCGAGGCGTACCTGATACAAACCGAACGCGAGAAAGCTACCTACTTGGGCGGCACCTTCAGAGACGCAGAACTCCCCGAACGCTATCGCCAGGAAGTCGACCACCCAGAGCGTGCCTACCTGAGCGCGGATGTTTACGTCGCTGAACTGGGAAATTCTCCGGTCGGCGTGGTGGTCGTACAGCAGACAGCAGAGGCACGCGAGATCAAGCGGTTTTGGGTTGAACCCGGCGCGCGAGGACATCGCGTGGGCTCCGCCTTGATGGATGCCGCAATCAGACAGCAGGATCTTCCTATCCGTCTGACGGTGTGGGATTGGCGAGACGATGCAATTCGGCTGTACGGGAAACGTGGGTTCATCCCTGTTCCATCCTGGGAAGATCGGCCACGACTTCTTTGCATGGAGAAGCGACTGGTCGCCCTTGAGGCTGCCCGCTGAGGATTCCCCTGTCGGACGCGGAAGTGCGTCCGACACGATTTCTGAGGGCCCCGAGCGGATCGGCTTCCTCAGACCGGAAAACCGTGAAGGCGTCGTCCTCCGGTGGTTAGCTTTACCCCTACCCGCGAAAGGAGCCGGATGGAAACGGACACTGAAGTACTGGCAGCCGACATGATGCGATTTGCGTCCCTGCTAAGACACATGGACCTCTCTGTCGTGGCGCTCAAATACGAATCGCTTGCCAGAGCGCTCCAGAGCGAACCATCGGAAGAGTCTGTGGAGGAGGTCCGACTGTGGCTCCGGTCGTCAATGAAGGGCGGCAGCGGAAGCCTCAGTGACCGGTACGTGCAGAAGGACGGAGCGGTGGATGAAGTCCTCAACGCCGAGTACGAAGAACTTCTCCAAAAGTTCACGGATTTCGTCAATGCTGAGCCTGAATCGAAAGAGAGCGCGGCTGCTGCCATGTTCGCCAACGGAAGCGCTTACTTCCGTCTGATCGAAACTCCCATCCGCAAGAGGTGGTTCTCCCTCGAAGGAACCTTCACCTACGAAGTAGCGACTGCGCCGGGAGTCACACAGCTGGTGACTTTAGATCAACTCGGTCAAGCCGTCGGCTATGGGCCGCAGGACTCCCGGAAAGACTGGCAGGAGTGCCAAATGGTCGCAGATCGCCTTTTCAGGGAGGGACGCAGGGACGATTGGGTTCACTACTCCAGCTCCTATGTCGTTCCGGACGAGACACTCCGAAAGGATTGTTAGCGATATGTTCGCAAAAGGGAGCGTCTACCTGCGGCAGATCACAATAGTGGTAGCTCAGTGCACGCGGCACTCTCACCGTGGATTTTATCGTTCGGTGTAAACGTACAAATCAGGCGCCGACAACGCGGTGGTCCTGGCCAGGGGGACGGGGCCGGAGCACGCGTTCTTCGCACTTGGAAGAGCAGCGGCTCCGAGGGGTTGTACCCTCTTGCTCGGTTGGAGGCGCGGGAGGGCGGCAAGATGCTCTGCCGTGGTGTCGAGTACCCGTGATCCGTGGCAATTGGAACAGGCAACAGCGACGGTGAGAGTGCCTGCCTGCCGACCCGAAACGGTCGGCGACTCAACTTCAAGGTACAGATCGTTATCACACGTCGGGCACCAGGGGCGTTTGCCCCGCGGCTGATGAGCGTGTCGGGGAACGTAGCTGCCTGCCGATGCGGCCGCGGTGGGGTTCATAGCAGGGCCGGGTAGCTGGTGAGAATATAGTCGGCGGCAGCTGGTCCCTTCATACGCAAGCCCTGTCCGGGACCAACGCGAAGTCTCATCGCGGCCCAGAATGAGTGCTCCGTCCGAGGGGCGCTGCTGGATAGGCTGCACCAGCTGGTGTAGAGCCCATAAAGCGAATCCCCATCAAGAGTCGATTCCGACTCCTGATCACGATAGGTGGCTTCCTGAAGGAAATGATCGAACTGTGAATACGCCATAGTGGCTCTTTTCAACAAAGTGGTGTGTCCGCCGTTTTTCTACAGCGTCAAAACTCGGTGCCCCGCGCAAGCGACGCGAAGCGGAACCCCGGGTAATCCTCCGGCGGGGAAACAAAGGTGAGGCCGAATCAGCCGCATCCTGGCCCGGGAGCCGGAATGCGACAGTGGGGGTGTGGTTGTCAATGGATTAGCTTGCCGGCGGCCGACGGTCCGCTCCCGGCCAAAGCGGCGGAGCCTCCGTGGACGGAAATGAGGGAAGCGGCCATCCTTTGGGCCAGCACGGCTGCCTCCCTGTCTCCCTCCACCGCAGAAATAATGGAGCCCTTAGTCAGAATGTGGCAGGACCGGGCAAATTCATCCGGCTGGTCAAGACCTGCGTCCGCAGCGAGGGTTCGCATGAAGTCCCTCACCTGGGCCAAATAGCTGATGGACGCCTCTCCTAAGGGGTGGGTGGGGCCCATCTCAAGCATCGTGCTCACGAATGCGCACGCTTGGAAGTCATCCCGGCGGAACCACCCGTCCAGAACGTCGAAAATGACCAGCAACTGGGCTGTTGGGTCGTCGGTTGTCCTTTTGCATTCAGCGATGATCGCCTCGACAGTAAGGCTCTGATGGCAGCGTTCTAAGAAGGCCAGGACCACATCATCCTTGGAGGCGAAGTGCCCGTAGAACGTGGCCTTAGCCACCCCCGCACGCAAAATCAGCTCATTTACGCCAACATCGCGAATGCTGCGCTGCGCGAACAGCTCATCAGCGGCAGCCAAAATACGCTCCCGCGCACCAACCTGCATGGGCCGTGAACGGGCATCGGCGCCTATCGGGTCAGCCACAGAGCTGTTTGCGTTTACCATCCCCGCAGACACTACACCAAAACCAGACAGACCGGTCTGTCTGGTCCAAGACCTACTACGCAAGCGGACGACGGCGGGAACCTCCCGCCGTCGTCCGCTGCTGTTTGGCGTGGCCTACTTCAGCGCCCCCTCCCGCACTGCCGCCGGCGTGAACGCTGCACCCGCACCCGGGAATACCGGCACGTCGATCCGGGCGTGGGTGTGGATTTCGGTGACCGAGGCCTTGGTGTGCCGGGCGATCTCGTCCATGGTGGTCACCCACATGCCGTCCATGCCCTTCACCCGTTCGATGAGCTGATCCAGGGCCACGGCTTTGGAGGGCCGGCCGGAGATGAACGGGTGGTTGGTGAGGACGAAGCAGCTGCCCTGCGAGTGGTGGGCTTCAGCCTCGAGCGTCCACATTTCAAGGACCTTGGCGGGGCTTTCGATGACGCCGCTGCCGGTGACTCCCGGGTAGAAGGCGTACTGCTCCCAGTCGTCCAGCGTCCAGTCCACGGGGATCTCCACGATGTCCCGGGGATCGTCGGCGGCGACGGCGAAGCGGTAGGGGGCGTCGCCGTCGAGCAGGCTCGAATCGTAGAGGAACCCGCGGTCTGCCAGCAGGCCCGGCGAGTGCCAGTTCAGCTCCCACCACGGCGCCCGGTACCCCACCGGCCGCACCCCCGCCACCTTGGCCAGGGCGTCAAGTCCGCGGTCCATGTAGCTGGCCTCGGTGGCGGCGTCAATGCCCTGCATCGGCTCGTGCAGGTAGCCGTGGTGGCCCACCTCGTGCCCGCCGTCCACGATCTGCCGGACGATGTCCGGGTAGGACTCGGCCGTGAAGCCGGGGATGAAGAACGTGGCCCGGATGTCCTGGCGCTCCAGGATCTTCAGCAGCCGCGGCACCGCCACCTTGGGCCCGTAGGACTGGTGGGTCATCAGCGACATCCGCCGCGTGCTGATGGGGTCGTGGGCGATGGTGCAGGACTCGGCGTCAACGTCGAACGTGAAGGACGCTGCGGCCTTGAAGCCTTCAGGCCAGGTGATGGGGTGCAGGAGGTCCGCGATGGCGGGCTGGTTCACGATGGATTCCTTTCGGCGGGCGCCGTGCGCCCGCCTGTACAGCTGGGGTGTTGAGTGGAAGTGCGGGTCAGATGACCGGGAGTGCTGCGGCGCTGTCCGGGTTTTCGGCGGCCGGGGCAGCCGCGGGATTGGCGTCGGTGCCGGTGCTGGCGCCGGTGACGTAGCGGCGGTGGACCTTCGGGCCGAGGATTGCGTAGACGCCGGCGCTGGTGAGTCCGCCGGCCAGCCAGGAGAGGTCCCAGCCGCCCAGTGCCACGGCGATGGGGCCCTGCATGGCGGGGACCAGGCCGTACATGAACAGCCAGGTGGCGAAGATGCCGGCCAGGAGCGAGGTGACGCCGGCCCAGTTGACGCCCGGGAAGCGGCGCGTGCCGATGCCGTCGAAGAGCCGCTCGGTTCCGCCCGGCCAGCGCTTCTCAAGCCAGAAGTAGTGCACCAGCATGACGCCGCCCCAGGCAGCCACCCAGGCCACCAAGCCGATCAGCCAGGCGTCCAGCACCTCGGCGAAGTTCTCCTGGAAGATGAAGAACACGACGGCGGCGAGGGAGAAGACGCCGACGAACAGGTTGAGCTTGCGGCGGCTGATGGAGATGTCCAGGGCCTGCGTGGCGACCGAGAAGGTGTAGATGTTCAGGATGTTGGTGGCGATGGGGCCGTGCAGCACCATCAGCAGGACCGGCAGCGCCATGACGCCGAAGTTCTGGACGATCAGCTTTCCGGGGTCAACTTCGCCGCTGTTCGTGGCAAGGCTGGCGCCAAGGATGCCCAGCCAGACCACCGGGATGAACTGGCCCAGGACCGAGGCCAGGTAGACCTTCTTTTTGGGAACCGAGGTGCTGACGAAGCGGGAGTAGTCAGCGGCGTAGGTGAACCAGGTGATGCCCCAGCCGATGCCGATGGCGGTCATCACGGCGCTCATGGCTGCGATGCGTTCCGAGCCTTCGAGGATGTTGCCCGCGGGGCCGGCGTAGCCCCAGTCGATCTTCATGCCGAACCAGGCCACGGCGGACATGACCGCGAGGATGATGATGGTGGGCGGCACCGTCCACTTTTCGAAGGCGGCGATGGCTTTGTAGCCGAACCAGGCAATGGCAACCTGGGCAGCCATGATGGTGGTGGCCACGCCAATCTTCCAGGCGTAGTTGTGGGCTTCGGGGTCCACCCAGCCGAGCGTTCCGAAGAGTGCCATTACCAGGTCAAGGATGATCCAGGTGTTGACTGCGCACCATCCGATTACCAGCAGCGCCTGGATGGCGGCGGGGAGGTAGTTTCCGCGCCGGCCGAAGGCTGCGCGGGCCAGGACCATGCCGGTGGCTCCGGTTTTCTGGCCCAGAAGTACGAAGCAGCCGAAGAGCAGCATGCCGATCAGGTTGCCGAGGACAAGGACGGTGACGGTGTCCGCGAAGCCGAGTCCCAGGTGGATCCCGAGCGCCCCGAGGACCCAGTTGATGGGTGCCAGGTTGGCGCCGGCCCAGATCCAGAACTGGCCGGACACCTTGCGGGTGCGGGCGGATTCCGGGATGGGCTGGAGCCAGGCTTCGTGGTCGGTGGTGGAGTGGTCAGTGGCGGAGTGGTCGGTGGTGGAGTGGTCAGTGGTGGAGTGGTCGGTGGTGGAGTGGTCTGTGTGGCCGTTTGCGTCAGAACCAGCGCGCCTTTGCGCTGAAGAAGAAAGCTTTTCTTGCATGGGGGCCTCCGTGAGGTGGATTTCGTACTCACAAGGCTATGTGGCCCCAATCACAGTAAACAAGATACGATGTGTCGAACAGATTCCACTTCTACGTTACGGACTGTCGTGTCAGTGTCTCTTGGTGAAATACTCGCCCACCCAGCCCTCAGCGCAGCCGATCCGGTGGTCCATCCGCTGGGCACGGACACCTCCGCACAGCCGGTTCGCTGGGTGCACTCAAGCGAAGTCTTGGACATCGCGCCGCTGCTGCGCGGCGGTGAGCTGCTGCTGTGCGGCGGCATCACCCTGGCAACGGCCACTCCCGCCAGGCGCGGGGACTACGTCCGGGAACTGGCACAACGCGGCATTGCGGCCCTCGCCATCGAGACCGGCGGAGTGCTTCCCGAGGTTCCCGCCGACATGCTGGAAACGGCGGCCGAATACGGGCTACCGGTGGTGGAGCTGCGCAAGGTGGTGCCGTTCGTGGGCGTTATGCAGGCCATCAACTCCATCCTGGTCAGCGAGTCGGCGGGGCACCTGCACCAGGCGGACGCCGCCACCCGGGCCATGGCCGCCGAGCTGGCCCACGGCGCGTCTCTGGACAAGATCCTTGGCGTCCTGGCCGGCATCACTGCGTCCGCGGTCCGCCTGGTTTCTCCGTGGGGCGTTGACCTGGGCAGCGCACTGCCGGAAGGTTTGGACGCAGCGGAACGCGAGGCTTCGCACGACGCCGGCACGGACAGCGGAGGGACGGCCGACGGCGGTGCAGGGGGCGGCAGGGAAGGCCACGGCGGCGGTGCGATGCACGACGGCGGCGCGGACAGCGGCGCGGCAGGCGACGCCGTCGGGACTCACCACGGCACGAACCCGGCCGGGGCAGGCGAGGTCACCGGGACGCCGGACCGTCCCGACGTGCCCGCAGCTCCCGAGCCGCCCGCCGGGACTGTCATGAGCGTGGACATCCCGGTGCGCGGTGTCCTGATGGGCAGGCTGGAGGTGCTGGTGCCGCACGGCGGGGACACTGCGCTGGCGCAGGTGGCCGGGGAACGCGCCGTCGACATCCTTGGCCTGGCGCTGCTGCAGCACACCCCGCCCGGCCTGCACGCCCAGGCTGGCGCCGAGCTCATGCGCGCCGTCCTCACATCCGCCCCCGAATGGCGCCTGGAACAGCTGGCCCCGGGGGCAGGGTTCCCGCTTGATTCGCCGCTGGTGGTGGCAGCCGTCCACGCAGCGTCCCCGCAGGAAATGCGCGGAGCCATCGAGGCGTTCCTGGGCGCCGGCCGGATCCCCAGCGCCGCCTACCTGGACGATGCGGAACTCGTGGTGATGGCCGGGCTCCCCTGCGCCGACACAGCCCGGGTGCGCCGTGAGCTGCTTGCTTCGCTGCAGGGCTTGGAAGGCAACCACGACGCGGTGATCTCCGTCGGCCCGATGGTTGACGGGGTGGCCGATGCCGCTTGGTCCCTGGCCGAGGCACGCCGCGCCCTGGATGTGCGCCAGGTGCGGCGCCGCAACGCCTCACCGCGCAGGCGGCCGCCGGCCCACGGCCTGGTGGTGCTCGACGCCGACGACGCAGCCGTGGAGAGCCTGGCGCTGACGGGGCTGCCGGCATCAGCCCGGGAAGCCTTCGTCAACCACCACCTGCGTGCCGTCCTGCAGCATGATGCGCAACGGCAGTCCCAGCTGATGGAGACGCTGCAGGTCTGGCTCGATTCGGGCTGCAACACGGCCCAGTCGGCCCGCGAACTGCACCTCGAGCGGCAGTCGATGCACCACCGGCTGCAGCGCATCTTCGATCTTTGCGGCGGCGATCCCCGCGGCACCGGCAGGCTGGCGGCGCTGCACCTGGCGGTACGGATGGCCGGCCTGCCCTGACCCACCGGCTGGCCCGCTTACGAGTTCTGGCTGGCGCGCCCGCCAAGCCGGGTGGTGACCTGGGCGGCCGCGGCCATGCAGGCTTCGCCGAGGTCTTCCAGCCGTTCGCGTGACACGCGGAACCTTGGGGCTGGTATGAGCACGACGGCGGTGACGTCGCCGCGGTGGTCGTAGGCAGGCGCGGCGACCCCCACTTCGTCCATGGAGGACTCGCCGTAGTTCCCGGCCCAGCCACGCCCCGCAACTTCCTTGAGCCGGGCTTCGTAAGCCGCCAGTCCGGCGTCGTCCATTCCCGGGAAGGTGACGGCGCCGCTGCGCAGGAGTTCGCGGACCCGCTCGGCGGGCTGGTGGGCGAGGAAGACCTGGACCGAGGCGCTCATGGCGTCCCGGTAGCGCGCGCCCAGGGGCGTGGTGTGTTTGATCTGGTGGGGGCTGGCGATCTGTTCCACGCAGATTGCCTCGTCGCCGTTCCAGAGCATGAGGGCGCTGGTCTCCCCCGTCTGCTCGGTGAGCCGCCGCAGCACCGGGTACGCCACGCGGCGCTCGTCCATTTCCGCCAGCAACGGCCCGGCCACGGCGATCAATCCCAGGCCCAGGCGGAACCGGCGGGTTTCGGGGTCCCGTTCCACCAGGCCTTCCTGCTCCAGGGTGGCCAGAATCCGGGAAACGGAACTCTTGTGCATGCCCACGCGGCCCGCGATTTCGGTGACTCCCAGCAGGGGTTCCTCGGCGCTGAAGGTGCGCAGCACGGCGATGGCGTTGACGACGACGGAGGCACCTTTGGCGTCCGCACCGCCATTGGTGCCGGTGCCGGCGCTGCCGTTGTCACCTGCGGCGTCGTTGTCTGCTGCGTCTTTTTGGCTGGTCTTTGCAGGAGTCATGGTGGACACCATCTTTCCCTAAACGGCGGAAGCGGCGCCACGTGTGCGTGACGCCGCTTCCAGTGCTGGACGGTTAGGCCTCGATGATGTTCTTCTCCGGGCCGAACGGGAACTTGGTGATGTTCTCCACCGAGTTGTCCTCGCCGATGACCAGGATGTCGTGCTCGCGGTAGCCGCCGGCGCCCGGCTGGCCGTCGGCCACGGTGATCATGGGCTCCATGGAGACCACCATGCCGGGCTCCAGGACGGTATCGATGTCCTCGCGCAGTTCCAGCCCGGCTTCGCGGCCGTAGTAGTGGCTGAGGACGCCGAAGGAGTGGCCGTAGCCGAAGGTGCGGTTGGCCAGCAGCCCGTGGCTGATGTAGATCTCGTTCAGTTCCGCGGCGATGTCCTTGCAGACGGCACCGGGCTTGATGAGTTCCAGGCCGCGCTTGTGCACCTCCACGTTGATGTTCCACAGTTCCAGGGAACGCTCATCCGGCTGGCCCAGGAAGAGGGTGCGCTCCAGGGCGGTGTAGTAGCCGGAGGTCATGGGGAAGCAGTTGAGCGAGAGGATGTCGCCCTGCTGCAGCTTGCGGGTGGTGGCCCAGTTGTGGGCACCGTCGGTGTTGATGCCGGACTGGAACCACACCCAGGTGTCACGGACTTCCCGGTCCGGGAAGGTCTTGGCGATCTCGTGCACCATGGCCTCGGTGCCGATCAGGGCAACCTCGTACTCGGAGATGCCTTCGCGGATGGCGTTGCGGATGGCCTCGCCGCCCAGGTCGCCGATGCGGGCACCGTGCTTGATGACCTCGATCTCCTCGGCGGACTTGAACATGCGCTGGCGCATGGCGTCCTGCGAGACGTCCAGGAGCTGTGCGCCCGGGAACGCGGCGGCGATCTTCTCGCGGGTCAGACCGGGGAGGAAGTCATCCTCGACGCCGAGGCGGGTTGCCTTGACGCCGCGCTGGCGCAGTGCTTCCTGCAGGCCGAAGTAGAAGTTGTCCCGGCGCCAGTCGGTGTAGACGATGTTCTCGCCGTAGGAGGTGCGCCACGGCATTCCGGCGTCGATGTTCGCGGTGATGGTGACCGAGTCGTCGGCGGTGACCACCAGGGCGTAGTTGCGGCCGAACGTGGTGAACAGGAAATCGGAGTAGTACTTAATGCCGTGGTAGCTGGTCAGGATGACGGCATCCAGGCTCTTGGCGGCCATGATCTGGCGGAGGCCGCCCAGGCGGCGCTCGAACTCGGCGTCGGAGAAGGTGAGCTTGCCCTTGGTGCCGTTGTGGAGGACCTTGAGGCGCTCGAGGTCGGCGATGGACGAGGCGATATCGGCGGTGATAGTCACTGTGGTGCCTTTCGTTGATGCTTCTGGATTGTCCAGTGCAGTTGATGTGGTGTGGATCGGAAGGGTGGTCAGGGGGCCTTGCGGCGGGCCGGGCGTGCCGGCGGGTCTGGCACATGCCGGTGGGTCCGGCAATACCCGGGGGTCAGAGGTGCTTCAGGGGCTTTCGCGACGTCTCAGTGGCGAACAGGACTGCCGCCAGGGACACGGCCGAAGCTGCAACCAGGTACCAGCCTGGGGCGATCTTGCTCTGGGTCATGGCGATCAGCAGGGTGGCCATGAACGGCGCGGTGCCACCGAAGAGGGCGTTGGAGAGGTTGAAGCTGACGGCAAACCCGCTGTAGCGGACCTTGGTGGGGAACAGCTCGGCCAGGAAGCTGGGGAGTGTTCCGTCGTTCAGGGTGAGCATGCCGCCCAGGAGGATCTGGACCAGGACGATGACCAGGAAATCTCCGGTTTCCAGCAGCATGAACGCCGGAACGGTAAGGACCATGAAAAGGATGGATGCCGTGATGAGCATCCGTTTGCGGCCAAAGACGTCCGAGGCCATGCCGGTAAGGAAGATGAATCCGATGTAGCTGGCCAGGGCAATGGTGGTGGCCAGGAAGGACTCGGTGGGGCCGAAGCCCAGTTCCTCGGAGAGGTAGGTGGGCATGTAGCTGAGGATGACGTAGAAGCCCACGGCGTTGAGCAGTACCGCGCCGCAGGCGATGACGAGCTGCTTCCGGTAGGTCTTGAACATGGCCAGCGCGGGGGCCTTCTCTTCGGTGCCTTCCTTCGCGGCCAGTTCCCGGAAGGCCGGGGTGTCCTCGAGTTTGGTGCGGATGTAGCGTCCGATGAGCCCCATGGGGGCAGCCAGCAGGAACGGCAGCCGCCAGCCCCACTCGTGCAACTGCTCTGTGGTGAGCACCGAGCTCAGGAGAGCCGCTATGAGGGAGCCCAGGAGCAGGCCGGCCGCGGTGCTGGCCGGAACCACGGCAGCGTAGAGGCCGCGCCGGTTCGCCGGGGCGTACTCCACCAGAAAGGCCGAGGCGCCCGCATACTCGCCGGCGGCTGAGAAGCCCTGGACGATGCGGATGAGGAGGAGCAGGACCGGAGCCATCAGCCCGATGGATGCGTAGCCGGGAATCAGCGCGATGCAGAACGTCGAGACGGACATGATGACGATGGACAGGGACAGGGCCTTCCGCCTGCCGAGTTTGTCGCCGATGTGGCCCCAGAAGAAACCGCCCAGCGGCCGGACGAAGAACGAGACCGCGAAGACGCCGAAAGTGGCCAGCAGCGCCGTCTGCCGGTCCGCTTCCGGGAAGAAAACCGATGAGATGACAGCGGCGAGGTAGCCGTAGACGGCGTAATCGAACCATTCAACGAAGTTGCCGATGAAGCTCGCGGTGACCACCCGGCGTCGTACGTCCTTGCTGGGCGTTAGGGGGCTAACGCCGCCGCCTGCCAGTGCGGAACCATCGGCATCTTTGGCGATGACTCCCGCCTGGGGCGGTGTTGTTTCGTGACTCATAGAACCACCAATGAAAGTTGGAGTTGCACTGATTGCAACGTCGTTGTTTCAAGATAGGTGGTGACTGCGAACACAGTCAAGAGATTCGCAGACTATTTCCGTGGAGACTTGACAGGCGATACGGGCATTCATCGCCTGGAGGCAGCAATTCCGCGACATATGACAACGTTGCACTCAAAGCAACATTGTTGAAACGAAACGGAAACCCGTTGCGGCTACGCGAACAGGCACACGGCCCGGCCCTGCCGTTGGGCAGCAAGAAACAGGCGACGCCGGGAAAGTCCCGTCGTCGCCTGTTGTGGTTCCTCTGTCCTAGGTGGAGCTGCCGCTCTGCTGGTCCCCATCGGTGCGGGGTTGATCCGGCGGAGGCTCATCCCCGTGCGGGTGATCCTTGTGGCGGGCTTCCTGGAGGTGGTGCTCCAGCTTCTCCTCCGCGTCGCGGCGGCGTTGGCCCACCGTGCGCATCTGCTGCGTGGTGGGTGCGGTGTGGGCATGCAGATGCGGGCCTGCATCATTGGGGCTGTCAACCCTGTTTTCCTGCATAGGATCATCGTCCCACCGGCGCGGGGGCCCGGAAAGGGCAGGCGGACGACGGCGGGGCAAGGCTTGCGGGCACACGAACGGCCGCCAGGAATTTGCCTGGCGGCCGTTCGGTGCTGGGTTGCCCCTGGGGGCGGATCCCGGGCCAGCGCCTGGAACCCCGCCCCCTTCCGGGTCCTGTCAGATCCCGGTGTAGACCGTCTTGCCCCACGTGAAGAAGTCCAGCGCGGACCGGCCCTGCTCGCGGAACGTGTTCGTTGACGAGTCCTTCACGCCGCCGAAAGGCACGTTCAGGTCCAGCCCGGCGGTGGGCCTGTTCACCTTCACCACGCCGGCCTGGGCGCGGGCAGCGAAATCGGTGGCCAGGGCCAGGGAATCGGTGCAGATGCCGGCGGTGAGTCCGTAGCGCGAATCGTTGATTGCGGCCAGGCCGGCCTCGTAGTCGGGGACTTCCAGGACCGCCACCACGGGGCCGAAGATTTCCTCGGTGACAGCGGGGTCACCGGCGGGCAGGTCGGTGAGCACGGCGGCGGGGAAGAAAAGCGCACCGGAGGGGTCGCCGTCGTACTTTCCGTGCAGGAGGGTGGCACCGCGTTCGACGGCGGCGCGCACCGCTTCCTGGTCCTGCTCGAATTGCTGCCGGCTCACCACGGCACCCATGCGCGATGTTCCGCCTGTGCCAGCGCCGTCCAGGCCGTCCAGGCCGTCCCCGGCAGTGTACTGCGAGGCTTCGGCCACCAGCGCCGCGAGGAACTTCTCCTTCACACCCGGCGTGACATAGACCCGCGATGTTGCGGTGCAGGCCTGGCCGGTGAGGCCGAACGCGCCGGCGGCCACCACCTGCGCAGCCTTGGCGGGGTCTGCGTCATCAAGCACCAGGACGCCGTTCTTGCCGCCCATCTCAAGCTGGACGCGGGCGCGGCGCGCGTTCAGGATTTCCTGGAGCCCCAGGCCCACACGGGTGGAACCGGTGAAGGAGAGCCCGGCGATACGGGCATCCCGGGCCAGCGCCTCCCCCACAACACGGCCCTTACCGTGGACCACGTTGAAGACGCCGGCGGGCAGCCCGGCATCCTGCAGGGCCCGGGCCAGGTGGGTGGCGGACAGCGGGGTCAGCTCGGCTGGCTTGATCACCACGGCGTTGCCGCTGATCAGCGCGGGGGCGGCCTTCCAGGCGGGGATGGCGATGGGAAAATTCCACGGCGTGATCAGCCCGACCACGCCCAACGCCTCACGGCGGGTGGTGATGGTGGTGTCCGGCAGGCCGCTGGGCAGCACCTCCCCGGTGGCCGCCCAGCCCAGCGAACCGAAGAACCGCAGCACGTCTGAGGCTCGCTTCACCTCGCCCTTGGCCTCGGCCAGGGTCTTGCCTTCCTCACGGACCAGGTCCTCGGCGATGGCCGACTGCCGCTCGATCAGCAGGTTGCCGGCGGCGATGAGGATGGCGCCGCGCGAGGGTGCGGGCAGCGCCGCCCAGGCAGGCTGGGCCGCCGCCGCTGCGGTGACCGCTGAGTCCACGTCCGCAGCGGTGCCGCTGGGGGAAACCGCGGCGATCTCGCCGGGCCGGGCCGGGTTCATCCGCACCGTGTCCGCGTCACCCAGCCATTGGCCGTTGATGAGGTGCCGGGCGGTGATGGCTTCCCGGGAGTCAGTGGATTGGTTGGTTTCGGCGTCAATAACGGTGGAGGTCATGGTGGGTCCTTTGGAATGTTGGGGCTAGAGGCTGCGGATCAGGCCGCCGTCGCAGCGGAGCGCCACGCCGGTGATGTACGACGCCGGCGCGCTGCACAGGAAGGCGGCGGCCGCACCGAACTCGGCGGGTTCCCCGTAGCGGCGGGCAGGGATAGTCTTGCGGGATTCGAGCTGGATCTCCTCGAGCGTGGTGGCGCGGCGCTTCGCTGCGGCCTGGTCCAGCTGGGTGACCCGGTCCGTGGCGATCCGGCCGGGCAGCAGGAGGTTCACCGTGACCTCGTCCAGGGCCACTTCCGCTGCGAGGGTTTTCAGGTAACCGGCCAGCGCGGCCCGTCCGGTGTTGGAGATGGCCAGGTTGGGCAGCGGCGCGGTGACGCCGCTGGAGCCGATGGCGAGGATTCTCCCCCACCGCCGCTCGCGCATGCCCGGCAGGACGTGGGACACCAGGGCGTGGTGCGGCTTGACCAGGAGATCGAAGGCGGCTGCCATGTCTTCCGCAGTGAGCGTCGCTGCGGCACCCGGCCTGGGCCCGGGGCCGTTGAGCACCAGGATGTCGATGGGGCCGAGGTCCGCCACGGTGTGCTCGACGGCTGATCCGATGCCCTCCGGCGTGGTCAGGTCCGCTTCGATGGCCACGGTGTCGAATCCGGCAGTGTTGGCGCCGCTGCCGGTTCCGTACGCGGCCTGGAGTTCGGCCACGATCTCCTTGGCGCGGTCCCGGCGCCGGCCCACGATGGCCACGCGGACGCCCTCCGCAGCAAGCGCCCGGGCCACGGCCAGGCCAAGCCCGCCTGTGGAGGCGGCCACCAGGGCAGTTTTGCCGGCGATTCCGAGATCCATCAGTAGCTCCTTGCTGGGGTCAGTGCCGGGGATTGTGCTTGTGCCCGGGCCTTGGCGTTGCCGAGCGCATCGGCGGCCTCGCTGAGGTGGGTGTGCATGGCGTCGCGCAGGCTTTCGGGGAAGGCTGCCGCCGGGGCCCGGACTCCGGAGTCCTTGATCAGGCCGCGTTCGCGGAGGCATTCCTTCCGGATGGCGAGCGCCACCTTGGCCTGCTGTTCGAAGTTGATCAGCGGCAGGTACTGCAGCAGTTCGGTGCGGGCGGCTTCGTAGCCCCGGTCCTGCCATGCGGCGACGCAGGCGATCAGCGCCTCCGGGTAGGAGAATCCGGTCATGGCTCCCGCCGCGCCGGCTTGGAGTTCGTCCAGCAGCCCCTGCCCGCCCAGGCCGCCAAAGATGGAGACGCCGACGGCGGCGCTCAGCTCGGCGATGGCCACACTGGTGGGCGGGGCCTCGGCTTTGACGGCGATGACGAACGGGCAGGCGTTGACCACGGAGATCAGTGCGGCCGTGGCGATGCTGACGCCGCTGGCCAGCGGGTAGTCCTGCAGCACCACCTTGGCGCCGGTGGCGCGGTGGATGGCATCCAGATGGGCAATCACCGCATCCGCCCGGGCCGAGTTGGCCTGGACCATCACTGCTGCCAGGCGTCCCCCAGCCATCTCCTGCGCCGCCCGGACCTCCTCGATGGCCGGCCTGGTGGCCAGCGCCGTCACTCCCACCACCAGCGGAAGCGACGTGCATTCGACAACGGTTTCCAGGACGTGGCGCCGTTCCTCAGCCGTCAGTGCGGCGGCTTCGCCGAACACGCCCAGGACGGTGAGGCCCGTGGCGCCGATGGCTTCGTAGTGCTCCACCAGTTCGGACAGGCTGTCCAGGTCCACGTCGAGGGTACTGCCCTGGAAGGGCGTGGCCACCACACCCCACACGCCTGCGGGCAGTGCGTCAGGGGCCAGGTTGTTGGGCGCAAGGGGTTGCTGCATTGTTCTGCTTCCTTTCAATGCGAAGCGTGGGGGGTGGGGCGAAGCGTGAAGGTAGGGGCGGAGGGACGGCGGCAGGTCAGCGGCCGGGCCACACGGGCCGGCGCTTTTCCTGGAACGCCCGGACCCCCTCGGCCGAGTCCTCACTGTCCAGGGCGGCCATGAGGGCCGGGAGCCGCAGGCCGCGGGCTTCCGTGGCGGTGAGGTGGCTGGTCTGCGTGACCATTTGCTTGACGGCCCGGACCGAGGTGGGCGCGCAGGCGAGGATCTGGTCCACCCAGCGCTGCACCGCGGCGTCGAGCTCTTCCGCGGGGACCACCTCGTTGACCAGGCCCATGGCCTGCATCTCCGCCGCGTCCGCCTTCCGGCCCGTGAGCAGCATGCCCATGGCCTGCGTGTAGGGGACGCGCCGCACCAGCTGGTGGATGCCGCCGTCGAGCGCCAACCTCCCGACGCGGGGCTCCGTGAGCCCGAACTTCGCACTGTCCGCGGCGACCACGATGTCCGCGCCGAGCACCATTTCCATGCCGCCGCCCAAGGCGTAGCCGTTCACCCGGGCGATCACCGGCACGTCCAGCGTGGTGCGCAGGCTGAGGCCGCCGAACCCGTTGGGGTCCAGGCCGGCCCAGTACTCCAGGCCGGTCTTGTCCACGGCGGACGCGGACATGTCCGCTCCCACGCAGAACGCGCGGGTGCCGGCGCCGGTGATGACCACGGCCCGCACCGACGCGTCCTGCTCCAGCTGGTCCCAGATCTCATTGAGCCGGGCCTGGGCTGTGCCGTCCACGGCGTTGAGGACGTGCTGCCGGTCGATGGTCACGGTGGCCAGGCCATCGGTGATGGCCAGCGTGACCTGGTCTACCCGTTCTTCGACGGCGGGTTCTTCCACAGTGATGCTCACCGGAGGACCCCCAGTTGCTGCAGGCGTTCGATGGTCTCGGGATCGAACCCGTTTTCCAGCAGCACCTCCACATTGTGCTCACCCAGGCGGGGCGCCACGCGGCGGACTGAGGGCGGGGTGGCCGAGAGCCGGATGGGGGCGTTGAGCATCTTTACCGTGCCCACGCCGGGGTGTTCCGCCTCCACGATCATGCCGTTGGCCTCGGTCTGGGCATCGGCGAGCGCCTGTTCCAGGGTGTGGACGGGGGCGTTGAGCAGCCCCTGCTCCTCGAGTTTGCCGGTCCAGTACTCGGTGGTGTTGGTGGCAATGTGCTCCCGGAAGATGGCCTGCAGCGCGGGCTTGTGCTTGAACTGCTGCTCCAGGTTGGCGAACTCCGGGCGCTGGGTGAGGTCCTCGTCCAGGCCCAGGGCGTCGGAGATCCGGGCGAGCGGGTCCGGGGTAAAGCCGCCCACCATGCACACGGCACCGTCGGTGGTTTCGAAGACGCCGCTCAGCGGCATGGCGCCCCAGTTGACCTCGTAGCCGCGGTTGAGCTGCATGCAGGCTTCCTGCATCTGCAGGTGCAGCATGGAGTCGTACATGGTCACCTCCACCTTCTGGCCCACACCCGAGGTTTCCCGGGTGCGCAGCGCCAGCAGGATTCCCTGCATCAGGTGCATGCCGGTGATGTAGTCGCAGAGGGTGGTGGGGTAGATGGCCGGTTTCTGGTCGTCCGATTCGCGCCGCCACATCACGCCCGAGTAGGCCTGGGCGATGGCGTCCTGGCCGCCCTTGTGCGAGTACGGTCCCACCGGGCCGAAGCCGGTGCCGGAGGCCCAGATGATGCCCGGGTTCTCCTGCGTGAGCTCCTCGTAGCCGAAGCCCATCCGCTCCATCACGCCGGAGCGGAAGTTGCTGACCACCACGTCCGCGTCCGCCATGATGGCGTGCAGGACGTTCCGTCCTTCCTCCGTGCGCGTGTCGATGGAGACGCTGCGCTTGTTGCGGTTGATGGACAGGAAGATCGGGTTGTCCTGGCCGTCCTGGTCCGGGAACGAGTTCCGGGAGATGTCCCCGGCACCGGGGCGTTCCACCTTGATGATGTCCGCACCATAGTCACCCAGCATCTGGGTGCAGGACGGGCCCATGAACACCTGGGTGAAGTCCACGATCTTGATGCCGTCCAGCGGCAGCGGGGTGGCCGGCCGCGCATCCCCGGCGAGGGGTGACGCGGTGGCGCCTGCCGCCGTCGTACGTCCTGCGGCCTGTTCCGTGCGGTCCGTGAATTGCTCCAACGTCGCGCTGCTCATGCCGGCACCGCCGCGTCCTGGTCGATGGTGGCGTTCGACGACGGGACGTCGCCCGGGTCTGCGCCGTGCCGGCGCATGCCCTGCTGGATGTCCAGGGCGGAGACGTCGCGGACCAGGACATTGTTCTCGACTGCGAGCGCGGCAGCAACGCCGACGGCCTGGCCCATGGCCATGCAGGGCGGAATCTCACGTGACATTTTCTGCGCTTCCGGGGTGGCGGAGTAGTGGCGCCCGGCAACTAGCAGCTGGTCCACCTCCTTGGGCAACAGCGAACGGTACGGGTAGTAGTAGTCGCGGCCGCGGGCCACGGTGTCGGCGAAGTGCCGGCGCTGGGTGACGTCGTCCTTGGTCATCACGTACTCGCCCTGCAGCAGGCGGGTCTGCCGGACACCCATCTGGGAGGCGACGTCCAGCATGTAGCAGTTTTCGAAACCGGGCAGGTGGGCGCGGACGTAGTCCACGGCCTCGGAGATCCTGTCGCGGGCAGCGAACTCGGCGGCGGTCATGTCTGCCGGGTCCGTGCCGTCGAAGCCGGACATGTGCGGGGCGTTGCACCAGACCACGCCGTCGATGGGGGTCTTGAGCCACCACAGCTCCCAGGCGCCGCCGAGGAGGCGCTTGATCTTGCGGTTGATGGCGCGGGCTTCCTTGGGGTTGGCCTGCTCGAATGCTTCGGCGGCCCGGGTGTCCACGTTGCCCAGGCGGAAGACGAGCGTGGTGATGTAGTTGTCCTTGGCGTAGCTGGCCCCGGCCCGGGAGGCGACGTCGATGTCGCCCGTGGTGTCGATGACCACGTCCGCCATGAAGGCCTGCGGGCCCAGCTTGGTCTCGGTGATGACGCCCTTGATCACGCCGTTGTCCACGATGGGGCGGGAGAACCAGGAGTGCAGGCGGAGGTCCACTCCGGCTTCGCGGACCAGGTCGTTGGAGACCCGCTTCCAGCCGTCGGGGTCAAAGGCTGCGGCGTAGCAGATGGGCTTCGGGTTGGTGTGGGAGTGGAAGTCGAAGGTGCCGTAGCGGCCCCACTTGTTCCAGAGTTCCTCCGAGGTCTTGCGGTCATCCGCCGGCGGGACAATGGCCAGGCCCAGCTTCTGCAGCCGCTCCACGTACTCGGAGACGATGCCGGTAACGGTGATTTCCTGGCCGTTGATCATGTCGTCCAGCACCAGCACCATGCCGCCGGAGGCGAGTCCGCCCAGGGATGAGTAGCGTTCCAGCAGGGTGACCTTGGCGCCGGAGCGGGCCGCGGTGACGGCCGCGGCAACGCCTGCGGGGCCACCGCCCACCACCAGCACGTTGGAGCGGGAGATGACGGGGGCGGTGAGATCCGCCGTGGTGGTGGCGAGTTCCAGGGAGCCGGCGAAGCCGTTTTCGGGCGCGGCGAAGCTGGGTGTGGTGTTCATGGGAGGGTTCCTTACTTGCCGACGAAGATGCCGTTGGAGCGGCGTGCGGCGATGTAGAAGACGATGCTGAGGATGGACAGGACGGCCACGTAGACCGGGAAGATCCAGGTGAGGTTCAGGGACTGGAACCAGACCAGCAGGTAGGAGGCGGTGCCGCCGAAGAGGGCGACGCCGATGCCGTAGCCCAGGGCCACTCCGGTTCCGCGGATGTTCTTGGGCATCAGGGAGGAGCTGACCACGTTGTAGAGGGTCATGTTCAGCACCAGTACCACCGAGCCGCCCAGCAGGACCGCCGCGAATGCGCCGATGCCGGGCTGTACGTAGAGCAGCATGAGGAACACTGACGGGATGGCCAGGATGCGGGTCACCAGGAACCAGCGGGACATGGCCTTGCCGTCGGCGAGCTTGCCGATGATCCAGGAGCCGGCCACCAGGATGACGCCAAGGACAGTGGTGAGGGCGAAGACGGAGGTGGGGTCTTCCTTGAAGCCGCTGCGGGCTGCGCTGGGCAGGCCCACGTTCCAGGCGTAGTTGTAGGCCTGGGCTGCGCCCACCACGAAGATGATGGCCATGACGGAGAGCCAGTGCTTGCGGACGCCGGACCAGACGGCGCGGGGTGTGTTGGTGGCCATCTCCTCTTCTTTGAGGGTTTCCGGTAGGGAGCGGCGGAGGTACAGGACCACGAAGCCGAAGAGGGCGCCGAGGATGAAAGGCACACGCCAGCCCCAGTCCCCCATGGCCGCCCCGCCGATCACCAGGCTGCAGAGGAAGCTGACCAGCGAGGCCAGCAGGATGCCAATGTTCACGTAGAAGGACATGATGCCGGCCACGTAGCCTTCGCGGCCCTCCGGCGCCAGTTCAACGGCGTGCGAGGTGGAGAGCGGGGCTTCGATTCCTGTGGAAATGCCCTGCAGGACCCGGCAGACCAGCAGGATGATGCCGGCCAGGGGGCCGATGGTGGCGTAGCTGGGGGTGACGGCGATGATCAGGGTGGTGCCGGCCATCAGCATGATGGACAGCAGCATCACCCGGCGCCTGCCGATCCTGTCGGCCAGGGTGCCGAGGAGGATGCCGCCCAGGGGGCGGAAGGCGAACCCGACGGCGAACACGGCCAGGGCGTTCAGCGTTGCGGACAGCGGGTCCGTGTTGGGGAAGAAGTTGGGTCCGATGAAGGCGGACAGGAGGCCGAAGACCATCCAGTCGTACCATTCGAGGGCGTTGCCGAGGCCCAGGCCCAGGAGGCCTTTGCGGACTTCGGGGGTGAACTTTTCGTGCTTTTGGGGGGATGAAGCGGTGGTTCGGGAGGTCGGGACGGCATTGTCCGTGGTTTGGGTGTCAAGCATGGGATTTTCCTTACGCTTGCGCCCCGGAGGGCGTAAGAGGGTATGACGCAGGAACGCCTGTTGGAGGAGGCGCCTGATGCGAAAGTGGCAAGGAGTGTCAGCGGCCACGGAAACGTGTCCGGACGGTTAGGGGTCAGCGCCGGCGCAGGTTAAGGCCGGCAGGCCTACAACGCGTGGGGAGCGTTGACCCAGATGGCTACGCATACCTCTTCGTAGCTGTTCTTGTACCAGTGGGGGATTTCCGAAGAGTAGGTGATCGAGTCGCCCTCTTCGAGGCTGTAGCAGACGCCATCAAGGTAGACGTCCTTCCGGCCCGAAATGATGTAGCAGAACTCTTCGCCGCTGTGGGTGAAGGGTGTTGCGCTGGTGTCGTGCCCTGGGGGCGTGCTGATCCATTGCGCTTCAATGGCGCCATCGCGGTCCGGGGTGAGCAGCTCATGAATTGCTTCGCCGACGGACTCGCGGGTGACGTTTTGGAGGTTGCGCCGCGCGGATCTCCGGACCACCGGGGACCTGGACTGGTCCTGGCCGATGAAGAACCGTCCCACGGGGATGTCCAGTCCGTGGGCCAGCTGCGCGAGGGTTGTGAAGGACGGGTTGGCCATTCCGCGTTCGATCTGGCTGACGATCGCCTGGCTGAGTCCGGTGATTTCCGAGAGCCGGGCCAGGGTCATTCCCCGGTCCTTTCGCATGGACCGCACCTTGTTGCCGACTGTGGCCAGCAGTTCGCTGGTGGCCGGCGGGGCGGTGGTGCTAGTCTCGGTGGTCATCGTTTGTCTTTCACTGGGTGATGCTACTCACACAACTATAGTGAAGATTTCCGGACAGTCAACGGATTTTCCTAACTATATTGAAGATTTGCTCTTCAGCACCCCGGGAAGGTCCTCAGGCTGCGCCTCTCGCGCCGGGCCAAAAGACACCTTTAGAACTCCCTGACCAGGGCGCATACTGTCGCCATGAGCGACGCCGCGCGGAAACCGGACCGGATCCTTTTCGTGCTGATCGGCGTCGTAAGCCTGCTGGTGGTGGTGGCGCTGGCCGTGGTCTTCACGCGCGGCGACCCCGCGCAACTGGACGAGGCCAGCCCCGCCGGGGTGGTGCAGCGGTACAGCAAGGCCGTGATTGATGGCGACAACGCCGCCGCGGATTTGTACCTCACCGACGGCGCCCGGAGCAGGTGCCGGGGAGGCTTTCAGGGCGAGCCCCGGCCGGCGCGGGTCGTCCTGGTGTCGACGGCGGAGCGCACCAATTCAGCCACGGTGCGGGTTTCCATCGTCCAACAGTCCCAGGGCGGACCGTTTGACCCGTCCGAGTACGAGATGGAGGACGCCTTCTCGCTCCTGAAAGTCAACGGCGCCTGGAAAATCGACCAGCCACCCTACATCCTGACGGCCTGCTCCGTGGTTCCGGCCAAACAATGACCTCGCCGGCAGCCACCACCACCCGCGCTCCGGCCGGCGGCCTGGCCACCCTCCGCCGCCTGATCCTTTATGTCCTGCTGTTCGCCCTGGTGGTGATTGCGGCCTCAGGTGTGAGCGGATTGCTCGAACGGCTCTTCCGTGCGTCGTCCGTGCTGGTCACCGGCGATCCTGCCAGCCTGGCACTGCCCCTGGCGTTCACCCTGATCGGCGGTCCGCTGGCACTGCTGCTGTGGTGGTTTGCCTGGCGGCGCCTCGACGACGCGGCGGAGCGCACCGCTGCCGGCTGGGGCCTGTACCTGTCCGGGATGTACGCCGTTTCGCTTATCATCGCCACCACTTCGCTGCTGAACCTGGCAACGTCCTCCATTGATACGCAGGAAAGCCAGTGGCAGTCCCCGCTCGCCAACGGCCTGGTGTGGGCGGCCATCTGGCTCTGGCACCGGTGGATGTGGAAGCACCCCGCCAAGCCGCCGACGCACCTGGAAGATGTCAGGACACTCCTCGGCTCGGTCTTCGGCCTGCTGCTGGGCGCCGGCGCGGCGGTTGCCGCCCTCAGTGGCCTGCTGGACGTGGCCATCCGCGGGTTGCCGCTCAGCGCAGCGGTTGAGCCGTGGTGGTTTGCCCCGGTCCGTTCGCTGGTGTGGGCCGCGGGCGGGGCCCTGGTGTGGTGGTGGCACTGGTTCAGGGAAGGCGGCCGGCGCCTCCGGACCACACTGGCGGACGTGGCCATGATCGCCGTCGGCATCTTTATCGCGGGCATTGCAGCGCTGGGCGGCGTGGGCGTGGTGGCGTTCGTGCTCCTGCGGCTCGCGTTCGACCGCAGCGATCCTGTGAACCTGCTGCTGGAGCCCCTGGCGCCGGCAATCTCGGCCGCGGCCATCGGTGCTGTGGTGTGGCGCTACCACCGGGCGGTGGCCGTTTCCCGTTCCACCGCAACGAGGCGCGCCAGCCTCCTGGTGACCTCAGCCGTTGCGCTGGCCGCGGCGGCGTCCGGTGTGGGCGTGGTGGTGAACGCGCTGTTGGCTGCCGTCGTCTCGCCACTCGCCGGCGGCGCCGCGCGCACACTGCTGCTGGGCGGCATCAGTTCCCTGATGGTGGGCGGCGCGGTGTGGTGGCTGGCGTGGAAGCCGCGGCACCAGCCCCGGACGGCAGGCGAAATCCCACCCGGCCGGCGCATTTACCTGGTGGCGTTCTTCGGCGTCAGCGCAGTGGTGGCCCTGATTACGCTGCTGGTGACGGGCTACCGGGTGTTCCAGTACCTGCTCGGCGACGTCTCCGGCGGAAGCTTTGTGGACCGGATCCGGGCACCGCTGGGCCTGTTGGTGGCGGCTGGCCTGGTGGCCGGATACCACTTCGCCTTGTGGCGGCACGACCGCACGCTGCTGGCGGCCGCGGCGCCCGCCCGGCGTCGGACGATTGACCAGGTCACGCTGGTCAGCGGCTATCCCCCGGGCACCATTGACGTCAGCGCTTTGGCGCGCGGCATCGCTGACGCCACGGGAGGTGCCAAGGTGACCGCCTGGCTAAGGGCGGACGACGGCGGCACTGGCCTGCCGCCGTCGTCCGTCCCTGCGCCGGGGTCACCAGCTGCCCAGCCCGACGAAGTCATCCAGCAGGTGGCAGCGGCACTGGACGACGTGGCCGCGCCTCACGTCCTGGTCATGGTGGGTCCGGGCAGCCTGGACGTGATCCCGCTGGCCGCGCCAACTCCCGAAGTTAAGGGCTGAGGTTTTCGGCGGCTACTCAGTTCTTGCTGCGGATGGTCAGTCCCAAGGACTGCGGCTGCGCTGGAGCGCACCCGGGGCAGCACGCATCTGCGTCCTGCCCGCTGCCGGCCTGGCTGGCGGCGGCATCCTGGGCCGCGCTGCCGTTTACGCGGAACACCGCAGGCGACTCGGCGTGAGGCTCTGCATGGGGCACCGCGCAGCAGACGTCCCCGCGCCAGGCGTTGAAGCCTTCGCGGACCGCAATGCCGGCGATCACGATGGCCGCTGCAGCATCCGCCCACCACCAACCCAGCGTGCTGTTCAGGACCAGCCCCACCAGCAGCACCGCGGACAGGTAGGTGCAGAGCAACGTCTGTTTGGAGTCGGCGACGGCGGTCCTCGAACCGAGCTCGCGTCCTGCCCGGCGCTGCGCCCACGAGAGGACGGGCATGATGGCAAGGCTCAGGGCCGCAATCACGATGCCGGGGGTGGAGTGCTGGGCCTCTCCCCCGCCAGCCATCGACCGGACGGCATCCACGGTGACGAAGGCCGCGAGCGCGAAGAAGGAGATGGCGATGATGCGCAGGGTGAGGTGTTCACGCCGTTCCGGGTCCTTCGCGGAGAACTGCCAGGACAGTGCAGCGGCAGACGCGACCTCAATGACCGAATCCAGTCCGAACCCGATCAGTGCCGACGAATCGGCCACGCCGCCGGCCCAGAGCGCAACCACCGCTTCGATAACGTTGTAGGTGATGGTGGCGGCTGCGAAGAGGCGGATCCGGCGCGTCAGGATGGCCCGCCGCCCGGATGTGAGCTGGTGGGCCAGGGTTCCGCTCATGCCAGGCACTCGCCGTCGGGGGCGCAGCAGGCAGGGTCTACCGCGAGGACAACACCGAGCAGGTCCATGATGGCGTGGCCCAGCCGGGCATCGGCGAGTTCGTAACGAGTCCGGCGGCCGTCCGGGACCGATAATACCAGCCCGCAGCCGCGCAGGCAGGTGAGGTGGTTGGACATGCTCTGCCGGGACACTCCGATGGAGTCGGCCAGATCCGACGGGTAGGACGGCGCCTGGGCGAGGGCCAGGAGGACCTGCGCCCTGGTGGGGTCCGAGACGGCGTATCCGAAGCGCGCCAGGACCGGGGCGTGGGTGAGGGTCTCCATGTCCTTGACGGTACATCGTGCGATGTATCCATTCAAGGCTGTATTACGGCCGAGCCTCCTGGGCCCGTGGCTTTGCCGGCTCGGCAGGTCAGCCGGAGACGCGGGTCAGCTGGACGCGTCCCGTTCGATCTCCTCCGCGAGGTCGTCCACCTCTTCGGGCCGCGCATCGATGCCGGCTTCCTCGAACCGTTCCTCGAGGACAGTGCTGACGTCGTCCTGGACGTGGCCCAGCTGGATTTCGTGCCGAACGTCGTCGGCAATGGACTCGGGTGTCTCTTCCGGGGCCGATCCTCCTACGATTTCGTCGCTGCCATCGAAGGGGTCGTCGGCGCCGCCGGTTCCGGAATCAGTCATAGTCCATGGTTACCCGCCCGCGCGCCGGAGTAAACGGTCACCGGCGCTCAGGCCGGGAACGTCGCCAAGGAAGCGGACGACGGCGGCCGCGCCCCGCCGTCGTGCGTTCTCCTTCGTGGATTGCTCCGTGGGTTGCCCGTTCGCGGGGGCGGCCGCGCCCCGCCGTCGTGCGTGGGCCGTTCCCTTTGGCCTTCCGTCCCCCTGGTCTTCGGTTCTCCTGGTCTTCCGTTCCCTTTGGCGGCGTTGCTGGGAGAATGACCCCATGGAAATCGCGCTGGGCCTTCTGGTCCTCGTTGCCGTGGTGTGTGCCGGCAGCGCCCTCGGCCGGAAGCTCAACGTTTCGGTGCCGCTGCTGCTGGTGCTGATCGGGGTGGCGGGTTCGTTCCTCCCGTTCATTCCGGACATCGAACTGAACCCTGAACTGGTGCTGGTGGGGCTGCTGCCGCCGCTGCTGTATGCGGCTGCGCTGCGCACGTCGCTGTTTGATTTTGGCTCCAACCGCCGCGCCATCGGCCTGCTCTCGGTGGGGTATGTCATCTTCGGCACCCTCACCGTCGGGCTGGTGGTCTGGTGGCTGTTTCCGGAGATTCCGCTGGCGGCCGCGTTTGCGCTGGGGGCCGTGCTGGCGCCGCCGGATGCGGTGGCTGCGACGGCGATCGCGCGGAAGGTGGGGATGCCCCGCCGGATCGTCACCATCCTCGAGGGCGAATCCCTGGTCAATGACGCCACGGCCCTGATCTGCCTGCGCGCCGCGATCGCCGCCATCTCTGGAGTGGTGTCCGTGGCCGGGATTGCCGGGGACTTCGTACTGGCTGTGGGCGGCGGACTGGTGGTGGGCATCGCCGCGGCGTACGTGCTCACAATGCTCCGCAAACGGATCCGCAACGTTGCCATCAATACTTCGACGTCGCTGGCGGCGCCCCTGGTGGCGTACCTGCCGGCGGAGGCGATCCACGCCTCGGGTGTGCTCGCCGTCGTGGTCACCGGCCTCATCATGGGCACCAAGGCGCCGTCCATGCCCAACGGCGCGGCCCGGCTCAGCCAGCGGAGCAACTGGAACACCGTGCAGTTCCTGCTGGAGAATTCGGTGTTCCTGCTGATCGGGCTGCAGGTGCGCACCATTGTGGACGGCGTCCAGGACGATTCCCTGGGCGCCGGCAGGATCTGGGTCGGTTGCGCGGTCATCCTGCTGGCCGTCCTGTTCCTCCGGCCGGTCTGGGTGTTCCCAGCCACCTACCTGCCGCGGCTTATCCCGTCGGTGCGGCAGCAGGATCCGGCTCCGCCGTGGCAGTTTGCGGCCATTGTGTCGTGGGCCGGGATGCGGGGCGTGGTCACCCTGGCCGCCGTACTGGTGCTGCCGGAGGACCTGGAACACCGGTCAGTGCTGATCCTCGCTGCCTTGGTGGTGGTGGGCGGCACGCTGACGCTGCAGGGATTCACGCTGCCGGCGCTGGTGCGGATCCTCCGGGTGCAGGGGCCGGACCAGCGCGAAGACGCGTTGAACCAGGCATCGCTCATGCAGCTGGCCACCGCCGCGGGCGTCGCGAAGCTGCATGAACTCAGGACGGATGACGACCCGCCGGAAGTGGTGTCCATGCTGAAGCGCCGGACGCAGGAACGCGGGCTGGCGGCGTGGGAGCGGCTGGGGCGGCCGTCGGCGGAAACGTCCACGCCCAGCGAGCGCTATGCCCGGCTGCGGCTGGCAATGCTGGAAGCTGAGCGCGAGAAGGTGCTGGAGCTCCGGCGGGGTGGCGAGTACGCGCACGAGGTCCTGAGCGCTGTGCTCGAGCGGCTGGACGTTGAGGAATCGATGCTGGACGTGTCCCTGGACGAGATTGACCCGTCCGGCGGGGGCGGAGGCGAAGGCGTGGCCAAACCCGGCGGTGAGTGCGACCACCTGGAGTCCGCGGAACCGCGGGAAGTGCCCGGCGGCGCGATCTGCGAGGACTGCGTCCGGGAGGGAACGACGACGGTCCACCTCCGTATGTGCCTGGAGTGCGGCAACGTGGGGTGCTGCGATTCCTCCCCCGCCACCCACGCGTCCAGGCACTTCGAATCGACCGGGCACCCCGTCATGCGCAGCATCGAACCCGGCGAGGACTGGCGCTGGTGCTACCAGGACGACCTGCTGGGGTGAATGGGCTCTAGTTGGGTGAGTGGGCGGGTGCGTGCCTGGGTGCGCTTGGCTGGGGTGATGCTGGGGCCGAAAGCTCGCCGTCAGTCCCGGGGCGCCCGTGCACGGCGTCTGGTTGCGAAAAAGCCCGGCAGGCTGACCATGAAGGCGGCGACGCCGAGGCCCAGCGGGGTGGTGAAAGGGAACCCTCCCTCCCTGATGCCATTTTCATCGGCAATAAGGGTGAAGTTCCAGGTTGCGACGGCGCCGCACACCAGCAGTGTGGCGCTGGCCACCAGGGCCAGCGCCCAAAAGTCAGTGCGGCGTGTCATCGATTCGTCGTCCGCCCAGTCCGCCGGCCACTCCGATAACCGGCCCAGAAGGCGAGGATCAGCAGACCCAGCACCGCGATGCCCAACCCGATCTGCGTCCCCTGCGTTACGAACGTCAAGCCGGATCCGCTGAAGGTGTCGTTGCTTAGCGGCGCGTAGGCGAACCAGCCAAAGCTGGCGGTCGCCTGCTGGTTCCACGCGACAATGCACCCCACCAGCAGCGCGGTGACACCGAGAAAAGGCACGACGACGGCACTGAGCCTGGTGCGTCTGGACGGTTTTCGATGTTCCGGTATTTCGTTGTCCCCCATGCCTGCGAGTCTAATCGTGGGCGCCGGACCGCCCTTCCCGGCTCAGCCCTCCCGGTCTAGGCTGGGCGGATGCCCGGCGTAAGCGGCTACACCCGCGGCCGGCACCCGGATGAGATTCCGGAACAGCCCATTGCCCCCCAGAACCCGAGGATGGATGATGACCAGTACCCCTTCGCAGGACACCGTTCGCACGCCAGGGCCTCAGGTCTATGTCAGCTTTCCCGGAACCGCGCGGGAAGCCCTGACCTTTTACTGCGATGTCTTCGGCGGTGAACTTACCCTGTACACCTACCAGGACTTCAGCAGGAGCGACGGCTCCCCGGACGCCATCGCCCACGGAACGCTCAGCGGCGTCGTCGCGCTTGGGGGCTCGGACGCGGCAGCCGGCGAGGCGTCCGTCCGCACCGAAGGCGTAATGCTCTCGCTGCTGGGGACCGCAGAACCGTCAGTGCTGCACGAATGGTTTCGCAGGCTTTCCGACGGCGGCACCGTGGTTGATGCCCTCGCGCCAAAACCGTGGGGCGCTTCGGACGGCCAGGTCATCGACCAGCATGGGCTCCACTGGCTCATCGGGTACGAGGACTAGCTGCGGAATCAGCTGCGGCGGGGCTGTCTACCGGCCGGGCCGCCTGCCCATCCTGAAACCGGCCCAGAACGCCAGCACCAACAGGCCCACGACGGCGATGGCCAGGCCCGCCTGCGTTCCCTCGGTGATGAGGTCCGCGCCGATGCCGGTGAACGGACGGTTGCTGTTCGGCGCGTAGGCGAAACTGAAGGAACCGTTCCGGTTCAGCCAGGCGATCAGGCACCCCGCCAGCACCACGGCAACGGCCAGCGAAGGCACGACGGCGGCGCGCCACTTGGCGCGTTTGGACGGCATGCGGACTTCAGGTGTGTTGTGCTCCCCCATGAGGGCGAGTCTAGCGGGGCGCGCCCGTCCCACCAGCGCGAAAGGCTGCCAGTGAGGTCCTGACACCCAGCACAGGACGGGTCTAGGCTGGGCGGATGTTGACCATCGGCACCATCGTCCTCGGCGTCAACAACGTCGCCGCCGCTACCGAATTCTGGAACTCAGCCTTGGGCTACGTCCCGCGGGAACCAGGTGACGACACGTGGGTAACCCTCGCACCGCCGTCGGGCCCTGGCGCGTTGCTCTCGCTCATGCTGAGCGAAACCCCTGTCCAGGACCGCCCGCGGATCCACCTTGACCTGTATGCGGAGGACCAGGGGGCCGAGGTGGAGCGCCTAGTGTCGATTGGCGCCCGGCGCGTGGACTGGGATCTCTACCCAGAGGACCCGGACTTCATCGTCCTGGAGGATCCCGACGGAAACCGGTTCTGCGTCATCGACAAGAGCGACGGCTGAGTATGGCCGCCCTACGCGGTTCTTGCTCCGGTGCCGCGCTCCGCGGTCCTAGAGCATCGCGGTTTCCTCCTCCGCCAGCCGGATGAGCCGCAACTCGTCCTCAACGGCGCGCGCCGGCCAGTAGTCCTTCGCCAGACCGCTCGCCCAGTTCCTGTCAGCGTCCGGGAACAGCTTGTGCAGCAACCCTGCTGCCTCAAGCAGTGCGATGAGGGCCAGGGTCCTGGTCCTCTGTGCCCCGGTTGCTGGATTGTCGGGTTGCGTCGCCGATTCCTTCGGTGCGCCGTCGGCCGGCGAGTCTGGCACCACGGTTGATGGGGTGACTCCGCTGAGGGTCGACTCGATCCTGCTGAGGAGAGCTGCTTCGGGTTCGTGGTCCTTTTCCGGATAACGCACCGGCCGGAAGCGCGCGAGGTGCCTCTCCCCCAGGTGTTCCACGATGCCGAGGGCCGCCATTCCCTCGTAGATCCGGTGAACCTGGGCACGGCCTTCCATGATGGAAACCCACCTGGCGGGAGTGTGGGGACGGGACTTGCCGCGGATCAGTTCCAGTTCAGGTGCAAGGTCGTCCCTGGCGGCCGATCCTGTGGCCCGGATGTGCTTGCCCTGCAGCTCGATCGCGCCGGTCAGGTCGAGCTCGGCCAAGATGGCGCCGGCCACTGTGGTCCTGAGGGCGAACAGGGGCACTTCGGGTTTTCCGTCTTTGTCGTTCGTTGCCAGCAGCAGGAATTGCTGGGGCAGGTTGAGGTTCACCGCAGCGGGTGCTTCAGCGTTCATACGGCCATGGTGGACCTGCCGGGCCGTCGCAGCAACGGCCTTTCGTACCTATCTGCTCCAACAAAGCATGCAGCTGGGGTTGGGTTTAGTTGGTGGCTCCCGGGTCACGAGCCGGAGCAACCAGCCGGTAAATTTGAGTGAATGATCCATATTGACCGGGACGATCCCGTACGCGGTGATGTCCACCAGCTCCTGAGCGAGCATTTGGCGGACATGTTCGCCACCTCGCCTGCCGAGAGCGTGCACGCCCTGGACCACTCTGCCCTGTCCGTGCCCTCGATCACCTTCTGGACAGCGCGCGAAGACGGTGAGCTGCTGGGGTGCGGCGCCCTCAAGCTTCATGATCTCGAGTCCGGGCGTGACGTCGAATCTCTAAAAGCCCACGGCCCCGCGGTTCTCGGAACCGAACTTCACAGCGCTAGCGGGCTTGGTGAGATCAAGTCCATGCGTACGGCAGCGGCGGCTCGTGGGCGTGGGGTGGCTACCCTCATGCTCAACCACATCATCGACCACGCCAGGGCCCAGGAGCTCGAGCGCGTCTGCCTGGAAACCGGAACCGAGGACTACTTCGCTCCGGCCCGGCGCCTCTACTCGCGCCACGGTTTCACGGAATGCGCGCCTTTTGCCAACTACGTCCTGGACCCGAACAGCGTTTTTATGGAGCTGCGCCTCTAGCCGTTGCCGCAGCCAAGGCGGGCAGGCGCGCCTGGGCTACAAAATGCAGACGTTAGGCATGTGTGTGCTGCTCGCAGCCCGGTCATGCCGGCTGTCTTGTCCGCCCGTTTGACTGCCGTATAGCCAAGCATTCTGTTACTTTCCCGTTATGGGGATGCCGAACAAGGTCTTTAGGTCGCTGAGCATTTTTCTCGCTGGCTTTGTGACGTGGGTGTTGCTCTGGCAAGTTCTTGGGGCGGTCCAAGCGTTGCTCGTCGGGGCTGTGGTCGCTGTTGTGGTTGTCCTTTTCTTCCGCTGGGCTGCGGCCAGGCGTTGAAGATTGGAGCAGACCGTGACACTGATCCTGCTGGCGTGTGGCCAAAGCGTGGACGAGCCGAGGGCTAGGCGGCCATACTCGCATGGTTTGATATTCATATGAAGGTCTGGGTTTGGGGAGCCGCCGGAGCATTGCTGTTATGCACTGCGATGACTTTGGTCGTTTTCGGTTTCTTGCAACCCGGCGTTTCCTGCGAGGGCGAAGATAGTTCGGCGGGGTGTCCGCCAACGGCCGCCAATGCCAGTCTGTTGGTTGCAGGGATAATCGCGCTCCCCATCAGCGCCCTCTTCATGATTCAGGCAGGAGCGATGCACCGGCTCGCGGACAGGATGTCGAGCTGACCCCTAGCCAGGTAAGCGTGAAGACACACCTGTCTGATCGATGGCACAAATCAGGCGTGACCCCGCACGAGAGCCGATCCTGCCAAAAGTACCCGGCTGCCCACGAGCAAGCGCATGCAGTAACTCTGCCACAGGGAGTTGCCGTCATTCCCGCGCTGGAGTGGTCTGTCCAGAAGATCGCAAAGCAGGCGTTTGGGCCCATAAGCCCGTGGCCCAATCAGCTGGTTACTTGTCGGAGCTTGAACACGATCGAGTCGAAGACGGCTCGTGCCTCTCGTGTCAGCTCCGGATTGATCGATTCGTGGAATTGGACCATCCAGAACATAGCGCGCTGGCCGTGCAGGTTGACCACCCGGTAGGTTTCGCGCTCAGCGACGCTTGAGTACCAGCGGGTGCATAGGTTCGAATAATCTGAGTGAACGCAAAACTGACCGTTGTCGCAGGCTTTGATGTCCACGTCGCCCTCGACGGAGAGGTCGAATTCGACGCCGGAGTAATCGCCCACCACGACCTCGGCGGGAGGGGTGCTCGCCGTTGACGCCTGCGCCGTCAACGCGTCGACGAACGCCTTAGCCGACGAATCGACCTCGACGAGCGCGCCCTGCCACGCGCACGCGTCCCTCGGCACATGGTCGGAGTGCCACCAGCCCACGAAGACCGCCCTATCACCCGGGTGATCCGGGTCGTCCTTACGCAGTCCGTCGCCGTCTTCACTCACCCAGCCATCTGGGACGGTGATCTCGAAATTCTCGGCGAAACTGGTCACGACGTATTTACCGGCGTCGATGTCGCCGCTGGCCGGCAGCGGTGGGATCGTGGGCAACGCCGGCGCTGTGCGGGCCTCCGTAGAGGGTGCGGGGGATGGCGCCTCGGCGGGGGTGCACGCCGACAGGCCGAAGCAGACGGCCAAGACTGATGTCATGGAGATGAAAAGGCGTAGCAGCACACGCATGGCGGCCTCCAACAACAAACCTTATGCTGCGGACGTTACGCGCAGCCAACACTGACTGCAAGAGACCCAGTAGCTAACGCACCCCCATTTTAAATAGCGGGAAACGGATGGTGAGTTCCGCCACCAGCTACTGTGGTCATCCCTGCTGGTTCGCCATAGCCTCAGGCCCCAATGCGTTTGAAAGTCGCTCTCTGAACTCTGGCCTAACAGAGGATTCGGTGCCCGACTGAGAATCCTCAAACGGGCATCCACCAATCACCACGGGAGTCGCTGTTCGGCCGGGGTTGATGGAGAATCGGTGCATGATCAGCACAGCAAAGGTTGACGGTTTCGTGGTTCGAGCGGGGGGTCATTCACGAGTTGAGATCCTACGGTTTCTGCGCAGTGCGGATGTATTGGTCAATCTCCATGCCGAGACGTTGCTCGCTCACCCCGCATTCGACAACCCAGTGCGTCAAAACCTACGAATCGTAGAGCGAACGGTAGAAGAGCTTGGCTTCGCACATGGCGCGGTTCAGTCCCAGATCTTCAGTGCTGCGCGGAACCACGGCCTCGCACTTTGTCCCTTGGTGACGGGCCCTTATCTCCGATTGGCGATGATGGGCCAATCGAACGCCCCGGACTCTGTTTTGTCGGCAGGACGTGCGCCGACCGGAGCGATCCACGTCGCTTCCGAGCCGCTAAGCGAGGACGCGGAGTACCCCAAAGGATTCTACCTTCGGGTCGTGGACGGGCAGGCCTGGCTGAGGGGTTATCGATGCGATGACACGTATGTTTGGGCGCCGCACCATCGGCTCGCGTTCCTATCACCAAGTCGCTAATGACACGCGCGCTCATCTTCTGACCACATAGACCAGGACCAAAGCGCTCACGCAACGCACCCGTTGCTCTTGGCGTTGAAAGCCGGCAGATCCTGGTCGATCCCGGACTTACGGGAGCGAGTCGGGTGCGCCCGGAGCGCAGCGAAGCGGTGGTGGCATGCCGAGGGACGACTGCGTAGAGCGGCCCCCTCGGAATTCGCGGGAGCGCGTTCAGGCGACTTCTGAACGACGTTTACCTGTAAGCGCTAGGCAGCGAGGTACGCAATCAGGGCATCCTCGAGCGGGCTGACGTCCCCGGAGGTGCCGCCACCTACATCGGGAGTTCCGCCGTCAAGGCTTGGTGGCATGGTCGAACTCCCGGCAAGCAGCGCGAGCGGCAGCCGTGGTGGCACCCAGTCCGGTTGTTCCGCCGGATAGTGGCGCCCGGTGGGTGAGGTCCAGCCTGGCGGTTCATTCTTGCTGGCCGGTGTGGGGGTCCAGGCGCTTTGATGCTTGAGCCTGTGGTGTTTGGGGCACAACTGTGCCAAATTACTGACTCCCGTTGCCCCGCCGTGCTGCCAGGCGGTGAGATGGTCGTTCTCATTGTCCGGTGTGTGGTTGCTGCAGCCCGGGAAGGTGCATTTGCCATCCCGCATCCTCAACCAGCGCTTCAAACTCTCAGGGAGCCGGTAGTTCGTCCTGCCGATTTCCAGCGGCGCCCCGTCCCGGGGGTCCACCAAAACCCGGTAAAACGACCCCGCCCCCTCGGCAACGATCCTCCGTGCCACCGACGCAGGGACAGGCCCGAAACCGTCCACTTCCCCTGGTTCGTCCGTAACGCCAAACACTGAGAAAGCGGGGACGGTCATCAAAATGTCAGCCTTCGGCGCCGGAAGCTTTTCCAGGTCCAGCCCGACACAGCCCAGGAGAAGGTTGGCGCTGACGTCTGCCCGGCGCTGACTCAGTGTGCGCGAGTCATCGGGACTCTGCAAACCACGCGCGATGGAGGTGACCTTATTCCAGATTGCGCAGGCATTTTCACCCGGAAGTATCAGGGTGATCCGGCCCATGCCATCAGCCTCGGGGCGATACTCCATGCGCCGCTCGGCAACGCTCAAGGCCCGCCGCACCTCCAGCGAGTCGGGATACTGGCGCTCCCGCCATGCCCGAACCTTCCTGCGGAAGCGCGACGGCACCAGTTCCCCGGGAGCGGCACCACGGGCAGCATGGGGCGCGTCCGGATCGAAGAAGTGCGCTTCCAGTTCTTGGACTCGCGCAGGTTCCAGACCCGCTGTTTCATCAGCGAGAATCCGGGCATGCTGCCACGAGATGGCGCCCGCCTGCAGCTCGGCCAACGCCGCAGGCAAGGAACTCGTCAACGCGTGCGCTTCACCCATCAAGACAGAGGCCGCACCCTCGCCGACGGTGAGTACACATGCGACCTCCGCCACCAGAGACTTCTCACGCGCCGAGGCCTCATAAGCGTTGGCGGCCGGGCCCTCGATCTGGGCTGACGCCTCAGCGTAGGCGGCTACCAGCCGGACCTTCGCAGCCGCCGTGGCAGCTTCGACCCGTGCCAGCACTTCCAGCCCTGCCAAGCACGACTCGGCCAACTCCCCCAACGGGTCACCAGAGATGGGAGCCCCGCTACGGCCTACGCCATGGCAACCGGCGCTGTGGCTGCGGGCATTGTCACTGGCGCCGTTGCCGTGGGCATTTCGGTAGGGGCCATCAGCGCGCGAATCGCAGTCAGTGCCATCGCGGCCAGTGGTGTCACAGCATTCATTGTCTGATGCCGCCATAGGACCACGCACAATACGGGCCAGTTCATCGACCAATCCGGCCACCGATGCAACGGCAGCGGCCATCGTGACCTTGCCTCCCGCACCCGTGACCGCTCCGGTTTCCATACCTGAAGCATGGCAGGAGGGTCTGACATTTTGAGTGGGCTGCTCGGCTAGGTACAGCTAGGCGGCGAGCGGCATATCGAACAGCTGCTCGGCCAGCCTGATCAAGTGGCGGGGAGCGTCTGCGTCCTCCCACGGTTCTGCGTGGCCAAGGAACGTGACGGTCCCGTGGATAGTGCTCTCCACGTCCACGCCGGCCTCGCGGAGAAGGACCTCCGCCCGCACGTTATGGAAGATCCGGCCCGACTCATTGCTCAAGTAAGCGCGCCAGTCCTGTCCCGCCAGCACCGCAACTTCCCCTGCCGCTACACGCTGCTGTGAAGCGGCGTCCAACTGCAAGGGCCGGATGTGGACGGGGTGGTTGAGCCTGGCGGGGATCACCAGGGCGTTGAGGAGGGGGTTCATGATTTGCGTCTTTCGTCCATACGCTGACCGCTGATTGCTGGGCGATGTGCGCGGAGCGCCCTTCGCGGATGGCTGCGCGACAAGGCCGTAGCCCATCGCGGAGCAAGGGAGCCATAAGCCGGACGTCGAGCGATAGGCATCGGCTCCGGGCGAGGAGGGCGGTTGCCGCGCAATGACGCGGGCGGCCAGACGGGACTAGGAGTTCCCCATCCAGCCGCCCGCGGGCTTTTAGCGCTGGTTCTTGCGCGGCTTGGCGAAATTCAGCTCACTGTGTTCGTGCCTGGCTTTTTTGTCAGCCCGTTTTTCAAGAATCGACTTGCCCGCTTTTTTCGCGGCGCTGCCTTTGGGGGATTTTCCGGACATCGGAATCACGCCTTTCTGTGCTTGCGTTAACCGATACCATACCCACTTTTTATTTTTATGCCAGTCCTGCCGGGAAGCACCCTCCGTCGGAGCACATCCCTGCAACAACGGGCATGCGGGCGTGACTGGGGCCGTCAACCAGGCTGACACCTTTCCACCGAAAAGCGCCTGCCAAGTCTTTTTCTGTAAGCGTCGGCTTACAGAAAAAGACCGGCATCGCCCTGGCTTTCCAGATTCTCCAGAAATAGCACAAATTGGGTCATTAAAGACCAGGAAAATCCCCAGCTGTTAGGCCGCTAAAAACCCACCCAGGACGTTTTCCAGAGAGTCAGCGCCAGAATTCGCCGAGTTTTTCGGCGAGGTCCAGTCCCTGCTGATATCCGGAGCGGGCAGCGGCCGGCCGCAACGACACATCCATCGCATTGGCGCCGAACAGGTGCTCGGAAGCGCTGCCCGGGAAGACCGTTTCCACCCTGCTGCCGCCGGCGCGCAACCCGCTGACCTGCGATGCGAGATGCATCCCCCAGTCAGCGGGCGTCCGCGACCTCCCGCCAAATGGAGAGAGGACGAGCACGCGTGCATATCCCGCTGCCAGGTCGGCATTCTCGGCGTTGGCCCGGTAGCCGCCGTCGATATACGCACCCCCGCCGGCGCTGTACGCGAACCCGCTGGCACAACTGGCGGCAACGGCGTCCACGAGGCCCACCCCACTGTCGCGGTCGAATACCACGGGATGGCCCGTGCGGGCGTCCACCGCCGTGATGAGCGTGTACCGGTCCGGCCACAGCTGGTGCGGCAGCCTGGCCGCCACGGTGGCCCGCCAGCGGTCCGAAGGATCGTAGTCTGCAGCCAGGTCCAGGGCTGCGGCGCCCATTTTGAGGCGCATGTCAGCCACGTCCACGGACTCGGCGATGATCCTGCCCGTCCGCTCCAAGTGGCTCACTACCCCACCGGCGGGAGACGGCCGCTGAGAACCCGAGCCGGCAGCGACGGCCTGAAGCCGGGAACCTGCATCCACAGTTCTGGGAGCTGCGCCACCTGCCGACGGTCCGGGTGCGGCCGGAGCCGCAGGTACCGCGCCCGACGCCGGCGTGCGGCTTAGGGGCGGAGCGTCAAGGATCGCAGCCAGCAGCTCAGCCGGGGTTGCGCCGGAGAGTTGGGCCGCCGCCGTCGAGCCGGCTGATGTTCCGATAACGAGGTCGGCGTCGGTGACATCCAGCCCGGCCTCGGACAAACCGGCCATGACGCCGATCAGCCACGCATTGCCGGTGGACCCGCCGCCGCCAAGAACCAGCGCCCGTTCACCGGACCCGGGCATTCGTGGGGTGGCATCAATGCCCGCGGTAGAAGACGCAGTTAAAGGAGGTGCCGAAGCGCCCGAAGGAGAGCCCGCGGAAACAGCATCAAAAGGTAAAGAAGAAGGTGAAGACATGGGAGTCGCCTTTCGCGAATTGCCTGATGTGGCGCTCCCGGCGGCGGCTAGCTCAGCCGCGTGATCGTGGACTGCCGGGGAGCACCCATTACGGATACAGCGTTCATGGGTCTCACCTCCTGCAGTCGGGTCACGATCACCGGAATCGTCGCACAGGATCGCGCCGCTGCGCAATGGCCAAGGTTTTACATTCCCGAAACGAAAACACCTAGCCGCAAACAAAATTGCAGAGTAGATTTGATGCAATCAGGTTTGCAGAGTGATCTACGGCACAAGCACACAAGGGCAGGCCAGCAGACCAAACGAGCGTTACAGGACGGGTACACCTTGAACACCAACGCCATCAGCGAGAAGGCCGCAGCGGGAGAAGCCGGCGGGGCTGGCACCTCGTCGGGCGCCTGGCTGGGCGATGCGCTGCCGGATGTTCCGCTCACCAAGGCCCAGAGCCGGGTGGTGGAGATCATCACGCGCAACCCGCAGCTCTCCTCCTACGCGGACATCGCCGAAATCGCCCAGCGCGCGGACGTGAACAATTCCTCCGTAGTGCGCACCGCGCAGCACCTCGGGTACCGCGGCTGGCCGGACCTGCAGCGCGAACTCCGCTCCCGCTACCTCGTCATGATCTCCACGGAAGACACCCTCACCGAACACGGCGAGCACCGCAGCCCCCTCCGCGAAGCCATCACGCACGACATCGAAAACCTGCGCCTGACGCTGGATTCCAACACCTCCGAGGAAGCCGAGGCAGCCATTGCGGCGATGGCCGCGGCCAAGTCCATCACCGTCGTCGGGATCGGTTCCTTCGCCGGACCGGCAGGCGTCATGGCCCACCTCGGCTCCACCATGGGCTACCCCATCTCGCTGGAAAACCGCGCCGGTGTCCACCTGGCCTCCAGCACCAACAGCCTCGGCCCCGGCGACGTGCTGGTGGTCATCAACATGTGGCGCTCGGTGAAGCACATCATCATCGCCGCCGAAGCCGCCAAGCAGGCCGGCGCCACCGTCATCGCCATCAGCGACCTCCGCCGCGGCCGCTTGGCTTCCGCCGCCGACCACCTGCTGGTGGTCGCTTCCGAAGGCATCTCCTTCTTCCAGTCGGTCACCGCCGCCAACTCCCTGGTCTACGGCCTGCTCGCCGGCATGGAAGCCGCCCACCCGGAACGCAGCCGGGCTGCTATCCGCCGCACCCAACAGCTCTGGAAAGACCTGGACATCTACCTCGATTAAGCGTCCCCAACCAAGCACGCGCACGTAAGCGGCAACGCCCGGGCAAGAACGCTCCGCGCAAATCCGCACCAGCAAACAACAACCGCCACAGGAGTACCCGCATGAACGAGCCACAGAACCGCCGCATCGCCGTCATCGGCCTCGGCGCCATGGGCGGAGCCATGGCCGCCACCCTGCACAAGGCCGGATGGGAAGTCACCGGGTTCGACCCCTCTGACGCAGCCCGCGCAGCGGCAGCAAGCACCGGTATCAGCACTACTGACAGCCTCGCCGCCGTAGCCGGGACACCCTACGCGGTACTCTCCCTCCCCGCAGCCAGCATCGTGGAAACCACGGTGCCGCAGCTCCTCGCCACCCCGGGCACGGTGGCAATCGTGGACACCACCACGTCCGAACCGGCCACCAGCAAGACCATGGCCGGGCTCGCCGAAGCACAGGGCGCCGCCTTCATCGATGCACCGGTTTCGGGAGGTCGCGACGGCGCCGCAACAGGAACGCTGAGCGCTTTCGTGGGTGCCACGGACGCCGCACTGGCCGGCGCAGAGCCGGTCCTGCTCGCCCTCACCGGCGGGAACTACAGCCACATCGGCGGGCCCGGCAGCGGCAACGTGGTCAAACTCCTCAACAATGTCCTGGCAGCCGCAAACCTCGCCTCCGTGGGCGAAGCGCTGGGTGTGGCCAAGGCCTACGGCATTGACCCAGCGACGGCGGCAGCCAGCATCAGCGGCGCGTCCGGCGGCAGCAAGGTCTCGGCCAACATGTACCCCAACTGGGTACTCACCGGCACCCACGATTCCGGCTTCTCCATGGGCCTGATGGCCCGGGATGCGTCCCTCGCAGTGGACCTCGCGGAGCAGATCGGTGAGAAGCCGGCACTGCTGGCAACGGTGGCCAACCAGTGGCAGGACGCCCTGGCGGTTCTCGGCCCCAAAGCCGACTTCACCGAGATCGCACGCACCGTGGCACCTGCGATCACCCCCGCCGGCGCGCCTGGCGCTGAGGCCGGGACAGGCGAAGCCATTAGCCCTGAAACAGCCGCATCCACAGGCACAAAAACCAGCCCGGCCACCCCGGAAGCCTCCTCCCCCGCGGCCTGAGTCACCGCCCGAAGGGCCGGTCCGAAAGACCAGCCCTCCGGCCCAGCCAACAGCCCCCACAGCCCCGACTTTTCGAAGGACACAGCATCTTGAGCATCACCACAGCACCAACATCCTCGTCGGCGGCCACCGCCAAGGCAGTTCTGGACGCCGCCTTCCCCAACGGCCTTGGCGCGTTCGTGGCCGGCCGCGTTGCCACGGGCAGCGGAGACGCCATCACCCTCACTGCCGCCGCCACCGGCGAACCCTTCGCCACCTACGCGGACCCCGGCGCCGAGGGTGCCAACGCCATCCTGGAAAGTTCGACGGCGGGCGCCAAGGTGTGGGGCGCATTGAACGGTTTCGAGCGGGCCGCCATCCTCCGCAACGTCAGCCGCGCGGTGGAGCAGCACGCCGAGGAACTGGCCATCCTGGAATCCGCCACCACCGGCAAGCCCATCCGGGACGCCCGCGTGGAGGCCGCCAAGGTAGCGGAAATGTTCGGCTACTACGCCGGCTGGGCGGACAAGCTCACCGGCCAGACCATCCCCGTCCCGGGCAACTGGCACACCTACACCGAGCGCGTCCCGTGGGGCGTAGTCGTCGCCATCACCCCGTGGAACGCACCCATGTTCACGGCCGGCTGGAACTCCGCCGCCCCGTTGGCCGCAGGCAACGCCGTGATCATCAAGCCCAGCGAATTCACCCCGGCGTCGTCCGTTCGCCTGGCTCAAATTGCCCACGAGGCAGGCCTTCCGGAGGGCGTCTTCAACGTGGCCGCCGGGCTGGGACAGACCGTGGGCGCATCCCTCACCACTGACCGGCGCGTGGGCAAGGTCAGCTTCATCGGTTCCGTCCCCACAGGCCGCCGCGTGGCAGTGGCCGCAGCCCAGGCGGGCATTCCGGCGCTGCTGGAACTGGGCGGCAAGAGCGCCAACATCGTGTTTGCCGACGCCGATCTGGACCGGGCCGCGGACGGCGCCATCTCCGCCATCTTCTCCGGCGCGGGCCAGTCTTGCGTGGCCGGGTCCCGGCTGCTGGTGGAACGCAGCGTGCACGCCCGGTTCGTGGAAATGGTGGCCGCGAAGGCCGCGCTGCTCCGCGTGGGCGATCCCCTGAGCGCGGACACCGAGGTGGGGCCCATCATCACGCCGCAGCAGTTCGCCACTGTCACCAGCCTGATCGAGGCGGGAGTGGACGACGGCGGCCGTCGCCTCACACAGGCCACGTTGCCGGAGTCGCTGAGCGGCTCCGCGCTGAAGGGTGGCCACTGGGTGATGCCCACGCTCCTGGACGGAGTCTCCCCGGCGAACCGCTTGGAAACCACGGAGGTCTTCGGGCCGGTGGTGGGCGCCGACGCGTTCGATACCGAAGCCGAGGCCATCGCCCGCGCCAACAACACCAACTTCGGCCTGGCCGGCGCCGTGTGGACCTCGGACGTCTCCCGGGCCCACCACGTGGCACGCGAGGTCAAGGCCGGCACGTTCTGGATCAACTCCTACAAGACCATCCACGTGGCGGTGCCCTTCGGCGGCTTCGGCGATTCCGGCCACGGCCGTTCCTCCGGGCCGGGCGTGCTGGACGAGTACACGCAGGCCAAGGCCATCTGGGTGCCCACCCGCGCGGCCGGCTCCCCGTTCCCTTCGCTGTCCTACTAGGAGGCCCCATGGAAACCACCAACACACCCGGCGCTGAACCCGCGAGTACGGAAACCATCGGTACCGAAACAACCGGCACCGGCGCAACCAGCACTAACCCAACCCCGGCGGCGGGCGCCCTGCGCGCGGCCCTGGCGGACGGCGTCGAACGCTGGAAGCCCCAAGTGGAGGCGCTGGCCCGGAACATCCACGGCTACAAGGAAATCTCCTTCGAGGAAGTCCAGTCAGCAGAGGCCATCAGCGCGCTGCTGGAGGACGGCGGCTTCACCGTGGAGCGCGGCACATCCGGGCTGCCCACCGCCTTCACCGCGAGCGCGGGCAGCGGCGACCTCACCGTCGCGCTATGCGTGGAGTTCGACGCATTGGCGGGCATCGGCCACGCGTGCGGGCACAACCTGATCGCCGGAGCTTCGGTGGCGGCGGCACTGGCCCTCCAGCCGTATGTGGACGAACTCGGCATCACGCTCAAGGCCATCGGAACCCCGGCGGAGGAGCACGGCGGCGGCAAGGCGCTCATGCTGGAGCGGGGCGCGTTCGACGGCGTGGGGCTGGCGTTGATGGTCCACCCCGTCCAGGACGGGCTCACCTACAACCCCGCCGGGACGAGTGCGCAGGCCGTGGGCCGGTACAAGGCGACGTTCACCGGCAAGGCGGCCCACGCGGCGGCCGCCCCGCACCAGGGCGTGAACGCAGCCGACGCTGCCGTCCTCAGCCAGGTGGCCATCGGCCTGCTCCGCCAGCAGATCCCGTCAGACCACCGGATCGCCTGCTTCGTGGCCGAGGCCGGGCACGTCACCAACATCATTCCGGAGAAGGCCGTGGTGGAGTTCGAGTGCCGTGCCTTCACCCTGCCGGAGTTCCGTGCCCTGCTGGAACGCGTCCGCCGCTGCTTCGAGGGCGCTGCGATCGCCACCGGAACCACGCTGGAATATGAGGACACCGAGCCGCTCTACGAACCGCTGCTCCAGGATGACGACCTCGCCGCGCACTGGACCTCCGCGATGGACGCGTTCGGCAAGGACACCTCCCGGTCCTCCGGCCTCAGCGGCGGGTCCACGGACATGGGCAACATCTCCCAGGTCATCCCGTCCCTGCACCCGTGGCTGAGCATTCCCGGCGCGGACGTCCCCATCCATTCGCATGCGTTCGCCGCCCTGGCGGACACTCCCCCGGCATACGGCGTGATGTTCGAGGCAGGCACCGCCCTGGCCTGGACCGTCGCCGCCGCTGCCTCAACCCCCACCCAACGCGAACGCTTCACCCAGGCGGCATACCGCCGTCGTACTTCCCCCCAGGAAGCTGTCACCCAGGAAGGCGCATCATGAGCACTGCCAAAACAGCCCGGACCGATAAGGCCGGCACCAGGCTGACCATCCCCATCGCCGCCCTGGCGTTCGTCATTGCCCTGGCTGTCCAGTTCATTGGGCAGGCCAAGATCGATCTTGGAATCGGCGCCATCATCATCTTCCCCATGGTGTGGGGCCTGATCCTGGGCCTGCTGGTCTCGGTCCAGAAGTTCAAGCCGCTGGGCATCGACCTGCAGCGGGTGGCCGCCGCCCTGGTGGGCGTGGCGGTGCTGCTGCTGGTGGCGCGGCTGGCGTTCAACATCGGCCCCAGCCTGCCCACCCTGCTGAAGGCCGGCCCCGCGCTGCTGCTGCAGGAAGTGGGCCACCTGCTGGGCACCATCGTGCTGGCGCTGCCCCTGGCCGTGCTGCTGCGCATGGGCAAAGCCACCGTGGGTGCCACCTTCTCGCTGGACCGGGAACCGTCCTTCGCCATGGTGTCCGAGAAGTACGGGCCGGACTCGGACCAGTACCGCGGCGTGCTGGCCATGTACGTGTTCGGCACGCTGTTCGGTGCCGTGTTCATCACGCTGCTGACCTCGCTGGTGGCCAACTGGAAGATCTTCGATCCGCTGGCCCTGGCCATGGGTGCCGGCGTGGGGTCGGGTTCCATGATGGCTGCCTCGGTGGCGAGCATCACCGCCGCCTACCCGGGCGACCAGGAAGCAGTGCTGGGCATGGCCGCCGTGTCCAACCTGATCACCACCGTGCTGGGCGTCTACGTGGGCATTTACATTGCGCTGCCGCTGGCGGACAAGTTCTACCGGGCGCTGACCCGCAAGCAGGAAAGCCGGCAGGCAGTGGCAGCCGGCGCCGCCGGACCCACCGCCGGCCCCAGCGCTGCCGACCTTGAGCGTGAGGCGGCACAGGCCGAAGAAAACCGACTGTTCCGCGAGCGCGTGGCCGAATCGTCCGCCGCTATCAAGCTGCCGCTGTGGCTTTCGCTGTCCGTGCTGACGGTCCTCGGCATCGGCACGGCGTCGGTGGCGGCCAAGGGCTTCAGCCTCAGCATTGTGGGCGGCTACGCCGTGATGCTGGCGTTGGTGCTGGTCAGCATCGTGCTGGCGAAACTGACCCGGAAGATCTCAGCGATCGTCTTCATCACCACCATCGGCGCCTACATCTCCAGCCCGTGGTTCTTCGGGGCCGAGCCGCTGAACGCCGCCGTCAAGACCGTGGACTTCCTGTCCATCGCCACGGTGATGCTCACGCTGGCCGGCCTCTCCCTCGGCAAGGACATCCCGCTGCTGAAGAACATCGGCTGGAAGATCATCCCGGTGGGCCTGGTGGCCATCACGGCATCGTTCCTGCTCTCCACCGTGATCGCCGAGTTCGCCCTGGGGCTTTGGCACTGACACGCGCACGGCCCTAGCGGCACCCAACAGGAGCGGACGACGGCGGGGGCTTCCCGGCGTCGTCCGCTTCTATGCGTGCAAGCCAAGCTAGTCGCTGCCGGACGATGCTGGCACACTGGCCCCATGAACGAGGCGCTCCCACCCACCCGACGGCCCGGCATCCGCGCCGCAATGTTCGTGGACTTCGACAACGTGTTTACCGGACTGCAGGCCATCGACCCCGCAGCGGCGAAGCGCTTCGCCGAAGACCCCAAGCACTGGGCCGATGCCTTGTCCACCGGTGGATCCGGTGACGGGAACCGCCGCTTCCTGATCCGCAACTGCTACCTGAACCCGATGGTGTACTCGAAATACCGGACCTACTGGACCCGCGCGGGGTTCCGGGTGATCGACTGTCCGTCGCTGACGCAGCGCGGCAAGAGCAGCACGGACATCAACCTGGTGCTCGACGCCATGGACGCGCTGTCCGGGAGCGTGGGCATCGAGGAGTTCTTCATCGCCTCGGCCGACGCCGACTTCACGTCGCTGATCCAGCGGTTCCGCGCGGCAGACCGGATGACCACCGTGATTGCCGCGGGCGCCGTGGCATTCGCCTACCGGGAGATGGCGGACCACGTGGTGGAATCCCATGATTTCGTTTCCATCCTCACCGGCTCCACCGCGGAGCCAATCCATGCCGTCGGCTCCGCGAAGCAGCGCCAGGTTCCGGCCACTGCCACGTCGAAAGCCAAGGCAGCGTCACCGGGGGTCCGCGAGGTGCTGGAGTTCGTTCGCACCGCGCCGGGCCCGGTGGTGGGTGCGATGGTGGCGCACCGGGCACTCGCCGCAGATCCATCCCTGAAGACTGACTGGGGTGGCTTCGGAAAATTCGGGACGTGGGTTTCCCAGATCGGCAAGGACGTGGAGTACTCGGCCGTGCAGGGCGGGTGGGTGTGGGATGCCAAGCGCTTCTCCAGCGAGGACCTGCCCGCCCCGGCCTCGACGCAGCCGGGCGTCGAGGAGCAGGTAGCCCGGGTCACGGACGTGCCGGCGCTGTCGGCAGGCCAGTTCCGGCAGATCTTCCAGGCCATGGCAACCCGCCTCCAGGAGCATCCGGCCAACCGGACCGAGCTGTCCCGGCAGGTCAGGGACGATTGCGTCAGCGCCGGTGAGCCGGTCTCCCGGAACGCAGTGAGCTTCGTTCTGCAGGGACTCGATGACGCCAACTTCACGCTCACCGATGACGCGTCGGCGCAGGACCTCGCAGGAGCCTGGACGCGGTACGTGGAGGAGCTGTGCCGGGTTGCCCTGCTGGAGTTCGATGCTGCCGAGCAGCTCGCCGTCCGGCGCTGGGCCAGCGGCGGCCTGCTGGACAAGTAGCGGCCACAAGCAACGGAAGCGGACGACGGCGGGCGCATCCTTAGCGTCTGTCCGCTTCCGTTCGGTGACACGTCCGGAAAGCCGTGCGCGCCGGGGACGTTCGGCCCTACGTCCGCGGAGCGGGGCTTGGCAGAGTGGATTCGACAGGCACGCCATCTCGAGGAGGCCGGCGATGAGCAGGATCTACATTCCTTACGGGACCACCGAGGGGCAGACGGCAAAGATCGCCGAGTTCATCGCGGACGTGTTCCAGGCGCACGGCCATGACGCCGCAGCCGCGGACATCAAGGACGCCGGCGATGCCATCCCTGACGGGTACGACGCTGTCCTGGTGGGCGGGTCCGTCCACGTGGGCAAGCACGAAAAGTACGTTGGAGACTTCGTCCGAAAGAACCGCGACACCCTGGAGCGGCTGCCGTCCGCGCTGTTCTCGGTGAGCATGGCCGCGCACGGCGACACCGAAAGCGCCGAGGGCTATGTGGGGAAATTCGAGGACGAGACCGGCTGGCGGCCCGCGCAGGTGGGGCTGTTCAGCGGCGCCATCCCCTACACCCACTACGAGTTGGTCAAACGCCTCATCATGAAGCGGATCGCCAGCAGCCAGGGCTCACCAGACACGGACACGTCCCGCGACTACGTCTACACGGAGTGGGACGGCGTGAAGCATTTCGCGGAGGATTTCCTGGCGCGGCTCCAGCCGGCGAGCTGACGTCCTGTTACCGCGCTGCGGGCTCCGTCGCCTGGTTCTTCGGCGCGCGTGGCGTCGCCTGTTTCGCCTTGGGACGGCGCTTCCGCCTCCGCCGGCGGTGGCCGGGGACGACGAACGGCGGCCGCGGAGCGCCCAGCCTCGGCCCCGACCAGTAGCGCCCGCCGATCAGGATGCCAGCGAGGACGCCGTACGCCCACGCGGCCGGCATTCCCATCTGGCCGCTGGCGCCACCAACGAAAATCAGAGCGAAGAAGACGACGGGGATCACCAGCAGGAGCCCGTTCCTGACACCAAGTCGAGGCGGGAACCGGAAAAGCGCCCACCCCGCCAAGGTGGCCGCGGCCAGAACGGCAACGCTGGCCGGTGTCGGCGAGAGCAGCAGCAGTTGGACAGTTCCCATCGCCAAAAGCACCACCGCACAGGCGGCATTGATGAGCGCAAGCCGCCATCCGCCGTCGTACGTGCCGTCTTCTTTAAGGACGCGCTTGCGCGGCTGCCGGAACTCCGCGCCCGTCCCCCGCCCGGACCAAACGTGGCCCCCGATGATGCCGCCCACCAGGAACCCGACGAACCACGGCGCCGATGCCGGGATGGCCAGCCGGTCCGACACGTCGATGGAAATCAGGGTGAAGTAGTTCAGCAGGAGGGTCCATTGCATCACCACGAAAGCCCTGCCAGATTGCGAGACCACGCGGTACAGCACGAAGGCGTACACCGCGCCGATAGCGAGGAACGGCAGGGTCTCCAGAATCCTGCCTCCGGCCAGCCACGCGAACACTCCGAGCAACACCGCGATCAGGGTGCCGTAGAAAATCCGCCCGGCCCACACGTCGTTCTTCAGTAAATCCTTAACCCCCATAAGTCCAAGCGTAGGTGACCTACAGGTAGTCGCCGGCCCGTTCGCGGGCGATCTCCAGCAGTGTGGTCTGGAAGGCCACTTCGGCCGGGGCGTAGACCTTGTCCTGGCGCTGGGCGAGCAGGACCCGGCGCAGCGGCGCTTCGTCGCCGAGGCTGAGCACGCGGACGTCCGGGTGTTGAAGCGCGACGGCGGTTTTGGGCACCATGGCCACGCCCATCCCCACGCTCACCATGGCCTGGGCTTCCTGGTAGTCGTTGGCGAGGAATCCGATGGCAGGCTCGAACCCGGCGTCGTGCGCGGAACGCTGCAGGACCTCCACCACCGGGTGCGCCTCCGCACGGACAATCCAGGATTCATTGCGCAGGTCCTCCATGCTCACCTGCTCCTTGCCGGCCAGCGGGTGGCTGGCCGCCACCAGGATGACGGTGCTCTCGCGGAACACCTCGGTGACGCGGATGGAGTCGTTCTGGAACCTGTTCCATGGGTAGTCCCACAGCAGGCAGAGTCCCGTCACCCCGGACTGCAGGTCTGCCACGAGTTCGTCGAAGCGGGCGCTGCGCAGCGACAGGCTGATGGCCGGGTACCGCTTCTTGAAGGCACGGATGACGATCGGCAGGAAGGACCCCGCCAACGTGGGGAACGTGCCCACCGTCAGGGCGCCCCGCTTGAGGCCGGCGATCTGGTCCAGGTCTGACTGCGCCGCCTTCATCTGGCGCAGGATCTGGCGCGCGTGGCCGGCCAGCACCTGGCCCGCCTCGGTGGGCACCACCCCGCGGGAACGGCGGGTCAGCAGCGGCTGCCCCACTTCCTGCTCCAGCTTGCGCAGCTGCTGGGACACCGCGGACGGCGAATACATCATCAGGTCCGCCGCGGCCGTGATGGAACCCTGCTCCACTACCTCCAGCAGCACCGCCAGGCGGCGTACATCGAAAAGTTGCGTCTCGTCGTCGTGAAGCATTGCTTTACCCCTTGGCGGAATTGGTTCAAACGGTTCATACGGACCTGCATCCCTGCACTGGCAACGGCCCACCCGACACCGTAAGCAGCCGATCAACCACGCTGAGAGTCTGCAACGGCAGTGATTGAAGCAATGCTACATCCCCCTTCAATTATTGAACATTGTCTTAACTTGTGATCCGGATCAATCTTTTATCAGGGCCCCTCGAAGTACCCGAGGCAATGAGGAGATGTGAAAGACCAATGAAGATCGAAGCAGAGTGGATGCGCGGAGGCACCAGCAAATGCTGGGTGTTTGAAGCCGGCCATCTGGGCGACGGCACCAGCCTGGACTCGCTGCTCCCCCGCGTATTCGGCAGCCCGGACTCGCGGCAGATCGACGGCGTGGGCGGAGCAACCTCCACCACCAGCAAGGCCATGATCCTGCACCGTCCCGACGACGCAGACATCGACGTCGACTTCACGTTCGCCCAGGTCGGCATTGACGAGGCCGCCGTGGACTGGGGCAGCAACTGCGGCAACTGCTCCGCCGTGGTGGGCCTCTACGCCATCGAAAAAGGATGGGTGGTCCCCACCGGCGACGTCACCAAAATTGTCACCCGCAACACCAACACCGGCCAGGTCATCGTCCAGCGGGTAGCCACCCCCGCCGGCGCCCTGCCCATCGTGCCCGACGCGCAGATGCCGGGCGTCCCGTTCCCCGGCTACCGCGTGGGGCTCGGCTTCCAGGACCCCGCCGGGAAAACCACCGGCGCCCTGCTGCCCACCGGATCAGCCACGGACACCATCACCGCCGGCGGAACCCGCTGGACGGTCTCCATGGTGGACGCCGGCGCCCCCGTGGTGATTGTCCGCGCCGAGGACCTCGGCCTGGACCCCGCCCGGTACGAAAGCTGGCTGCCCGGCGTCGAACTCCAACTCGACACCCTGGACCAGATCCGCCGCCAGGCCGCCGTCCGCATGGGCCTGGCCGCCACCACGGCGAGCGCGGCGCGGGCCATCCCGAAGCTTGCCATCGCCGCAGCCCCTCCTGCGGGTTCAGCTCCGGCGGGTTCGGCTCCGGCAGGCTCGGCTCCGACAGGAGCAGACGCCAGCGACCTCAACGTCATGATGCTCTCGATGGGCCGGCCCCACCCGGCGCTGGCCATCACCGGCAGCATCGCGTTGACCCTGGCGGCCCGCACGCCGGGCACCGTCCTGCACCAGATGACAGGCGGCACCCAGGGCGCCGCGCTGAAGCTGCGGACCCCCGCCGGGGTCCTCGAAACCTGGACCGAAGAGAACGGCGATGGAGTGCTCGTCGGCGTCGACCGCACGGCCCGGACCATCGCCACTACCGTTATCCACCTCCCCGAGGCCCTCGGCAACGCTGCCGCAGAAGCCCTCGCGGGAGCCACTCGATGAGGAGTACCCGCCATGACTAACACCGTGCAGCAGCCCACCGAAACCGTTGAGGAAACCCGGGACCAGCAGTCACCGGAGCAGCGGTCACCGCGCCCCAACCGCCGCCGCCGTATCCTGCTGATGGCGGTGGTGGGCATCACCCTCTTGGGTGCGCTTGCCCTGTTCCTGGCGGGAGGCGTCTTCAACCAGGCGCCAACCGCAGGATCGGAGCCGAGCATGACCGCAGTGCAGATCATCCCGCTGATCATCCTGGTGGTGATGTTCGTCGTCGCCACCAAATGGCCGCTCAACATCGGCGTGATGGGGCTGGTAGCGTCCTTCGGCGTCGGCTATTTCATGCTCGGCATGGATGACAAGGAAATCCTGGCGGACTTCCCCGCCAACATCGTCATCACCATCATCGGCGTTACCTACTTCTTCAGCATGGCGCAGCGCAACGGCACCATCGACATCATCGTCCAGACCTGCGTCCGCCTGGTCCGGGGCAAGACGCTCCTGCTCCCCTGGGTGTTCTTCCTGATGGCCGCAGCCCTGACCTCGCTGGGCACTTTCTCCCCCGCCGCCGTCGCCCTCCTGGCACCTGCTGCCATCGGTCTGGCGTACGAGTCCCGCATCCACCCGGTAGTGATGGGCGCGTTCCTCATCAACGGCGCCCACGCCGGCGGTTTCTCCCCGCTCTCCGTGGCCGGTGTGCTGGTGCACGACATCGCCGTGAAGAACGGCTTCCCCATCTCGCAGGGCGCACTGTTCACCGCCAGCTTCGCGATCAACCTGATCCTCTCCATCCTGACCGTGGTGCTGTTCGCCCTGCTGGGCAAGCTGCGCGAAGGCGACGGCCGGCACGCCGATCTCGAAACCGGCAGCACCGGCCGCCCGCACGGCCAGCAGATCCTCACCCTGGTGCTGATCGTTGCCATGCTGGTCTGCGCGCTGGGCTTCCACATGCCCATTGGCTTCGTGGCCCTCTCCGCTGGCCTCCTGCTGGCCCTGGTGAACATCAAGGAACACCAGACCTTCATCGGCGGGGTCTCCTGGTCCACCGTCCTGCTGGTGGCCGGCATGATCACCTACGTTTCCCTCCTGCAGCACGTGGGCGTCATCGACACCCTCGCCGAGCAGGCCCTCGCCCTGGGCGCCCCGCTGCTGGTGGCACTGGTGCTCTGCTACGTGATCGGCGTCGGCTCGGCCTTCGCCTCCTCGACGGCACTGCTCACCGCATTCATCCCGCTGGCCGGACCGCTGCTGGCCACCAGCTCGCTGAGCGCCTCCGGCACGGTGGCTGCCCTGGCCATCGCGGCCACTGTTGTGGACGTCTCCCCGTTCTCCACCGACGGCGCCCTGGTGGTGGCCAACGCCCGTGAGGACGACCGCCAGCGCGTGTACAAGCAGCTGATGATGTACGCCGGCGGCGTGGTGCTGGTTGCCCCGGCACTGGCGTGGGCCCTGCTGGTTCCCACAGGCATCATGTAAACCCGGATGCCGCTCCCGCACTCCCTTCGCAACAGGAACCCCGAAAGTCGGGCGCAGGAGCGCGCATCCGTCAGCCAAAAGGCAGGACCCACCACGGGTCCTGCCTTTTGGAATTGGTGCGGGACCGCGGGACCGGGCTCAGCGGGTCCTGGCTCAGCCTGTCCGGGCACCGTATGTGTGCGCGGTCGCACACCCCTCCCACCCCGGCTCCGCCATCCCCGGTCAGTAGAGTTGCAGGGCACACAAAGCACCGAACAGACCGATACGACACACGATGAGCGTCCGAAACAGCAGTCTGAGCGTTGCAGAGGGCGCAAAAGGGGAAATTGGGGACATGTCCGCCACACCAGGCACAAGGACCATCAGCAAACCACCGGGGCAGCCGCCCGAAACGGGGACAGCGCCAGCCGGGAAGGCGCCGGACGGGAAAGGCACGGGGCAACCGCCCGGGGCCGCCAACCACAAGGTCACCCCGTGGGTGTTCTGGCCCGCAGCAGCCATCATCTTCCTGTTTGTCCTGTTCGCCACGATCTTCCCTGCGGCCGCCACGGATCTGTTCGGCACCATCCAGGGCAACGTCATCAAGTGGTTCGGCTGGTACTACGTGGCGGCCATTGCCGTGTTCGTGGTGTTCGCCCTGTGGATCGGCCTGAGCCGGTACGGCGACATCAAGCTGGGCAAGGATGAGGACGAACCCGAGTTCTCGGTGATGTCCTGGTTCGCTCTCCTGTTCGCTGCCGGAATGGGCATCGGGCTGGTCTTCTTTGGCGTGGCGGAGCCGCTGAACCATTTCGCCTCCCCGCGCCCGGGCCTGGAGGGCTCGCCGCTGGTCCTGGCGCAGCATGCAATGACGCAGACGTATCTGCACTGGGGCCTGCATGCCTGGGCCATCTACGTGGTGGTGGGAGTGTCCATCGCCTATACGGTGCACCGGCGGAACCGTCCCATCTCCATCCGCTGGACGCTCGAGCCACTGCTGGGCCGGCGCCGGGTTGCCGGCGCCTGGGGCAACGTGATCGATGTTGTGGCTTTGGTAGGCACGCTCTTCGGCGTGGCCACCTCGCTGGGACTTGGCGTCCTGCAGATCTCGTCCGGCCTGGAGCAGGCCAACATCGCCGAGGCCACCACCATGACGCAGATCGGCCTCATCCTCTGCATCATCACGCTGACCATCATTTCGGTGGTGTCCGGGGTGGGCAAGGGCATGAAGTGGCTCTCCAACATCAACCTGATCCTGGCCGGGCTGCTGCTGCTGGTGGTGCTGTTCACCGGCCCCACGCTGTTCCTGCTGCGCGAGTTCGTGCAGTCGATCGGCCACTACCTGCAGAACGTCCTGGGCCTGACGTTCAACACCATGGCCTTCTCCGGCGCCGAGGGTGAAGCCTGGCAGGCAGCGTGGACCACGTTCTACTGGGGCTGGTGGATTTCCTGGGCGCCGTTCGTGGGCATCTTCATCGCCCGCATCTCCAAGGGGCGCACGGTCCGGCAGTTCGTGGGCGGCGTCCTCCTGGTACCCACCACCGTGGGCTTCCTCTGGTTCTCGGTGCTGGGCGGCTCGGCCATCCACCGCGAACTGTTCGGCGCCGGCGGCCTGGTCAGCGGCGACGGCACCGTGGACACCGAAGGAGCCCTCTTCAGCCTCCTGGGCAGCCTTCCCGGCGGCGGCGCCCTCACCGTAGGCGCCATCCTGCTGATCGCCATCTTCTTCATCACCTCCGCGGATTCCGGCGCGCTGGTGATGGGCATGATTTCCACCGGCGGCGACGTTGAACCGCGGAACTGGCTCCGCATCTTCTGGGCCCTGGCCTCCGCGGCCGCTGCCATCGCCCTGCTCCTGGCCAACGGCCTCGAAGCGATCCAGACGGCTGCGATCCTGACGGCGGTGCCGTTCAGCGTGGTCATCATCCTCATGTGCATCTCCACGGCGAAGGCGTTCCACCTGGAGCACGCAACCCTGATGCGGGCGCAGCGGAAACTGGCCCGCGACCAGATGACAGCCCACGTCACCGAGCACGTGCAGGAGACGATGGCCGATTCGGTCCAGGAGCACTACCAGGAGCATCTGGCAGACCAGGTCCAGGACCAGATCAGCGAAGCCGTGGAGGCCCAGTTGAGCGAGCGGGCGGCCACCGAGGCTTCCGAACCCGATGCACCGGCCCGCGAACCGGTCGCCGGGCGGAGCAAACGCTAGCCGGACTCCGGCAAGTAAGCGGGACAGGAAGCGTACGACGGCGGGTGCCCACCCGGCGTCGTACGCTTCCTCATTGGTGCGTGGGGCCGCAGCCCGCAACCGGCGCTGGTTCGTAACGCTGCACCGTGCTGGAAGCTCCGGCTAGGATCGCGGCATGGGGTCAACGGGGGAATTGTTCGAGGGAGAACCAAAAGTATTGCCGGAGCCCATGGCGCGCGGCAGTGCGACCTACCAGCTGGCGTCGGACCCGGCTCCGTCCGTCAGGCACCTTGCTGGCTATGAGCCGTTCGTCGAGTTCTGCACGGGCCAGGGCGTCGAGGCCGCGGAGCTTGCCGCGGATCCCGCCAGGCTCTTTCGGTACCTGCGTGACGTCGCTCAGGACATCGCGGCCGACGCAGCCCTCAAGCAGGCGGCGGGCGTGTTTGCGGGCAACGCCCTCGCCCGGGCCAGGCCGGATGCGGAATGGACAGCGTACGAGGGCGCGCCCGCCATGGTGGGAACGGACGAACTGCGGTTCGAAGTGGGCCGCCTGCTCGACGCCCTGCGCGAAGTGGACGAGGCAACGCTCCAGGGGTTCATCGCCAAGGTGTCCGAGTGGGCCGGAGACCGGCCCGACGCGCCGATGGTGCAGCCGCAGCCGGCATCCCTGCCAGCAGCCCGCGCCTATGTCCGGCCCGTCCTCCCGGAGGCTACGTACTACGCGGAAGACGGCACTGTCATTCCGTACGGCCGGAGGTGGGGCGACGGACCGCCGGACACGGATTCGTACAGCGTGACCAGCCACACCGAGAGGTTCGCGGGGCTGCACCTGGTGGCCCGGGCCCTCATCAATCACCTGGTGGCCGTGTACGACGTGGAGGTCCGCGAGGACAATGCGGTGGCTGCAGACCTGGTGGTGGATGTCCGGGACGTGGTGGCCCCCATCAGGGTCACGCCGCGGGCTGCCGGCGCCGCCCCGCTGACCTTTGTGCTGACCGGTTTTCCGGGAGTTGTGGTCCACGCCGGGGTGTTGCACGACTTTCCTTTTCCCGTGTGTGGCTGCGATGCGTGCGACGAGACCGTTCTGACGGAGGCGGACAGGCTGGAGCGGATGGTTCTCAGCGTGGTGGCCGGCGGATATGCCGAACGCTACCCGGTGGGACGCCGGCGCTGGCGGGAATATGCACTGACGGCGTTCGACGGGTCCGGCGCTGAAAGCGGCAAAGGCGAGCCCGGCCCCATCGACGAAGCCAGGCTCAGCGAGGCGGAAATCCAGCTCAGGGACGTCCCGGGCGGCTGGGAACCCTGGCCGCTGCGGGAGCGCTGAGCACCGGGGCACGGCACTGCCGGAAAGCGTACGACGCCGGGTGCCTACCTGGCGTCGTACGCTTTCTGTTTTGGTGCGTGCGGCCGAAGCCCGCAAACGGCGCACCGCTACACTGGCGGATACCAGCCATCACAGGGGGAAGTGCAGTGCTGAACAATTTTCGCGAGGCAGCAGAGGCCAGGCGGGCAACCCAGGGCCGCCGGCTGTACGGCTACGTTTCCGCGGCCATCATTGTCGTTTTGATCCTGGCGGTCATTTTCTGGAGCATGCCACTGTGGCTGTTCACCGCCATCCTGGTCGCCGGGATAGCGCTCGACATCGTGCTGCTCCGCAAGTGGATCAACCAGGACCTTCTTAGCCAATCCAGGGCCGGTCAGCAGCGCCGGGGTCTTGCTGACCGGGAACCCGGCCCGGAACGCAGCGTCACACAACGTGACGGCACCCGTATCCGTACGGGCAACGCCCTACCCTTGACACGTGACTTTGACTAAGACGCGCACCGCCGCCGCAAGCTCCCTCGCCGCCGCCGGTCTCCTGTTGACCCTCGCCGCCTGTTCCACGCCGGCCGCCACCCAGCCCGCCTCCTCCGCCCCCGCCTCCTCCGCGAGCGCGTCCGCCAGCGCCGACGCCGGCCCCTGCAAAGGCGTGAAGGTCATCGTCGATTCCGCTTCGCTGGACCAGGCCGCCGCGGACATCTCCGTTTGCGTGGACGTGGCCGGAGCCACCCTGGCCTCGGACGTGCTGGGCAAAGCCGGCGTGAAGATCGAGGGCACCGCCAAGTACCCCACGAGCTTCGCGTGCCGCGTCAACGGTGTGCCCGCCGCGGACTTCGACATCAAGCACAAGGGCGGCACTACCCGCGAAGCGTGCGATGACAAGAACACCGTCTCTTATTGGGCGCTCTGGGTGAAGCCCGCCGCCGGCACGTGGGGTTACGCGCAGGAAGGCCTGGACAGCCTGAAGCTCAACCCCGGCGAGAGCCTTGAACTGCTCTACACGGTGGACAACGAACCGGCAGCCCCCTCGGCATGACCTTCCGGCCCGCGCCGTTACGCGCAGCGGTGGTTCTCGCCGTTGTGTTTATCGCGGTGCGGGTCATCTACCGCGTTCTCTTCAACGGGGCGGGCCTTGGTGCACCGCTCCTGCTCGACCTGCCCCCGCTGCGCCTGCCGGCCCCCTACGCTCATGTGGTCCTGCTCGGCCCGGTCTCGGCGCCGGGGGTGTGGGCGGCAGTCGTTTCCGCCCTCCCGATTGCCGCGACCATCCTCACCTTCGGCCTGCTGAACGCCTGGGTGGACGTGGCCCGCGGCTTCGTGCACCTGGCCCGCCGCGGCCCCCTGCAGGGCATCGCCCGCATGCTCGTGGTGGCCTGGTCGGCCCTCCCGGCGCTTGCCGACGCCGTCACGTCCGTCCGCCTGGCTTTCCGGTTGCGGGGCGAACGGTTCGGTCCGCGCGCCCTGGTGCCGATCCTGGAGCGGACGCTGGAGCACGCCGGCCGGGTTGCCGCCGCCCTGGAGCTGCGCGGCTTCGGCAGCCGGGGTTCTTCCGTTTCCGTGGACGACGACGGCGGCCCGCTTCAGGTGCGTGACGCCAAGTTCCGCATTGGTGACACTGAGCTGGGCGTGGCTGACTTCCAGCCGCGCCCCGGGACAGTGTCGGTGATGACCGGGCCCACCGGCTCCGGCAAGTCCACCATCCTGCGGGGCATCGCCGGGCTCCTTTCGCATGTTGACGGCGGCGGGGTGGCCGGGACGGTGCGCGTGGGCGGGCTGGACCGGGTGTCGACGCCGCCGCGGGAGACGGCCCGGGTTGTTGGGGTGGTCCTGCAGAACCCCCGTGCCGCATTCGCCACCACCCGGGTCCGGGACGAGATCGCGCTGGCCCTTGACCTCCGCGGTGTTTCAGCGGCCGATTCCAAGGCCCGGGTGCAGGAGGTGGCGGACCGCATCGGCGTTTCAGCCCTTCTGGACCGGACCATCAGCACGCTCTCCGCAGGCGAGGCGACGCTGGTGGCCATCGCCGCCGTGGTGGTGGAACAGCCGGCCCTGCTCCTGGTGGACGAGCCCCTGGCCGACCTCGACACCACAGCACGTGCCCGCGTCATCGCCGTGCTCCATGCCCTCGCCCGCGACGCGGGTGTCTGCGTCATCGTGGCCGAACACCGGGCCGAGGCATTGGCCCCCATCGCCGATTCGTGGTGGACCATCCGCGGCGGCGCACTGGTTCCGGGCGCGGCTCCGGCGGCTACTCCCGCCCTTGAGGCTCCTCCCGTCGTCCTTCCTGACCCGGCTGCCGTGACCGTACTGGCCGCGGAGAACCTCGCCGTGCACCGCGACGGCAAACCGCTGGCGCAGGACGCGTCCTTGACCCTGCGCCGCGGCGAAGTGGTGGCGCTGGTGGGCCCGAACGGTGCCGGAAAGTCCTCTGTCCTCGTGGCGCTGGCGCTCAGTAACGTCAAAGGCGGCCGGGGTAAGGCCGACGGGGGAACGATCAATTTTGGATTAGGCGACGGCGGCAGGGTGGCGCTGGTGCCAGACGCCTCGGACGACCTCTTCACCAGGGATACCGTGGCGGGCGAGCTCAAGGCGGCTGAACGGCGCCTGGCCCGGCGGAAGAACGCCGCACCGCTGCCGGCCGGCTATGCCGCACAGCATCTTGCCCGGCTGCGCGGGAATGCAGGCATGCCGATCGGGCACGAGCATCCCCGGGACCTCTCCGCGGGTGAACGCAGGATCCTCGCCATCGCGCTGCAGACAATGGACCGGCCCCAGGTCCTCCTCATCGACGAGCCAACACGCGGGCTTGACCCGGCAGCCCGTTCGGCGGTCGCGGCGGCCTTGCGTGCTGCGGCGGGCGACGGCGCAGCAGTCCTGATCGCCACCCACGACCACTCCTTCGCCCACGGCCTCGGCGCCCAGATCCTGCCAATGCGCGACGGCGTCGCGCCCGCGGTTGAGTTGGCGCCGGCAGAATCCGAGGCCGCCGTCACTGCCATCACCGCCCAGCCGTTCAACGCACCCCGCTTCCGCGACAGGTTGCCGGACGTCCCGGCCCGTAAGACGTCGCACCGCCTCCGGATGCCGCGGCCCGTTGAGCTTGCCGTCCTGGCCGGCGCTAACCTCCTGGCGCTCGGCGCCTTCTGCTGGCCCCTGCTGGCGGCGGCCCTCCCAACGGATGCTGCCGCAGCCCTCCCCTACGCGGCCCTGGCCATCGCACCCGTGGCGGCTGTCGCCGTCGTGGTTCTGCTGGATGGTTCGGTGCGCTCGGCCCATACCGTCGCACTGCTCGGCGTGCTGGCAGCGGTGGGGTCTGCGGTGCGGGTGGCGAGTACCGGCGTCGGGGGCGTGGAGGCGGTGTTCATCCTGCTCGTCCTCGCAGGCCGCGCGTTCGGTGCCCGGTTTGGCCTGCTGCTGGGTGCTGCGACCATCGCGCTGTCGAGTGCGCTGTGGGGCGGGATCGGGCCGTGGACGCCGTTCCAGGTTTTCGCGTGTGCGTGGGTGGGTGCCGGGGCCGGGCTGCTCCCCAAGAAGGTGCGCGGGAAGGCCGAACTGTGGATGCTGTGCGGCTACGGGGTTGTGGCGTCGTACCTGTTCGGGCTGCTGACCAACCTGTGGTTCTGGCCGTTCGCCGTGGGTGCCGGCACCGGGATCTCGTACGTGCCGGGCGCGCCGCTGGGCACCAACCTCAGCAGCTTCCTGCTGTACTCGCTGCTGACCTCGACGGCGGGGTGGGACACCCTGCGGGCCGTGACCACCGTCGTCGGAATCATTGTGGTGGGCCGGGCCATTCTCGCCGCGCTGCGCCGGGTGAAGCCGGTCTCTGGCGGGATTGCTAAAAAACGCGCCCAGGGCGTCCACGCGCCTGAACCATCCACGAATGGGACCCCGCACCAGTTCACTTCCTAGGGTTTGCTGAGCTATTCAGACGGCAGACAAGCCCCCCTAATCAATCACGATGGAAAAAATAGGGGAGTCTCGCTACGCAAATTGTTCTATTCCCGGATTAGCTTTTAGGTAGCCGTCTTCCGCGGCTGCCGGCCGAGAGTTAGGACTGAATTCAATGGAGAGCAGAAAACTTCCAGCCCCGGCAATTCTTCCCAATATCACTGCTGTTTCCCTGTCCGCGCTGTTGCTCGCCGGATGTACCGCGCCAGTCGCGTCACCACCTCGGGACAGTCCACCGACAACATCTGCCACGGTGACGCAACAGCCGTCACCAACCAGCCCTGCCCCCAGTCCTTCGCCGACGACTGCACTGCCCACGTCATCGGAGCGGGCGGCGCCTACATCCTGGCCGGAAGTGGTGGCCGAAGTGCAGTCCGGGGTGGGACAACTGAGCGTCACAGGCTGCGCCGTGAACTCCACCGGCACTGGATTCCTGGTCGCTCCCGATCTCGTGGTCACTGCGGCCCACGTGGTTGACGATGCTGCAGCCATCAGCATCGACTTTGGCGGCACCTCGGTGGGCGGCGTGATCTTGGGGTTCAATGAACTTGCAGACCTGGCACTGGTTCGCCTGGAATCTAAAGCGGCAGGCCATCAGTTCCAGTTTCAATCCTCGGAGCCACCAATCGGAACCGAAGTTGCCGCCCTCGGCTTTCCTCAGAGAGAGTCGCTAACCCTTACCAGAGGTGTTGTCAGCGGGCTGAACCGCGATATCAACTTCGGGAGCGGAGTTATCGGCAACATGCTGCAAACTGACACCGCAATCAATCCAGGAAACAGCGGTGGACCTCTGCTGAACCTGGAAGGGAAAGTCACCGGAGTGGTCAGCGCAACCCGGAAGGACTCGGAAGGCATGGCCTACGCGGTCACCGCACCCAGAGTCACTGAAGCGGTATCAGAATGGCAAAAACGGGGAGTACCGATGGCACCCGTTGATTGCGGGGAGGCTCCCGCGCCAAATTCCGGGATATTCCCCATGAAGGTCAGCTCGAATCATGATCAGGCCAGCAACATCGGCCAGGCCTTGCTACTGCACGGCCAAGGCATCAACCGCGGCGCTTACTCTGCAGCTTTCAAACAATTCACACCGGAGCTGGGGGCAAGTTTCGGTGGCGAGGCAAAGTGGAGTGAAGGACTCGGCTCGTCTTACTGGACGAAGCTCGAGGTAGTCAACGTGACAGGGGCGGGAGATTCCCTGGAAGCCAACGTTCTTTTGCAGACACGACAGGATGCCGGACATGGAGTCGATGGACAAACCTGTTCCAATTGGCGAATCACCTACACCATCGTGTGGGACGGAGCAGCTTGGCGCATAGCCGGAACTTCCTTGCCTCACGGCAAGCCCCAACCCTGCAGCTAGGACTGCCGTCCTCGGGAATCACAGCGCCGACGGGGCAGCGGCGGCAGCTTGGGAAAAGCTGCAGCGCGAACAAAAGAGCGGACGACGGCGGGTGGGCACCCGCCGTCGTCCGCTTCTTTAGCTCTGACGCTTCAGGTCAGGCGTTGGTTTTACGTTTCAGCCAGCCCCATACGGCCGTGGCGACGAACAGGACCAGGCCGATGATGGCCAGCCACAGCAGTCCCTTCACCACGAATCCGAGGACGGAGAGGACAAGCCAGATGATAAGCAATGTGATGATAATTCCCATACGGGAAGCTTAGGCCCTCTGAGCAGCGGAAACGGGCACCAACTCACATCATGAAGTACTTGGCCTCCGGGTGGTTGGACCGCGTCAGGAAGTAACGGGCTGGATCGGCACAGCCTTGAAGGTCATAGTGGGAGGATCCTTGGGATTCGTTGTTTCCCGTGGATAGTCTGGGACTAACGCCACCCGACGGAGGGTCAGTGAGAATGTGATCGAAGCAGTTGCTGCGGTAATCGGCCGGAACAACGTGACCATATCCGGGCGGGATGATGGGCCCGTGATGATGTTTGCCCACGGTTTTGGCTGCGACCAGGCGATGTGGCGGAAGCTGCGGCCCTATTTCGCTGATGATTACCGGCTGGTGCTTTTCGACCATGTGGGTGCAGGACACTCGGATATCAGCGCCTATGACTGGGAGAAGTACGGGTCCCTCAACGGGTACGCCTCGGACCTGCTGGAGATCTGCGCCGCCCTTGAACTGGAGGACGTCATCCTGGTGGGCCACAGTGTCAGCACGATGATCGCCGTGTCCGCCGCAGTACAGGACCCCAACCGTTTCTCCCACCTGGTCCTGCTTGCTCCTTCGCCGCGCCATACGGATGACCCGTACGACGGTTACGTGGGCGGGTTCTCGCGGGAAGACATCGAGGGCCTGCTGGCATCCCTGGACAGCAACTATTTCGCCTGGGCCGCGGCCTTGGCGCCCATGGTCATGGGCAACCCGCAAGAGCCGGACTTGGCGGAAGACCTGCGGGCCAGCTTCTGCCGGACAGATCCGACCATCGCACGGCATTTCGCCGGGGTAACCTTTTTCTCCGATACCCGGCCTGAACTGAGAAAGGTGCGCACCAGCTGCCTGATTCTGCAGTGCTCGGACGATCGGCTTGCCCCGCCGGAAGTGGGCGCCTACCTGCACAAGAATCTGGAACACAGCACCCTGGTGCAGCTTCAGGCCACCGGGCACTGCCCCCACCTCAGCGCTCCGGAGGAAACGGCCCGGGCGATTCTGCAGTACCTCGACACCCGCTCGTGACGGCCGCCGCCGGCCGTCACACCTTGAAGTACTTGGCCTCCGGGTGGTGGAACACGAACGCGTCCGTGGACTGTTCCGGGTGCAGCATCAGCTCGTCGCTGAGGATCACGCCCATCCGCTCCGGCTTGAGGAGTTCCACCACCTTGCGGCGGTCCTCCATATCCGGGCAGGCGGGGTAGCCCAGCGAGAACCGGGCGCCGCGGTAGTCGAGTTTGAACAGGCCGGCCTTGTCCTTGGGTTCCTCGGCGGCGAAGCCCAGTTCCTTGCGGATCCGGGAGTGCCAGAACTCAGCCAGGGACTCGGTGAGCTGCATGACCAGGCCGTTGAGCTCGTAGTAGTCGCGGTACTGGTTGGCGGCGAACATCTTGGAGGTGAACTCCTCGATCTTCGAGCCGGCAGTGACCAGCTGTACCGGCAGCACGTCAATCTGGCCCGACTCGCGGGAGCGGACAAAGTCGGCCAGGCAGAGGTGCCGGTCGCGGCGCTGGCGCGGGAAGTTGAAACGCAGCCGCTCGGTGCCGATGGGGCCGCCTGAACCGCCGTCCGGGGCGAGCAGGCCAGCGGTGCCGAGGACGCCGTCGCGGTCTTCGCCGTGGTGCAGCACCACCACGTCCTCGCCTTCGGTGACCACCGGGAAGTAGCCGTACGCCACGGAGGCGTCTAGCATCCCCTCGCCGAGGATGCGGTCCAGCCAGTAGCGCAGGCGCGGCCGGCCTTCGCGTTCCACCAGTTCCTCGTAGGAGGCGCCGTCCTCGCCGCGGCCGGGCTTAAGGCCCCACTGGCCCATGAAGGTGGCGCGCTCGTCCAGGAAGCTGGCGTAGTCGTTCAGGGCAACGCCGCGCACAATGCGGGTGCCCCAGAACGGCGGCGCGGGCACCGCGTTGTCAGTTACGACGTCGGACCGGCCGGGCATTGCCTCGGGCTCGGTCACGGTGAACCTGGGCCCGCCCTGGTGGATGCGCTTCTTCAGCGGCGGCAGGCCCACGGCGTCCGGGTCCTCGCCGCGGGCCACGCGGACCAGCGGTTCCATCAGCGCCAGGCCCTCGAACGCGTCCTTGGCGTAGCGGACGGTGCCTTCGAACTGCTCGGCGAGGTCCTGCTCCACGTAGGCGCGGGTGAGGGCGGCGCCGCCCAGGATGACGGGCCATTTCTTCGCCAGGCCGCGGGTCTGCAGCTCGGCGAGGTTGTCCTTCATCACCACGGTGGACTTCACCAGCAGCCCGGACATGCCGATCACGTCGGCGTCGTGTTCCTCGGCGGCGGCGATGATCTCGGCGATGCCTTGCTTGATGCCGATGTTGATGACGATGTAGCCGTTGTTGGTGAGGATGATGTCCACCAGGTTCTTGCCGATGTCGTGCACGTCGCCGCGGACGGTGGCGATCACCATGGTGCCCTTGCCCGAGGAGTCCGACTTCTCCATGTGCGGCTCCAGCAGGGCCACTGCATTCTTCATCACTTCGGCGGACTGCAGCACGAATGGCAGCTGCATCTCGCCGGCGCCGAACCGCTCACCCACCACCTTCATGCCTTCAAGGAGCTGGTCGTTGATGATGGACAGCGGGCTCATGCCTTCGCTGCGGGCCAGGTCCAGGTCCGCTTCCAGGCCTTTGCCCTCGCCGTCGATGATGCGGCGCTGCAGGCGTTCGCCGGTGGGCAGCGCGGCGAGTTCCGCGGCGCGCTGGTCCTTCAGCGCTGCGGTGTCGACGCCGGCGAACAGGTCCAGCATGATGGCCAGGGGGTCGTAGGTGACGTTGCCGTCGGCGTCGTATTCTCGGCGGTCGTAGACGAGGTCCAGGGCCACCTTGCGCTGCTCCTCCGGGAGGGAGGCGAGAGGGACGATCTTGGCGGCGTCGATGATGCCGCTGGTGAGGCCGGCCTGGACGGCTTCGTGCAGGAACACGGAGTTGAGCACCATGCGCGCTGCCGGGTTCAGGCCGAAGGAGACGTTGGAGACGCCGAGGGTGGTGTTGATGCCGGGGTACTTGGTGGTGATCTGGCGGATGGCCTCGATGGTTTCGATGCCGTCGCGGCGGGTTTCCTCCTGGCCGGTGGCGACAGGGAAGGTGAGGGCGTCCACGATGATGTCCTCGACGCGCATGCCCCAGTCCCCCACCAGGGAGTCCACCAGGCGGGAGGCGATGGCCACCTTGCCGTCGGTGGTGCGGGCCTGGCCCTGTTCGTCGATGGTCAGGGCAATCACGGCAGTGCCGTGTTCCTTGACCAGCGGCATGATGCGGGCGAAGCGGCTGGTGGGGCCGTCGCCGTCCTCGTAGTTGACGGAGTTGACCACCGGGCGGCCGCCGATGAGCTCGAGTCCAGCCTGCAGGACGGGCGGTTCCGTGGAGTCGATGACCAGCGGGAGGGTGGAGGCCGACGCGAAACGGGAGACGATCTCCTTGATGTCCGCGACGCCGTCGCGCCCCACGTAGTCGATGCAGACGTCCAGCAGGTGCGCACCCACGCGAACCTGCTCGCGGGCGATGTCCACGCAGTCGTCCCAGCGCTCTTCGAGCATGGCCTGGCGGAACGCCTTCGAGCCGTTGGCGTTGGTGCGCTCACCGATGGCCAGGTAGGCGGACTCCTGGTCGAAGTTCACGTGGTGGTAGAGGGAGGCAATGCCGGCTTCGCGCTCTGTGGGCGTGCGTGCGGTCTGTGTTTTGGCGCTACTTGCCGCCGTGGAAATCGTGTCGGTGCCTTCTGTGCCGACCTTCTGCTGCGTGCGGAAGGGCTCAAGACGTTCGACGACGGCGGCCAGGTGCTCCGGCGTCGTGCCGCAGCAGCCGCCCACCAGGCCGAGGCCGAATTCGCGGACGAACTGTTCGTGGGCGGTGGCGAGTTCGCTAGGGGTGAGGGGGTAGTGCGCGCCGTTCGGGCCGAGGACGGGCAGGCCGGCGTTGGGCATGCAGGCGATGGCCACGGTGGACTGCTTGGAGAGGTGGCGGAGGTGCTCGCTCATCTCGTCCGGGCCGGTGGCGCAGTTCAGGCCGATGGCGTCCACGCCGAGCGGTTCCAGGGCGGTGAGCGCGGCGCCGATTTCGGAGCCCATGAGCATGGTTCCGGTGGTTTCGACCGTCACCTCCACGAAGATGGGGAGGCGGATTCCCTTGGAGACGATGGCCTGTTTGCAGCCGTTGACGGCGGCCTTGGTCTGAAGGAGGTCCTGGCTGGTTTCGATGAGGAACGCGTCCGCGCCGCCGTCGATGAGGCCTTCTGCCTGCAGCGCGAAGGTCTGCTTGAGGTGTTCGTAGGTGGTGTGGCCGAGGCTGGGGAGCTTGGTGCCGGGGCCCATGGAGCCGAGGACCCAGCGCATCCGGCCGTCGGTTTCCTCTGCAGCTTCGGCGCGTTCGCGGGCGATCCGGGCGCCCTTTTGTGCCAGCTCTTCGATGCGGTCATCGATGCCGTAATCGGAGAGGTTGGACCAGTTGGCACCGAACGTGTTGGTTTCCACGGCGTCGATGCCGGCGGCGAAGTAGGCGTCGTGGATGTCCGCGAGGACGTCCGGGCGGGTGTCGTTGAGGATCTCGTTACAGCCTTCGAGGCCCTGGAAGTCATCCTCAAGCGACAGGTCCCGGCCCTGAAGCATGGTGCCCATGGCCCCGTCTGCAATGACGACCCTGTGGTTGACCGCGTCCAGGAGCGCCTGCGCGCGGACGGGACGGGCGACGGAGTCAACATCTAGCGCAAAACGAGGCATCTCAACAGGTTACGTGTGGGGGCTGACACGTTTCGCTGTGTGTCTGAGTGCTACGGCGGGGGTGGTTTTGGAGTCTGCCCCTTCAGACGAGTCGGTCAACTGCCAGGGTCAACGTCCAAGTGCCAAAGCGAGTTGCGTGTAAAAGGCGCTGATCGCATGTAGGTTTTTGCTTCACAGCTTGAAATTGATTCTGGCACGCAGACGTGACCAGCTACAGCGGCCTTACTGGGGGTAGGACATGGAATTCGCGGAAAAGCTTTCGGCTCTGGCGGCAAAGGTGCGGCAGCAGCGGGGTGTAATCCAAACCGAAGAGGCAACGAAGAACGCCTTCGTTATGCCTTTCATCTCGACGATTCTGGGCTATGACGTCTTCAACCCGTTGGAGGTTGTCCCTGAGTTCATTGCAGACGTGGGGCTGAAGAAGGGCGAGAAGATCGACTACGCGATCGTCAAAGATGGTGAAGTCCAGATCCTGATCGAGTGCAAGAAATCGACCGAGCCCGTGAAAATCGAGCATGCTTCCCAGCTTTTCCGGTACTTCGCGGTGACCAATGCTCGCATTGCAATCCTGACCAATGGTGAGGTCTACCAGTTCTTCACTGACCTGGACGCGCCAAACCGCATGGATGCAAAACCGTTCCTCGTGCTGGACCTGAACGACATCGACCAGTCGTTGATTCCTGAACTCCAAAAACTGTCCAAAGACGTCTTCGACCTGGATTCGATCATCAGCGCTGCCGGAGAACTGAAGTACATCGGCGAACTCAAGCGAACGCTCGCAGCGCAGTTCAAGGAACCAGAGGATGAGTGGGTCAAGTTCCTGACGACAAGGGTTTACACGGGCCCCTACACGCAAAAGGTTCGGGAGCAATTCACCACCCTGGTCTCCAAAGCGACTAAGCAATTCCTCAATGACCAGGTCAACGAGCGGCTGAAGAAAGCTCTTGGCAACCCTGGGTTTCCGCAGACTGAGGAGACAGCCATCCCCACTGCTGTCACCAGCACACCGGTCGCGGAAGCGGATCTTGCGGAGGTTGACGCGCTTGAAACAACGCTTGAGGAAATTGAGGGCTACCAGATCGTGCGCGCGATCGTCTGCAGCGAGGTAAAGCCCGTACGGATCGCGCAGCGCGACGCAAAGTCCTACTTCGCAGTGCTCCTGGACGATAACAATCGCAAGCCGATTGCCCGCCTGCACTTCAATCGGACGCAGAAGTACATCGGGATCTTCGACGACAACAAAGAAGAGACCCGCGTTCCCATCAACTCGCTTGAGGAGATCTACGAGCACACTGAGGCACTTCGAGCGACCGTCAAGAGTTACCTGTGAGCGCGCCTCCAACCGACATGGATCGGCTACTCGTCGCAATTGCGGCGATACCAGCGCCGTGGAAAGAATGGCCCGGCGGATATCCCAACCGCTTGGACCTAGCGTTGGTGGACGCTGTCATGTCTATCCGTTTCCGTTATGGCCGTGAGCGCAGTGACGGTACTTGGACTGGTGCACGTGGCGCAGTACTGCGCTACCAGAGTCACTCCGAGCATGTGGCGCCCGCGGACAAGATGCAGAACCTAGCGCGCCAGAACCCAGTCGCCTTTGAAAGGATTCTCAACAGACAAAAGGTGCATGCAGGGACGACCAAAGCGTTTGCGATCGTGGAAGCAGCCAAGAACTTCTTATCAGCGGGAGTGACTTTGCCGGAGCACCTTAATCCCGCCAGCGATGCTCATAGAAAGCTCTACACAGGCGTTTCAGGTCTCGGCATAGTCACGTGGGAGTACCTAACGATGCTCCTTAGCCATGACGGCGTGAAGGCAGACACCTGGATCACAGAATTCGTTGGGAGAGCCATCGGGCGGCGAATTTCGTCTGAAGCTGCCGGCGGGCTTGTTAAGGAAGCGGCTCAGAAATTGGGCGTGAACGAAAAGACGCTCGACCATGCCATATGGGGTTACGCCAGTGCCACCGGGCTGAAGGATATGGCCGCCTAGTTGTCATGATTATGCCCTCACGTACACATGCCTCTTACCTATAGGCAGTCCACTGAATATTGACATCCTCGAAAAATGGCAACCTCAACAACGATTGCTCGTAGCTGCATTTTCAGCCGGTGGAGAGGGACAGCGGCCCCGTCGCTCGCTTAGAATCCATCCCATAGAGTGGGCGACGGAGCTAGCCGACGCGCCGGCTGTGGTCTAACAGGGGGAAAATTGACTCGCACACCAGCAGAGATTGCCGAAAGCCTCTACGCCCGGTTTGAGGACTCAAGCGCAGACTTTCAGCAGGAGCTATACCCATACAACAGCGGGCGGATCGTCAGCTACCCGGCGGCAAAACAGAAAGTGGACGCGGCCCTGTCCGCATTTGCCGCTGCGTTAGGCTCCGAGCAGGAGGAGTCCCTGGCCGTAGCAGGTTGTGCTTCCCAATCGCGTGAGGGTCAGCAGGAATGTGAATTGGTTGTATTCACTTACGGTCTGCTGCTTCACGCGTCCTTCTCGCTTGATGCCGATGCTGGGGCAGGGCACCCTGAAGTGCAAATCATTCCGCGCAGTAGTCTCGTATCCCTGAGCATAAAAGCAGCATCCCCGTACAACCAGCCTACCCGGCCAGACCGACTGCAGTTTAGCGCTGTATACGAAAACGGGCTTGTTCTTGACTTTCCACTCAAAGGGAATCGGGCAAACAACGAAAGCATTCTAGGGAACGTCCTTGATTTACTGAGGACGGATTTGAAGAACAAGTAGGCAGAATATTAAAGAAGTTCTACCCTTCCCGCTGACTCGTTGGGACTTCAAGCCGTTGGCGTTTCTATGCAGCCAGCTTTACGGGTCTTGCCCGCCAGTGAGTCGTATCCACTTCGAAAACGGTAAAGTGCTGACGTGATTGCCTACCGCCATGGTGGAATTTGAAGCCCCTGGACTCGTCGCCCCAGTTCTCCAAGGCGAGGACCAGTCCGGACACGAGAGTACCGGTCAGCATAGCGATCCATGGCAGGCCTCCGACTCCGTGAACCCCCTTGTAACCCATCCATCGAATCCCGTTGTCATACAGTCCCCGGAGTTCCTTGGGTGTAGTCAGTTGATTCTTGTCCTCCGTGATGATTGCGTCAAAGGCTTGCTCCGCGAGGATCGGAAACAAATCCGTGTCCTTGGTGGACACCAGTTCCAATTCCGTACTTGATACGAACGTGTGATCCTTGTAGATGCCCGCAAGAGTGCTCACGATTCGCGGTGACACGCACTCGTCCAGAAAAAATTTCATGCCACCCTCCGGATTTCGTCGCCCAATTCGAGGGCATCGATAGCCGCAGCACGACTGACCGTGGGGTAGTAATACTCAACGTCCTCGACACGTATGGTTTCCCCGTCTACCAACCGAGTGATGGTGTCAAATGCGATACGAGTTTGATCGATAGTCGGCCAGCCGCCAAGCCGGTCGCGATCAATCGTGATGTGTTGCTTAGGGTGTCTAAAATCAACGACGCGGCGTCGGTTCAGGTTTGTGAAAGGCTCAAAGACCTCTTCCAGACTAAACAGCATCAGATTTCCCGGCTTCCCAGTGAGGTCTATAGTGCTGCCTTCAGGCGTCCTGAAAATGATGTGCTTTCCATGCATGCCAAATTGGTATTCGGAGGCGTGACCGCTGAAGCGCATCTGCCGTAGGGCCTTGAAAGCCTTATCAATCTGCTGCATTGAAGTTTGCGATCTAAGGAACGCGATTGTCCTGAGAGCTACAACATCTCGCCAGGAATAAAGCGGCGGACTGCCCGGACTCACCTCTGGTATGAGGATGCTCTTCTCGCGCCACCGACGAAGCTGAGGCAGGGTTGCACCAGACAGATAAGCAGTCATGTCTGCTGGATACGCCACACTTCCCCCCCCAAGTATTCGGTCGGCAGAGACAATTGCCACCCGTCCGGGGAAGCATACCAAAATGAGTGACATTTGGGGGCAGCCTATATTGAAGCAACAACACGTCGATGCGCCCGGACTGCATCGTAGGAAGAAAAGCCCCTCATTTTCGGGCGATGTCCGAGGCCAAGCCTCCATCTGCCTTCAGTCGGCTATGCTCCGAAGAAAACAGACGAAGACGCGGGAAACTCGCCCAAGGCGAGGTCGGCGGAAATATCGGGGCGGCTATAGATGATGAGTTTGGCTAAGAAGCTACATTCGTTGGGCGACTTTGTAGGGGCTCAAAGCAAGATGGCAACGGCGTGAGCCACCTACGAAAGGTTCAGTTCAGGAGCCTTGAGGACATTGAGGCAGTCATTGAGTATATGGGCCGAGACGGCAGCGAGGTGAAAGTCCATGTTGGCGACACTCAGGAAGCTGTCAAGGTTTCAAGGTTTCAAACCTCGCCAGCATGGCTGACTCTCGTCTCCGGGAACTGTTTATCGTCGCCTACGTGAAAGGTGGAGAGACACTCGCGCCGATCAGCGGCGGCATGACCGGTGGGTATGCATTCGTACACATCATTAACGCGGCCGTGCGGGGCGACCGACCTGCTTCCCCGTACTTATCAGTACAAATCCATCCGACTTCCACAGGTGAGGCTCGTTGGCTCAACGCTGAGATGCTTGCAGCAACGGTTCTAAAAGCGACAGATCGAGTTTGGACCTTCCGCCCAAAGGCGAGCTATCCAGTTGTCCAAACGATCAACAAGGCAACTCTTGGTCAGCGGAGACACGATAGGAAAGTGCGGTGGCAGGCCGCCGGTATCAGCTTTGTTGCCGCTGTTCTGACTTCGTCCCTCGTGAATCTCATTTTCCCTTCCTGAACGCCTGAACGAGCAAGCCCACCCAGGGGCGCGTTCCATTGGACGGACTTCCGTTTGTTGGGCGCTGGTGGGCATTCGGGGGAAAATTCCCGTCCACCATCGTTCCGGTGTGTTAGGGCAATGTCCGAATCCTGCTCCCCGGTGACGTTAACGCCCGGCTCATTTATGCCACGGCCACCATGTCGCTCACCTGCAGAATAGAGGCATCCTCTCGCGTCCATCAGCTGTCAGCTTTCGCTCGCCACGGGCGTGATTCAGGTCTTCACAGGTGGCCTTTACAGCAGGTGGGGTATGGCAAATTAGCTTTGGTGTTCATGGATTACTGGAACGGCCTGCCGTGAACAATTGCATAAGGACCTTTACCTCCGTTAGGAGTTGAGAAATGAATACTCGACCACAAATTGCCGGACTCGTTGCAGGAATTTTCATGCTCATATGGGCAGCCATATTTCTGACTTGGATGCCCGTCGATGCCCTTCGGCTTGTCACCGGGATCGTACTCGTGCCATTAGGGCTCTGGTTTGCGGCCCGCTACATCGTTCTGCGGCGTCGGTCCGACCGCCCGTCGCCGGCAGCCAGGGCCAAGCCATAACTCACACCTCCGCCGCAGGCGCCGCGAACTGGGCCTCGTACAGCCGCGCGTAGGCCCCGCCCGCGGCCAGCAGTGACGCGTGGTTCCCCTGTTCCACGATCTGGCCGGCCTCCATCACCAGGATGAGATCGGCGTCGCGGATCGTGGACAGGCGGTGCGCAATCACGAAGGACGTCCGGTCGGACCGCAGCGCACTCATGGCCTTCTGCACCAGCACCTCGGTCCGGGTATCCACCGATGACGTCGCCTCGTCCAGGATCAGCACCGACGGCCGGGCCAGGAACGCCCGCGCAATCGTCAGCAGCTGCTTCTCACCTGCGGACACGTTGGAGCCTTCATCGTCCAGCACGGTTTCGTACCCGTCCGGAAGCGAATGCACGAAGCGGTCCACGTACGTGGCCTGCGCCGCTTCGAGGATCTCGGCTTCAGAAGCTCCGGGCCGGCCGTAGGCAATGTTGTCCCTGATGGTGCCGCCGAACAGCCACGTATCCTGCAGCACCATACCCATCCGCGAGCGCAGGCCGTGCCGGCTCATGGTGGTGATGTCCACACCGTCCAGCGTGATCCGGCCGGCGTCCAGCTCGTAGAACCGCATCATCAGGTTCACCAGCGTCGTCTTGCCCGCACCGGTGGGCCCCACGATCGCCACCGTCTGCCCCGGCTCCGCCACCAAAGAAAGCGAAGAGATCAGCGGCTTGTCCGGCGAATACGCGAAGGACACCAACTCAAACTCAAGCCGGCCGCGCACCGCACGGCCGCCGTCGTACGCATCCTCCGAAGCCGAAGCCGCGGCACCCAAAGCACCCGCGCCCGCAACAGCGGCACCAGCAACAGAACCATCAGGATCCGCCGACTGCTCCTCCGTATCCAGCAGCTCAAACACCCGCTCGGCCGAAGCAACCCCGGACTGCAGCAGGTTGGCCATGGACCCCAGCTGCGCCAGCGGCTGCGTGAACTGCCGCGAGTACTGGATGAACGCCTGCACATCGCCCAGCTGCATCGCCCCGGACGCCACCTGCAGGCCACCCACCACGGCGATCCCCACGTACACCAGGTTCCCGATGAACGTCATGGCCGGCATGATCAGCCCGGAAATGAACTGCGCCCCGAAGCTCGCCTCATACAGCTCCTGGTTCTTCTGCCGGAACTGCTCCCCCACCTCGCGCTGCCGGCCAAACACCTTCACCAGCGCATGCCCGGTGTAGGTCTCCTCGATCTGCCCGTTTAGCTGCCCCGTGTTCTTCCACTGCGCCACAAAAAGCTTCTGCGAACGCTTGGCGATCAGCGCCGTGATTCCCAGCGTCAGCGGGATAGTCACCAGCGCGATCAGCGCCAGCGTGGGCGAGAGGATGAACATCATCACCAGCACACCCACCACGGACAGCACGGACGTCACCGCCTGGGAGATGGACTGCTGCAGGCTCTGCGAAATGTTGTCCACATCGTTGGTGACCCGGCTCAGCAGCTCACCGCGCTGGATGGAATCGAAGTACTTCAGCGGCAGCCGGTTGATCTTCGCCTCGATCTCCTGGCGCAGCCCGAACACCGTCCGCTGCACCACCCCGTTCAGCACATACGCCTGCCCCCACATGAACGCCGACGCCAGCACATACAGCACCAGCGCCCACGTCAGCACGCTCCCCAGCGCCGCGAAATCGATCCCGGCCCCGGGCGTCAGCGTCATGGCGCTGAGCATGTCCGCCTTCTGGTTCTCCCCCGCCGCGCGCAGCTGCGCGATCAGCTGCTCCTGCGTCACGCCCGCCGGCAGCTCCTTGGACACCACACCGGAGAAGATCAAGTTGGTGCCCTCGCCCAGCAGCCGCGGCCCGATCACCTGCAGCACCACACCCGCCACCGCCATCAGCAGCACCAGGATGAGCCAGGCACGTTCCGGCCGCAGCGTCCCCAGCAGCCGCTTGGCGGACGTGCCGAAGTTCATCGCCTTCTCCGCCGGAATGTTCATGCCGCCGAACGGCCCGCCACGTCCGGGACCGCCGGCGGGACGCGGGATGCGTACGACGTCGGCGTCCGCGGTTTTGGTGCCGGGCGCGGCCTTGGTGCCGGGCGCCGAGCTGGGTTCGGGGCTCATACCGTCTCCTCCGCCGCGAGCTGGGCAGACACATGCCTGCTTACTGCCTGCCGCGACAGGCGCAGGGGTTCAAGAAACAGTCTCCAGAGCATGCCGGCTCCAACCTGACTCGAAGCTCATGGGAAGTGATGCAGAGGTCAGTTTACGTCCGGAGGCTGGGAATCAGCGGGCAGTTCCGCCACTGGAAATACCCCTCTCAGTAGGCTTTGACCCGCTGCTCCACAATGAGGTGGATCAGGGCGAAGACGCCGTCCTCATCGATGGCAGCCAACGCCGCGTCCAGGGCCGCCGGAACATAGCGGTCCTCGGTGACGGTGATCCCAAAACCGCCGAAGGCCCGCGCCATCAGGCCGAAATCCGGATTCTTCAGCTGCGTCCCGGAAACACGGGACGGATAGTGCCGCTCCTGGTGGGTGCGGATGGTCCCGTACTCCTGGTTGTCCATCACGATCACCAGGGGCATGGCCCCGTACTGCGCCGCGGTAGCCAGTTCCTGGCCGTTCATGAGGAACTCGCCGTCCCCGGCGATGGTGACCACCCGGCGTCGTGGTTCAGCCAGCGAGGCCGCGATGGCCGACGGCACCGAATAGCCCATGGAACCGTTGCGGGCACTGATCATGGAGGCGTAGCGGCGGGTAGGGAAATAGCGGTGCGCCCAGTTGGTGTGCTCCCCCGCACCGAAGGTGACCATCGCGTTCTCCGGCAGCCTGGGGACCAGGTTCGCCATTAGCGTGTCCATCCTCGCCTGCCCCGCTGTTGGCTCCGCCGAGGGCAGCGCGGCGAACCGCTCCTGCTCGCCGCGCATCCTGGCCGTCCACGCTTTCCACTCCTCCTTCACGGGCAGGTCGATGCCCGCAAGGTCGCGGACAAAGGCGTCAGGCTTGGCCAGGATCTGCCGCGAAACAGGCCCCGAGCGGCCCCGGAGTGAGGGGTCCACGGTGACCAGGAAGTTCTTCTTGTTCCAGTCCTGCCGGCAGAGGAACCCGTCCGTAATCACGTCGCCCGGCACGGTCCCCACAAACACCAGCAGGTCGGTTTCCTCCAGCAGGTCGTACGTGGGCCGGGGGCGGCCATAGCCGATCGGTCCCACATAGGACGGGGAATCGAAGGAAACCGTGCCCTGCGTCCGCCATTCCGCTGCTGCCGGGATGTGATGCCGTTCCAGCCATCCGGTCAGCTGGTCCGCTGCCTCCTGCGTCCAGTCGTTGCCGCCGGTGACGAACAGCGGCTTGCGGGACTCTTCCAGCGCTGCCTGCAGGGCGGTGGCGTCGGTGCTGCTCATCCCGCCGGCCGCCACCGGAATGACGGGGTGGACCGCCGGGTCGATCTGCTGCCTGATGATGTCCTCCGGCAGCCCCACCACCACCGGACCCGGCCGCCCGCTCATGGCCGCGAACATCGCCTCAGCCACAATCTCGGACGCCCGTTCCGGGTGGTCCAGCACCATGACACGTTTGGCGCCGGTATCGAACCAGGCCTTGATGTCGAACTCCTGGAACGCTTCACGGTCACGGTGCGCGAACGGGATCAGGCCCACGAACAGCAGCATCGGGGTGGAATCCTGCCATGCGGTGTGCAGGCCAACATGCGCGTTGGCCGCCCCGGGCCCCCGGGTCACCATGGCCACCCCGGGGCGCTGCATCATTTTTCCGTCCGCCTCGGCCATGTAGGCCGCACCGCCTTCGTGCCGGCAGACGATGGTTTCAATCGCCGAGTGGTGCAGGCCGTCCAGCACGTCGAGGAAGCTCTCGCCGGGGACCACGTAGGTGCGTTCCACCCCGTGGGCCAGCAGCGAATCAACAATCACGTGCCCGGCGGATTTCCGCGCCGGGCGTGGGTCAGCAGTGGGAAGAACGACGGCGGCGGGCCGGGTGTGGGATGCGGTCAGGGTTGCTTCGGTTTCCGTTGTCATGGGCTTTCTTTGGCAGTGCGGATCGGTTGGCGTTGGTGGTGGTGGATTACCGGATGGGCGTCCGGTTGGCAACCACCGGCGCGACGCCGGTGTGGCCTTCGCGGGTTTCGGCGATTTCGTGGATGCGTTTGCGGCAGGCGTACCAGCCGAAGACCATCAGGACTGAGGCGATGGCTGTGACCATCATGGTCAGGGGTGAGTCGATGAAGACCATGACCAGGACGCCTATCAGGAAGACCAGGGAGAGGTATCCGGTGAACGGGGCGCCGAACATGCGGAAGGAGGGCCGTTCCACCCATCCTTTGTCGGCCCAGCGTTTGAGCTGGATCTGGCACAGGACGATGGTGGCCCAGGTCATGATGATGCCCACGGAGGCGATGTTCAGGACGATCTCGAACGCTTCGGCCGGGACCAGGTAGTTCAGCGGCACGCCGAGGAGGGAGACGCCGGCGGTGATGGCGATGCCGCCGTAGGGGACGCCGGCTTTGTTCATGCGGGAGGCGAACTTCGGGGCGGAGCCGTTGACGGACATCGAGCGGAGGATCCGGCCGGTGGAGTACAGGCCGGCGTTCAGCGAGGACAGTGCCGCGGTGAGGACCACGAGGTTCATGATGACGTCCACGCCCTGGACGCCGATGGAGCCGAAGAACGTCACGAACGGGCTGACGCCCTTCTGGTAGGACGTGTAGGGCAGCAGCAGGGCCAGCAGGATCACGGACCCGACGTAGAAGACGGCGATGCGGAAGACCACGGAGTTGATGGCCTTGGGCATGATCTTCTCGGGGTTTTCGGTTTCGCCGGCGGCGGTGCCCACCAGTTCGATCGAGGCGTAGGCGAACAGGACGCCCTGCATGAGGATGATCATGGGCAGCAGGCCGTTGGGGAACACGCCGCCGTTGTCCGAGAGGAGGTTCAGGCCTACCTGCTGGCCGTCCACGGGGGTGCCGAAGATGACGAAGTACGTGCCGACCAACAGGAACGCGACCAGGGCGGCGACCTTGATGAGGGCGAACCAGAATTCCATTTCGCCGAAGACCTTCACGGAGACCAGGTTCAGGCTCAGGACCACGACCAGGGCGATCAGGGCCCAGGCCCACTGCGGCACGTCGGCCATCCAGGGGACGTAGTTGCCGAAGAAGTGCATGTAGAGCGCCGCGGCGGTGATGTCCACGATGGTGGTGGTGGCCCAGTTGATCCAGTAGAACCAGCCGGAAACGAACGCGGCCTTCTCCCCGAAGAACTCACGGGCGTAGGACACGAAGGACCCGGACGAGGGCCGGTGGAGCACCAGCTCACCGAGGGCACGGAGGATGAGGAACGCGAAGAAACCACACACCGCGTACGCGATGACCAGCGACGGGCCGGCCGCGTTCAAACGCCCGCCGGCACCAAGGAACAAACCGGTACCAATAGCGCCACCAATGGCGATCATCTGGATCTGCCGCGGCTTCAGGCTCTTGTGATACCCCTTATCCTCGGCATGCAGCGAGGACTCAGTAGCGTGGGCATGACCACCATCGATCAGGTGGTCCGGTGCCGCATTGCGGTCCGCTACAACCTCGTCATTGGGGTTGTTGGGCATGGTTGAGCCTTTCAGTAGGGGAACATCAAGCAAGGTGAGGAAAGAATGTTGCCGGGCTGTGCAGCCCGGGTGGTTAGAAGACGGACCAGCCGGTGCGGTCCGAAAGGTCGGCCAGGGCGGCGGTGCCGGCCAGGGAATTTCCCTTGGCGTCCAGGCGGGGGCTCCAGACGCAGATGGCGCATTCGCCTGGGACGATCACCAGGATCCCGCCTCCCACACCGCTTTTTCCGGGCAAGCCAACCCGGTAGGCGAACTCGCCGGCGGCGTCGTACATGCCGCACGTCAGCATGATGGAGCCGATGCGTTTCGCTTCGCTGCGGGACACCACGGGTCCGTGGGTCCCCTGGCCGTCCCGGGCCAGGAAAAGTCCCGCTTTGGCGAGTTCCACGCAGGTCATCATGATGGAGCATTGCCGGACATAGTTCTCCACCACTGATTCCGCTGGCCGGGCCAGGTTGCCGAAATCCTTGAGGAAGTGAGCCAGGGCCAGGTTGCGGCTGCTGCTGGAAAGCTCGCTGGCCGCGGCGTCCTCATCAATGAACGGCCCTGCGCTGCCGGCCTCTTCGGTGAGGAACCGCAACAGCCGGGTGGCGGCGTCGGGCGTTTCATTCATCAGGTGATCGGTGACCACCAGGGCGCCGGCATTGATGAAGGGGTTCCGCGGGATGCCGTGCTCCACTTCCAGCTGAACCAAGGAGTTGAACGAGGTACCGGAGGGCTCCCGCAGCACGCGGGACCACAGGGTTCCAGGGCCGTCCCCCCGGAGCGCCATGGCCAGGGTGAACACCTTGGAAATGCTCTGGATGGAGAACGGAACGTGGGCATCGCCGGAACTGAACAGCTCACCGGACGTGGTGGCAACCGCGATCCCGAACCTGTTGAACGGCACCGCTGCCAAGTGCGGGATAGTGGCCGGGACTGAACCGCTTTCCCGCTGCGGTGTGTGGCTGCGGACGATGTCGTCCAATAACGGGCCCAACGGAGGCGCCATAAGTGCTGTGGTCATTTCCTGCCTAAAAGTTCTTTGTGTGTACCGGCCCATTCCTGAATGTGCAGCAGGGCCACCAACGCATCCCGGGGGTCGCTGAAATCCAGGCCCGTCAGCCGGGATGCCTTGCCGATCCGGTAGTAGACGGTGTTCTTGTGGAGCTTCATCCTGGCGGCGCACCCGGCCACATCAAGGGCGGCATCGAAATACGCGTGCAGGGTTTCGGCGAGTTCGCCGTCCTCCCGCAGCAACGCGGAAAGGCCGCGGTGACGGAACGTGGAGGACGTGAAATTGTGGACTGCTTCGCGGAAGAGGATCTCGGATTCAAAATCGTCCACAGTGGCAACTGACGCGTCCGGAGACCCGGCGACGCAGCCCAGCAGGGCCTCGGTGATGCTGGTGGTTGAATGCAGCGACAGCAGGTCCTGGACCACCGGACCCACGGCGGCGAACGGACGGATGCCCAGGTGCTTGCCCGCATCCCGGACGATCGACTCAGCCAGGCTGCGCAGCCCAGGTTCCGCTGCGGTGGACTGCAGCCCAGGGACAATCACGGCGGTATCGCCCTTGAACTGGCCCACGATGGCGGAGGCCTTGTACGCGGCCGCATGGATGGATGCCAGGTTGGCCAGCTCGCCGTGCTTCAGCGCCGCGTCGTCGGCCTGCGCCTCGGCATCCGAGATGCCCAGCAGGATCAAAGCCGCGGGACGGTCAGCGGGGATCTTCTCGCTGTGGGCGCTGGCAGCGGCTTCCGCCGGGCCTGACAGGATCCGTGCCACTCGGTCTTCGCGCATGTGCACGGACTGCTGGTTGCGGTAACGGATCAGCTCTGCCGAAGCCCTGGCGGCAGATCCGTTGAGGACATAGTCAACGTCCGTGCCGAACCCCGCCCCGGTTTCCTGGAGCCAGATGTACCCCATGATCCGGTCCCCGGCGAACAGCGTGATGGCCACGCGTTCCCGCAGCCCGTCCTGCGGCCGCGCCGGCACCCGCACCGGCAGCCGGGTCCGGTGCAGTTCCCGGTAGGCGCCCAGGTCTTTGAGTAACAGCTCATATTTCCGCGGACCGCGCCGGGTCAGGATGGACGCTTTGCGGAGTTCGTCGATGTCGTTTGAAACAGTGGAGTAGGCCAGCACCTTGTTGGCGGCGTCTTCGATGAGCACGTGGCTGGAAGTGAGCCTGGCCGTGGTCTGGGCGATCGCAAACAGATCTTCTTCCAGCAGGGTCAGCACTTCGCTCTGGTAGCTGCGGGGCTGGATCCTGTCCTTGGCGATGGACAGCAGGCGGTCCCAGTCAGCCGCCGGATCCACCAGGAGCAGGCCCGTGCCCGCATCGCGGAGCAGCTCTTCGGCTTCGACGAGCTCTTCCCGCTTTCCCTTGACGGCAATCACCGGCGGGGGGTTCTTCACGAGCCGCCGCAACGCGGGCAGGGCCGAGCGGCCGCGGACGCCGATCAGCAGCACAAAGGCCGCACCGCCGTCGGACGTTTCATCATCGGCGTCCACAATCAGGAACCGTTCGATGGCGGAGCCGGCCGGGACCGGCCCGAGGACCAGGGTGGCGAAACCCAGGGGGAGATCCGAGAGGATGTCGTCCACCGTCACCGCTGCCATGGGCTTCCTTCTGCGTCGAACTGGCCGGACGGCTCTGTCCGGGCACCTCATGCTATCGAGGCCGGCACCCGCAAAATATAGGCACGAGACCAAAGGCAGTGGCAGCTTTTCAGTCCGCGGACCATGTCTGCAGGGTTACAGGCACTCCAGGTTCTTGCACCGGGCCACAACCCGTCAGGATCCGCCGGTAACGAACGCGGGCCGCGGGCTCAGACCGTCTCCTCCGCCGCGAGCTGGGACGAGACGATTTCGCGGTACGTCTCGGAAGTCTCCAGCAGCTCATGGTGCGTTCCGCGCGACACGATCCTGCCGTCGTCGAGCACCAAAATCTGGTCCGCCTCCACGATGCTGGACACCCTCTGGGCGATGACCACCATGGTGGCGCCGGATGTGCTCCGCTTCAGCGCCCGCCGCAGCCGCGCGTCCGTGCCGGTGTCCAGGGAGGAGAAGGAGTCGTCGAAAATGTAGAGCTCGGGCCGTTTCACCAGGGCCCGGGCGATGGCCAGCCGCTGCCGCTGCCCGCCGGAAACGTTGGTGCCGCCCTGGCTGATGGGTGCGTCCAGCCCCGCCTCCATCTCCTCCACGAAGTCCCTGGCCTGCGCGATCTCCAGCGCCTCCCACAGCTCATCCTCGGTGGCCGCCGGGTTGCCGTACAGCAGGTTGCTGCGCACGGTGCCGGTGAACAGGTAGGGCCGCTGCGGCACCAGGCCGATGTGCCCCCAGAGCAGGTCCGGGTGCAGGTCGCGGACGTCCACCCCGTCGATCAGGACCGCCCCGGTGGTGACGTCGAACAGGCGTGGCATCAGGTTCACCAGGGTGGTCTTGCCCGCGCCGGTGCTGCCGATGATCGCCGTGGTCTGCCCGGCCTTGGCGGTGAAGCTGATGCCGGAGAGGACGGGCTGGTCGGCACCCGGGTAGGCGAATCCGACGTCGCGCATCTCCAGCTCGCCCCGCCGCCGCCTGCCGCCCGCCGCGGCGGTGACCGGGTTCAGTGGCGGCAGCACGCTGGACCGGGTGCTTAGAACCTCGCCGATGCGGTCCGCCGACACCGAGGCGCGCGGGATCATCACCGCCATGAACGTGGCCATCATGACGGACATGAGGATCTGCATCAGGTAGCTCAGGAACGCAATCAGGGTGCCCACCTGCATGGACCCGTCCCCGATCCGGAACGACCCGAACCAAATCACCGCCACGGACGACACGTTCAGCACCAGCATCACCACCGGGAACATCAGCGCCATCAGCCGGCCGGCCTGCAGGGCCACGTCCGTGACGTCCGCGTTGGCCTGGGTGAACCGGGCCGTCTCTACGTCCTCGCGCACGAAGGCCCGCACCACCCGGATACCGGTGAGCTGTTCGCGCAGCACCCGGTTCACGGTGTCGATCCGCTTCTGCATCTTGCGGAACAGCGGCACCATCCGGGTGACGATCAGCCCGACGGCGATGAGCAGCACCGGCACGCAGACGGCGATCAGCCAGGACAGCTGGACGTCCTGCCGGATGGCCATGATCACGCCGCCGATGCTGAGCATGGGCGCCGCCACCATCAGCGTGGCGCTCATCAGCACCAGCTGCTGGACCTGCTGGACATCGTTGGTGGACCGGGTGATCAGGCTGGGGGCGCCGAAGCGGGTGACCTCCTGCTCGGAGAACTCCCCCACCCGCTCGAAGATGGCCCCGCGCAGGTCCCGGCCCAGCCCCATCGCGGCCTTGGCGCCGAAGTAGACGGCCACCACCGCGCACGCTATCTGCGCCAGGGTGATGACCAGCATGATGGTGCCGGTGGACAGGATGTACCCGGTGTCCCCCTTGGCCACGCCCTCATCGATGATGTCCGCGTTCAGCGTGGGCAGGTACAGCGACGCGATGGACTGCGCCAGCTGGAAGATCACGACGGCGGCCAGCAGCGCGCGGTGCGGCCGCAGGTATTCAACAAGCAGTTTCCAGAGCATTCCGGTTCCAACCTGACGGAGTGTCCACAAAACGTGGTGCGAGCGTCAGTTTACGTCCGGCAGCTGGGACTTGGACCGGTGCCGCCGGAGAAAACCCGGAGGTTCTCCCACGGCGTACACACCGGTGATTCTGGGGTGTGCGTTCCCTTTAGGTCCAGAAGTCGGCGGCCTTGGCGGTGTCCTCCTGGAACTCGCTGACCTCGGTGACCTTGCCGTCCTTGAGCGTGAACACGAGGACGCCTTCCTGCTCCATGGACTGGCCGTTGCGCTGCGCCTGCGCTTTCTGCAGGCCGACGGTGTGCTGCTCCCCGGCGATGACGTCCTTGAGTTCCACCTTGGTGGTGCCTCCGGACCGGGAGAACAGTTCACCGAAATAGGCCATTATTTCTTCCTGGCCGTTCTTGTCGCCCGCCAGCCCGCCGCTGCCGCCCACGTGGTAAACGGCGTCCTGCGCGAACAGCTCCATCAGGGTCTGGACGTCCCCTGAATTGAAGGCCTCATAACCGCGCCGCACCACCGCGGCGTCTTCCTGACTTCCCATCTCGAACCCTTTCCAACACCTTCGTGGGGGTCCCAGCGGAGCAATTTTAGGCCTGCCGGGTTCGCGTGTCTATTGGCTTTTGGCCCCTTCTGCGGCGCCGGTTTCGGACCGTTTCGGCGAGCGCGACGGCGGCCGGCGGGCGGCGGGGCAGAGCTGTCCGAGGCACCGTAGCCCTGCCACGCCATCCGGGATTCGGCGTGACGTCTGCCTAAGGCAAGCGCCCCTATCAGGGGATCAGGCGGTCCGCACGGTAGCGGTCAAACAGTGTGGTGAAGGCATCCAGAGTCCGCCGGTAGCCCGTGAAACCTGCATCCCTGCTCTTGCCCATGTCCGTCACTACCTCGATGTTCCGCCCCAGGTCGCCGTCCGTGTGCCACCAGGACGCCACCCGGCCCAGGTCCGGTTCGCTGAGGTTGTTCTCCTCGGCAATCCGCCGCCACTGGTCCTCCCGCCCCGCCATGGACTGCTCCAGCGGACGCGGTTCCCCCTGGTACCCCTCCCACTCCACGCCGAAATGGGCTGCGAGCTTCGGCCACATCCAGCGCCAGCGGAACACATCGCCGTTGACGATGTTGAAGGCTTCGTTGGCCGCGGCGGGAGTGGTGGAGGCCCACAGCATGTGCTCGGCAAGCAGGCCCGCATCCGTCATATCGGTCAGGCCGTTCCACTGGGTTTCGGATCCGGGGAAGACGAACGGCTCGCCGCTGTCCCGGCACAGGGTGGCCTGCGCGGCGAGCGTGAGGCCCATGTTCATGGCGTTGCCTACCGCATGGCCGATCACGGTGTGGGCACGGTGCACCGACCAGGTGAAGCCCTGCTCGGCAGCCGCCGCCCAGAGTTCGTCCTCCTGCGCGTAGTAGAAGTTGTTCACCGGAAGCCGAGGCTCCTCCTCATGGAAGGGCGTATCCGGCATTTCCCCCGCGGCGTACGCCTCGAACGGTCCCAGATAGTGCTTGAGCCCGGTCATCAGGGCAACGTGGGCTACGTCCTTTCCCCGCAGCGCTGCGAGGAGGTCACGCACCATGCCCGCATTCACGGCGATGTTCTCTTCCTCCGTGGCGCGGCGCGACCAGGCGGTGAAGAAGACATGGGAGGGGTTCTCCGGAGCAAGCACAGCGGCGAGCGCGGAAGCCGAGGTCAGGTCCGCGGAGAGCCACCTGACGCCGGAGCGCTCAGGTCCGGGCCGGCGGGACAGGGCGAGGACTGACCAGCCGTCGCCCAGCAGGGTCTCCACCAGGGCCGAGCCTGAAATTCCGGTGGCCCCCACCACCAATGCCGTCCGTCCGTTGCCCGCTGCTGTTCCTGATCCGATGGTCATGGTGCTCCTTCTGGTAGGTGCTGTGTATCCGCGCGCCAGCACGGCCTCACGCTGTGGCGGAGGCCCGCGCGCTGCATCGCGCCGGGAAAAAGGGCAACTCAAGGCCCCTTAGGCGACAAGCCCCTGCAGCAGGCAGATATTCCGCCCTGCCCGCAGCGGGACTGTTACGCGGAGCGCGGAAAGCGGCCGCTGCCCTTCTGCGGCGCCAGCCCGGGACCATGGGCTGGCCCGCGGATTCCGAAGAAAATAGGGGTCTCATCCGCCCGGCCGTCTATGTTCCAATGGGAGGGTTTGCACCGGCTGCCCGAGTCCAACCGCGGCCTCGGCCCAACGGAAGGAAGAAGCACATGACCGATCCCCAAGAGCATCCTCCGGTTCCTACGCCCGCGAGCGCACAGGGCGCGGACCAGAAGGCCGAGGACGGCTGCCCCGTAATGCATGACAGCGTTACCGCGCAGGGCAGCGAGAGCGAAAACCCGGCCATCGATTCACCCAAGCCCAAGGGACACCGGCCGCGGACCATCGCCGACTGGTGGCCCAACCAGCTGGACCTTTCCGTCCTCCACACCAACCACCCGGCCGGCAATCCCTTGGGCCCGGACTTCAGCTACCGGGACGAATTCCAGAAGCTCGACGTCGAGGCACTCAAGCAGGACATCACTGATGTCCTCACCACTTCGCAGGACTGGTGGCCGGCGGACTTCGGACACTACGGCGGACTGATGATCCGAATGAGCTGGCACGCAGCCGGCACCTACCGCGTCCATGACGGCCGCGGCGGAGCGGGCGACGGCGGCCAGCGGTTCGCGCCGCTGAACAGCTGGCCGGACAACGCCAACCTGGACAAGGCACGCCGCCTCCTGTGGCCGGTGAAGCAGAAGTACGGCCAGAAGCTTTCCTGGGCGGATCTCCTGGTCCTCGCCGGCAACGTGGCCCTCGAGTCCATGGGCTTCAAAACCTTCGGCTTCGCCTTTGGCCGCGAGGACGTGTGGGAGCCGGAGGAGATCTTCTGGGGCCCCGAAGACGCCTGGCTGGGTGACGAGCGCTACGTCGCCGAAGGCCAGATGGCCGACGAGGTCGGATCCACCGAGATGGGCCTGATCTACGTCAACCCCGAAGGCCCCATGGGCAACCCGGACCCGCTGGCAGCTGCGGCGTTCATCCGCGAAACCTTCAAGCGCATGGCCATGAATGACGAGGAGACCGTGGCACTGATCGCCGGCGGCCACACGTTCGGCAAGACCCACGGCGCCGGCAGCGCCGATGACCACGTTGGCCCGGAGCCTGAGGGTGCGGACCTCGAGTCCCAGGGCCTGGGCTGGCTGAGCACGTACGGCTCCGGCAAGGGAGCCGACACCATCACCTCCGGCCTGGAAGTGACCTGGACGGACGTGCCCACGCAGTGGAGCAACCGGTTCTTCGAGATCCTGTTCGGGCACGAGTGGGAGCTGGTGGAAAGCCCGGCCGGCGCCAAGCAGTGGTTGGCCAAGGACGCCGAGAAGATCATCCCGGACGCCCATGACCCGGAGAAGAAGCACCGCCCCACCATGCTCACCACGGACCTGTCGCTGCGCGTGGATCCGGAGTACGAAAAGATTTCCCGGCGCTTCCTGGAGAACCCGGACCAGTTCGCGCTGGCGTTCGCCAAGGCCTGGTACAAGCTGCTGCACCGTGACATGGGCCCTGTTGGTCCGCATCTGCTCGGCCCGTGGGTTCCGGAGGCGCAGTTGTGGCAGGATCCTGTTCCCGCCGTCGACCATGAACTGATCGGCGAGGAGGACATCGCCGCGCTGAAGGCCAAACTCCTGAACTCCGGGCTGACCGTCCCGCAGCTGGCCGGCACGGCGTGGGCGTCCGCCGCCACGTACCGCAAGACGGACCGGCGCGGTGGAGCCAACGGCGCCCGGATACGGCTGGAACCGCAGCGCAGCTGGGAAGCCAACGAGCCCGAACAGCTCTCCACCGCCCTGCAGACGCTGGAGCGCGTGCAGGAGGAGTTCAACTCCGGCCAGGCCAACGGCAAGAAGGTATCGCTCGCGGACCTCATCGTCCTCGGCGGCGCCGCGGCGGTTGAAAAGGCAGCGTCCGACGCCGGGGTCCCCGTCACGGTGCCGTTCCGTCCGGGCCGCACGGATGCGGCACAGGAACAGACCGACGTCGAGTCCTTTGGCTACCTGCAGCCGCGGGCGGACGGGTTCCGGAACTACATCCGTCCCGGGGTGAAGCTGCAGCCCGAAACCCTGCTGCTGGACAAGGCCTACCTGCTGGACCTCTCCGCACCGGAGATGACGGCGCTGGTGGGCGGCATGCGAGCGCTGGGCACCAACGTGGGAGGCTCCGGCCACGGCGTGCTCACCGATAAGCCGCAGGCCCTGACGAACGATTTCTTCGTCAACCTCCTCTCCCCCGGCACCAAGTGGAAGGCCTCGGAGAATGAGGAGAACGTCTACGAGATCACGGACGTCTCCACCGGTGAAGTAAAGTGGACGGCCACCCCCGTGGACCTGGTGTTCGGCTCCAACTCCCAGCTCCGCGCGCTGGCCGAGGTCTACGCCAGCAGCGACGCCAAGGAGAAGTTCGTCCACGACTTCGTGGCTGCCTGGGCCAAGGTCATGGAACTGGACCGGTTCGACCTGAACTGAGCCCCGCTTCGGCGGCTCCAAGCCGCTGAACCTGCCTGAAGAAATGGCGGCGAAACCATCCCGGTTTCGCCGCCATTTCTTTAGCGCTGGGTCTATGTGGATCAGTCCCGCCGGCTCACGCTTGCTCTGTGGATCCGGGTTTCCAGGGCGTGTGCGTGTGCGACAGCCACACCGCGCCTGGGTTCAGGGAGCGGATCAGGTGCTGGCCCTCCGTGCCGGGGTTGTCGAGTTCGCCGAACCACACTGCGGTGTCCCCGGCGATGACCGTGGGGACTCCGCCTGCATCGATGACCACGATCTGGGAGCCGGCGGTATGGCCGGGGGCGGGGAGGAGCCGGATTCCGGGGAGCAGCTCATGTTCGCCGTCGACGGGGACGTAGGTGACCCCCGGCGGATCCACCCACTCCGGAATGGTGTAGTCCTCCTGGTTGCGGGCGTCGTCGAGTTCCCGGCGCTGCACATAGATGGGTTTCCCCGCGAAGTGGTGGTTGCCGCCGCAGTGGTCAAAATGCAGGTGGGTGTTGACCACCATGTCCACGCTGCCCAAGTCAAAGTCCTGGTCGCTCAGGGGATGGAGGCGCGGATCCATGTCCGCCACCGCCGGGTGAAGCTCAGTCAGGCCGGTATCAACGAGTACGCGGCCCTCGGGGTGGTCGATGACGTGCACGTAGACCGGCATCAGCTCGCCCTCGGCCACCAGGTCAGCAACACGAATCGGAGTAACGCTGATTGCAGGGGAAGAACTCATGCCTGGACCTCAGTTCCGCATCATGGCCGCGATGCTTTGCGGGAGCAGCAGAGGGCTGCGGCTAGCCGCGATGACTGATGCTCCGTCCAGAATCGCATCTGCTCCGGCGCTCCGCTAGGTTGCACCCGCAATAAGGGACGCCATCTGCGTACCCGCGTCGCTCCCGGGCGCCGGCGTGTAGACCACCAGGTGCAGGTCCGGCCGGTCCGACGGGGACAGCTGATGATGCTCCAACTGCAGCACTCCCACGGCGGGGTGGTGGAACAGCCGCTCGCGTGATTCAAAGCCCAGGATGTCGTACCGATCCCACCCCTCCCGGAACTCCGGGCTGGCCTCCTTGAGCCGCTCCACCAGGTTCTTGACGTCCACATCCCCCAGCCGCTGGCCCGTTTCGGCTCGGAACTCCGCCAGGAACCTTTTGCTGGTCACCTCCCAGTCGGGCAGCAGGTCCCGCACATAGGGATCGGTGAACACCAGCCAGAGGAGGTTGCGGTCCGCAGCGGGAACCGTGGCGATATTTGGGAAAAGAGCCGCGTAGGCGTTGTTCCAGCCGGCGACGCCCCAGTCCGGGAACAGCGCGAAGGACGGGTTCGGGTCCAGGGCATCAAGCAGCCGCTGAAGATGGGCAGGCGCTGTAGCGGCCGCCGTCGTGCTCGGTCCGGCGGAGGCATATCCGCCGAGCGACAGGACGTAGTCCAGGCCGGTGTCCGAAAGGTGCAGTGCCCTGCTGACCGCTTCCAGCACCTGGCGGGACGGGCTGATGTCGCGGCCCTGCTCCAGCCACGTGTACCAGGTGACGCTCACGCCGGAAAGGAACGCCACCTCTTCACGCCGCAGGCCCCGTTCACGCTTGCGTGCTATCGGCGGGAGCCCGTAGTCAACCCGGAGGGCCTGGTCCCGGCGGGCCCGGAGGAAGAGGCCCAGTTCTTTGCGGCGGCCGGAATTCTGCACAGGGAAATACTATTACTCTGGTACTCCCACTACTAGTAGCAAGGCCGTCTTCCTCTTGCGGCGGCGCCAGAGAAGGATGGTCATCATGCCTGCACTACGTTCAAAGACAGTTACCCACGGCCGCAACATGGCCGGAGCCCGCGCACTGCTGCGCGCATCCGGCGTCGCCAACTCGGATATCGGCAAGCCGATCATTGCCGTGGCCAACTCCTTCACCGAATTCGTCCCCGGCCACACCCACCTGGCCCCGGTGGGCCGGATCGTCTCCGACGCGATCCTCGCCGCCGGCGCCGTGCCGCGCGAGTTCAACACCATCGCCGTAGATGACGGCATCGCCATGGGCCACTCCGGCATGCTCTACTCGCTGCCGTCCCGCGACCTGATCGCCGACTCCGTGGAATACATGGTCAACGCCCACTGCGCCGATGCCCTGGTGTGCATCTCCAACTGCGACAAGATCACCCCCGGCATGCTGATGGCCGCACTGCGCCTGAACATCCCCGTGGTGTTCGTTTCCGGTGGCCCGATGGAAGCCGGCCGCGTCACCCTGACCGACGGCTCCGTCCGCTCCCTCGACCTGGTGAACGCGATCGCCGACGCGGTGGACGAATCCATCTCCGACGAGGACATCAACCTCATCGAAGAAAACGCCTGCCCCACCTGTGGCTCCTGCTCCGGCATGTTCACGGCCAACTCCATGAACTGCCTCGCCGAGGCCATCGGCCTGGCCCTGCCGGGCAACGGTTCCGTGCTCGCAACCCACACCGCACGCAAGGCGCTGTACGAGAAAGCCGGCGCTACCGTCGTCGAGCTCGTAAAGCGCTACTACGACGGCGACGACGAATCGGTCCTGCCGCGCAACATCGCCACCGCAGAAGCCTTTGACAACGCCATGGCGCTGGACATCTCCATGGGCGGCTCCACCAACACCATCCTGCACCTGCTGGCCGCTGCCCAGGAAGCCGGCGTGGAGTACGGCCTGGCCGAGATGGACGCCAAGTCCCGCCAGGTGCCCTGCCTGGCTAAGGTGGCCCCGAACGTCGCCGGGAACAAGACCTATTACATGGAGGATGTGCACCGCGCCGGCGGCATCCCCGCGTTGCTGGGCGAGCTGAACCGCGGCGGCCTCCTGCACAAGAACGTCCATTCCGTGCACTCCACCGACCTGGACGGCTGGCTGGATGACTGGGACATCCGCGGCGGCAAGGCCACCGAAGAGGCGCAGGCCCTGTGGCACGCAGCTCCCGGCGGCGTCCGCTCCTCCACCGCGTTCTCGCAGTCGAACGAGTGGACCTCCCTGGACACCGACGCTGCCGAAGGCTGCATCCGTTCGGTGGAGCACGCCTTCTCCAAGGACGGCGGCCTGGCCGTGCTGCGCGGCAACGTGGCAGTGGACGGCGCCGTGGTGAAGACCGCCGGCGTGGACGAGTCCATCTGGACGTTCCAGGGCCCGGCAGTGGTGTGCGAGTCCCAGGACGAGGCCGTGGAGAAGATCCTGAACAAGGGCATCAAGGAAGGCGACGTGGTGGTCATCCGCTACGAAGGCCCCCGTGGCGGCCCGGGCATGCAGGAAATGCTCTACCCGACGTCGTTCCTCAAGGGCCGCGGCCTGGGCAAGAAGTGCGCACTCATCACGGACGGCCGCTTCTCCGGCGGCACCTCCGGCCTGTCCATCGGGCACATCTCGCCCGAGGCTGCCTCCGGCGGAACCATCGCCCTGGTGGAAGACGGCGACATCATCAGCATCAACATCAGCCAGCGTTCCCTGCAGCTGGAGGTCTCCGACGAGATCCTGGCCGAACGCCGCGAGAAGCTGCTGGTCAACGGCGGCTACAAGCCGAAGGACCGGGAGCGCCACGTGTCCGCTGCGCTGCGTGCCTACGCCGCCATGGCCACCTCCGCGGACAAGGGTGCCGTCCGCGACGTGTCCCTCCTGGAGCACTAGGCCTTAGTGACCACAAGACCCCCGCCCGGAAGCTCTTCCGGGCGGGGGTCTTCTGCGTTGCAGCAGGTCAGGACGGGAATGGTCCGGGAAATCTGCCAGAATGGCCGGATGATTACCGAGCACGCCCTGCTGCCCGTCATCCCCGGCCTGGAAGAGGAGTTCGAAGCCGCCTTCAGCCAGGCACGCGAAATCATCGCGGCCATGCCGGGCTTCATTTCGCTGTCGCTCTCGCGCTCGATTGAGTCCCCCGGCACCTACCTGCTGCTGGTGGAATGGCAAACCCTCGAGGACCACACCGAAGGCTTCCGCGGTTCCCCCGAATACCAGCAGTGGCGGGCTTTGCTGCACCGGTTCTACGAGCCCTTCCCGGTGGTAGAGCACTACAACCGGGTGACGTCGGCCCGGCCTGTCATCTCCGCGGACTCAAAAGACCCGGCCTGACCCGGTGGCACGGCTCGCTGTGGTCACCGGGGCCAACCGCGGACTGGGATACGCCATCGTCCGCGAGCTCGCGGAGCATGGGTGGGACGTCCTCGCCCTGACCCGCACCTCAGCCGAACCTGCGGACGGATCCTGGCCGGCCGGCGTCGTACCCGTCCTGCAGGACGTCCGGTCCGAACCGGCGCACGCGCTCGCGGCGGCCGTGGGCCAGAGGCCTGTTGACCTGCTGGTCAACAACGCGGCGCAGGGTGCCCCGCACGGCAAGCTGGGCGCCATCGAGGCGGACGGCATCCTGAACGCCGTGGATGTGAACGTGGCCGGTCCGCTGCGGCTGACGCAGTTCCTGCTGCCGAACCTGCTGGCCGCGGCGGATCCGGTTATCGTCAATGTGTCGTCCCGGCTGGGTTCCGTGTCGGCGCAGGCGAACGGCGACTTCGCCGACCTTTCAACCAGTTATGCGTACAAGGTGTCCAAGGCCGCGCAGAACATGCTCACCGTTTCCCTGGCGCAGGAACTGCAGGGCCGGGTCCGCTGCTGGGCGGTGCATCCTGGCAAGCTCGCCACGGCCATGGGCCAGTCCGATGCCTCCAAGAGTCCCGCCAACGCCGCCCGGCAGCTGCGGGAACTCGTCGACTCTGGCTCCCGCACGTCTCCCCGGTTCTGCTCCCTCGGCGGAAACGACCTGGCCTGGTAGGAGCGGCTGCCGGGCGCCATTAGCCTTGAACCGTGACCATCAAGGCTGTCCTGTTCGACCTGGACGACACACTTTTCGACCATCTGACATCGGCACGGTCAGGACTTCACGCCTTCCTGCGGCATCTCGGGCTGCCACCCTCGGATGATCTGTCAGCAGCCTGGTTCAACATCGAGCGGGCCAGCTACGACCGCTTCCTCGCCAAAGAGCTGACGTTCCAGGAGCAGCACCGGGAACGCCTGCGGCTTTTCCTGCCGCTGGCCGGCCATACCGTACCCGCTGGTGATGAGGCGTTGGACGAACTCTTTGCGGTCTATCTGGAGTGCTACGAGCGGTCCTGGCAGGCATTCCCCGACGCCTCCCCCTGCCTGCAGGCGCTTCGCGATGGCGGCGTAATGACGGCCGTGATCACGAACGGAAACCACGGACAACAACTGGCGAAGATCAGGAACATCGGGCTTGAGCCGGCGCTGGACGCAATCTTCACGTCGGAGTCCATCGGCCATCCCAAACCCATGCCGGAGGCCTTCCTGAAACCGTGCCAGGCCCTGGGTGTACTGCCGACGCACGCCCTGTACGTGGGAGACAACTTCCGGGTTGATATCGAAGGTGCCCGCACCGCCGGGCTCTAAGCTGTTCACCTCCAGCGGGGAGGCACCCCAGGACGCGGGACCCTTCAGACCCTGACGGAGCTGATTCCGCTAATGGCCCCCACCTCGGTGCCGGGAGCATAACTGCCCACCGCGGCCCGGCGCCAGAATGAGGAAAGGCCCCCACGCGAGTCAAAGCTCAAGCGCGGGGGCCTCTTTGCCTCCTCATTGGGGGAATTTGGAAGCAGATCAAAATCTACCGGCTGGTAACCACCGGAAATGCCGATTCCGGCAGGGAGCGCGGAATCTTGACTCAAATTTGAGCCCGTGCACAGGCAGAAGCTGCGGTTCAGTCCGATTCGGGCCCTTGGGTGGCGTCCGGCTCCTCTTCGGGCTCGAAGGTGTTGGGCTCGGCGTCCGCACCGATGCCCACGCCGTCGTTACCGCCGGGGACTCCGCCGTCGCCCTTTGCTTTTTCCTCTGCCGCCTGGTCCTCGTCGTCGGGCAGTGAGTCGGGTGAGTTGATGGTCATCGTTGCTCCTCCATTGGCCGGGCCTCCACGCTAACAGCCCCCGCTGCCAAAGGCTCCGGAACGGCACAAACTTTTTGGCGCACGACGGCGGCCGGCGGCCTGGGAGTTTCGGCTACGGCGTCATCCGGTACCCGACGCCGCGGACAGTTTCCACCCAGCGCGGCCGCCTTGAGCTGTCACCCAGCCGCTTGCGGAGGTTGCCGAGATGGACCTCCACCGCCCGCTCCTCCCCGGCACTGACGAACGACCCGGTGTCGTAGGGCTCGTTCCGCAGCCGTCGGACCAGATCGGCCTTGGTCTGCACGGTGCGGCCGTTCTCCATCAGGACCAGCAGCAGGTCGAACTGCGTGCGCGTAAGGTCGACGGGCACGCCATTGATCGCGGCCAGCCGCGAGTCTTCGTGCAGTGTCAGGCCCCTGTGGGCGAAATCGCAGCACACCGGAGCTTCCCCTGGCTCGGCTGGCGGCACCGGTTCTGCGGAGACAACGATGGCGTGCGGCTGTGCAGGTGCGGGGACCGAGGGACCGCCTGGAACCGCGCGAACGGGTGCAGGGGTGATAATCCGCGGACGGCGAAGCATGGCTCCGATCCTGGCGCGCAGCTCGCGCGGGCGGAACGGCTTGGTGAGGTAGTCATCGGCCCCCGCTTCAAAACCCATCAGGGCATCAGCCTCATCCACGTAGCCGGTGACGATGATGACGTAGGCGTCGCTGAACGTCCGGATCCGCCGCGAGGCCTCCAGCCCGTCGAAGTCCGGGAGGCCCACGTCCATCGTGACGATGTCTGGATTGTGGATTCGGACTGCCTCCACTCCCTCATGCCCCGACGCGGTTGGATGCACGGCGAATCCCGACTGCGACAGGATCTCTGCGAGCAGCGCCCGCACCTCGTCGTCGTCTTCGACCACTACGGCGATGCCGCGCTCCATCATCCTTGCCCCCACATTGTTACTAAACTTCCCATCTGCTTGAGAGTTCACACTTACCGCTGCCGGATGCAGGACGGGGCGCCGGCCGGTGACGGCCAGCGGTATCCCGAAGGCACCCAGCTAAGGTTCCGGAGTGTATTCGGAGACGAATACAAAAAGGATGCCCACCGAATTACGCAACGGTGCGCATAGCTGAGATTACCCAAGCAGATAGCTCAACCACCATTCGCGCACGATTCTTGAGCATTTATTGATCTTGATTGAGAAATGGGTATTTCTTGAGATTCGACGCTAAGAAGAAAAGGAATCCGCACGTGTTGCCCTTTCTTCAGCGGTGGCCGGTGATTATGGTGCGAACAGGAGCCCAATTGCTCGTCGACGTATCATGTCTTCCGGGTGCCGCCCCCATGAATGCCTATCACTGCAGAATCCTGCGCTCCGCACATTTCTTCTCCACTCCCTGGTCCCGAACAATTCGGACCGAGTATTGCAAACCGGACGCAGATGAAAGGCAGAGAAGTGGCAACAAACCTGCAAATCCACGTCAATGGAAACGCGGGCACCATTTGCGGGAGCAGGGCAGGTCTTGAGCTTCTACTGAGAAGGCGCCGGCGGAAACGGGCACCTCAACTGGGCCACAAGACAGACCACAAACGCACACAAACCGCACAAAATTTCTTGACATGGAACGCGCGACTGTTACAAAATCTGTAACGAGCCAGTGTGAATCGTTACAAAAGTTGGGCCAGCATGCGCGGGGCCCTCATCAAAGGAGATGACCGTGACCGATCAAACCGTGAACACCAGGCGAACCGCCTACCGGCGTTCTGCCGCAGGGCTGGCACTCGCCGTCCTGGCCAGCAGCGCCGGCCTGGCGGTCGCTGCCCCGGCAGCACACGCTGAACCCAGCAACTACAAATTCGACTTCGGCAGCGGCCCGGTTGAAAAGGGCTACACAGCCGTAAGCGCCTCAGACGCCTACACGCCTGAGCGCCGGTACGGCTTCAACTCCCCCGGGCACATGGCCAACGTGGCTGCCAAAGGAACTGGAGTGGGAAGCGACGCCGTCCGGTTCCTGCAGTTCGGTACCAAGAGCAGCAATACCTTCAACGTGGACCTCAAGGAAGGCCTGTACAGGGTGACCGTCACCCTCGGCGATACGTCACGGGCCAGCATTGCCGCGGAAGGCGTCTTCCAGGAGATGAACCTGACCGGAAACGGGGCCACGGCGTCCTTCGAAATCCCGGTGACCGACGGCCAGCTCAATCTCCTGGTCACGGAAGGCAAGGTGGGCACGGCCTTCACGCTCAGCGCCCTGGATATCGAGAAGGTGTCGCGCCATCCGGAGATGGACCCCACCATCTGGGTGGGCGGCGATTCCACCGTTGCCAGCTACTACCCGCTGGATTCCAGCGTCCAGGGCGGCTGGGGCCAGTTGCTGCCGCAGTTCGTCGACCCGGAAAAGTATGACGTCCGCAACATGGCCACCGGCGGGCAGATCGCGCGCGGTTTCCGTAACGACGGCCAGCTGGAGGCCATCCTGCAGTACATCAAGCCCGGCGACCTCTTCCTGCTGGAGATGGGCATCAATGACACCGCCGCCAAGAACGCCACCACCGAGGCGGAGTTCAAGGAAATCATGCGGGACATGGTCCGCCAGGTGGCGGCCACCGGCGCCACCCCGGTCCTGGTGACCCCGCAGGGCCGCGCCACCGATTTTGTGGACGGCGTGCACTCCTCGGTGGACCGCTGGTACCGGCACTCCACGGTGGCCCTGGCCCAGGAGGAAGGCGTCCCGCTGGTTGACCTGAATGTCCTCTCGTCCGCCTACTTCACGCAGATCGGCCCGGACGCGACGCTGGCCCTGTTCATGACCGGCGACACCCTGCACCCCAACCGCGCCGGTGCCACCGAGCTCGCCCGGATCGTCACCGCGGATTTGGCGCGTCAGGGCCTCCAGTAGTCCGCACCTTCTAAACAGGCGGACGACGGCGGCGCGCGGCACCGGGAACGGGTCCGGAACGCCGCAACCGCCGTCGTCAGTCCTTCTTCAGCGCTTCGGCGAGCATGACGATGATGCCGCTGGGCCCGCGCACGTAGGAGAGTTTGTAGATGTCCCCGTAGGTGGCCACGCCGCGCAGCGGGTGGCAGCCGTGCTTCGCGGCGATCTCCAGGGCTTTGTCGATGTTGTCCACGGAGAAGGCGACGCGGTGCATGCCGATTTCGTTGGGCAGCGTGGGGGCCGTCTCGATCGCATCGGGGTGGATGTATTCGAAGAGTTCCAGCTGGCCGTGGCCGTCCGGGGTCTGGAGCATCGCGATTTTGGCGTGGTTGCCGTCGAGGCCCACGGCGGTGTCAGTCCAGTCGCCGCTGACCGTATCCCGCCCCACCACCGTGAGGCCGAGATCGGTGAAGAAGGCGATGGTTTCTTCCAGGTCCCGGACGGCGATGCCCACGTTCTCAAGCTTGATGGTCATGGGTGCACGCTACCGAGGCGGGTGGCGCAGGGTCTAGGGGGCGGCAGTATGCGTTGACTTCCCCTTTCGCCGGATAAATGCCCCTGGCCGAACCGTTGATCCGGCGCAATCTGGCATTGTGCGCAGCAGGGGTGTTCATATGGGTGAGACCTACCGGGTAGAAGTCCCGCAGGGGCTCCCGATGATGACAAGGCTCGTTGACGACTCCCCGCCGACATGGTCTACACCGCCGGGATGGTGCAAACCACCGCATCCGTCGACGGAGAACCGCGCAGCTACACCCTCAGCGTCACGCAGGTTTGCCGCGGCGAGGACGGCCAATGGAAAGTCGCTCACCGACACGCAGACACGGTCGTTCCCTGACAGCGGCCCAGCTTACGGAACTATTCCTTGTCGCCATTTTGATTTGGCAAGTAGACGTGGTTCCCGCCAAGAATGCGCACGGGAACCCGAACTCCAGGCTCTTCCCTAGGTCAGGGACTGCCCACGCTGACTTGTTCGGTGTGGCCCTGAGCCTGTTGACGATTTAGGAACGGACGTAGGGCGACTCCGGGGGCGAAGGCGTTGGCTGTGAGTGGAAGAGTCAGAAGCAGGTCGGCCGCTACCATTGCGATCGCGAAACTCCATAACCCCATGAAGATTGCTATACCTGCATGGAACAGTGCCGCGAGTAGGAACAGGTACGGCCGCCATTGAGGTGGGGTCAGAAGGGTTATGGCGAGGGCGAATTCGAGCACTAGCACTGACCACGTCAAGAGGCTGACGCCGAAGGCGTTTTCAAGTAGAGGTCCGAGGAGGTCTCTTACGGGGTCCGAAAAGCCGAACACACCAGATGCGGTGTAGTAGAGGTTGTTGCCGGTCGCCCACTCGGTCTGACTCGTCTTCTCAATACAGGATTGAAGGTAGAGAACCGACATCTGGACTTTGATGCCCAGCACCGCGGCCAAAGCCCACCCCCTCCGCCACTTGGAACGGTCCGGGACTTCCTTGGCAGGGCTCCAATGGTTCAGCCGAGGGTCGGTGATGCAAAGAGGGATCAGGAGAAGAGTCAGCACAGCGGTGATCTGGTCTCCACCGTCAGGGACTGCAATCCCATTGAAAAGCGAAAAGGAGATCCAGTAGTGGAGAAAGGCAGTGACCTGTGGAACATAACCGGACATAACGATAACCAGCACCGCGCACGCCAGTAGCTTCGACCACGGTTCTGTTCCGAAGAGGCAAAACCAGTTAAGCGAGTTGACGCCCACACAGACAGGCTGCATGCCCAGCCCCCACAAGGGCTGGAAAAGGCTCGTAGAGGGAGTAGTGAGCAGCGTCAGAAAACTCGCAAAGGCCAGCAGGGAACGCACTAATCCAACGATCGGCGACCATAACGCCGGAGGTTGCCCAGACGGTTGAAGCCCAAAGTACGTCAGATGCACCTGGCCTCGATTCGAAGTACCCTATCGGCCTGATACCTGGCATCAGTAAGGTCCCTATAGGCCCACGGGGTGGGCACTACCTCTACGACGGTCAGGGAACCGCACAGCGTCGGCGCGTGTTTTTCGTTGCGGACTTCGACGGCTGGAGAATCTATCTCCAAGCAACCTTGAGTCGTAGGGCCACATTTCGACCACGTATCGGGCTCTATGGTGTTGACAATGTTCGCCAGCTCTACAGGCTGTGCGCGACCATATCTACTAAGGCCGAAGTAGTTTTCCGCCTTCACGGTTGGCATCTGCAGGAGTTCCCGGGCCTCCTCCTTTCCGGAGTAAACCAGCAAAAACGGATCTCGGGGGGACTTGGTGAAGAACCCCCAACCCTGCGGAATAACTTTGGAGACACCTTCTTTAACCCCGGCCATTCCGGGCGGATGAAATACCGAGTTGGGTGAGACAGCGAACATAGAGTACCCCAGGGACAACAGCACAATCACCGCGGGAACTACCGTGGCCGCGGAGATGAAGGGGCATTTCCGTCGAAGAGCAGGCAACATTGGTGGAGTTGACGAGGCTACTTAGCGAGGGCTTTGGTCAGCGCCGCGACGATATTTTCCGTTGAAGCGCGTTCGTCGGCCGTGGTGGCAGTCGTTTCAAGGCTCGACGGGCTGCTGACATTGACGGATACTGAGGCGTTGAACCAACCAACGGCATTTACGGCGCCGGCGACGTTTACGACACCCGCGTAGTTCACGACGACGGCGCCGCTCCAAACGGCTACTGCAGCGACCGCAAAGACCCACAAGCAGTTCCCGGATGCACCGCCATCAGCGCGGGCCATGGCCACTTGAGCGGGATATTTTTCCCTGACTACCCTAAGAACGTCCTGGCTGGTGGAGGCCAGAGCTGACTCAACTTTGTAGACGTCCCCGGAGGTGAGCTCCTTCTCGAGTTTCTTCAAATATCCGGGCTTAGAAGCTTCCAGCGCATCCGCAACTTGTCGGGCCATTGCGCGGATATCGGCCTCTTGGCTGCCGTTGTCCAAATATGCTCGAAAGGTCTCGCTCTGGACCTTCTGCCGCAGGTCGGCGGCACGATCACCGGTCGCGAACCAAATCGCTTCAAACAGCGACCGCGCGCTCTTCCCGTCGCTTTTTTGAACCGCGCCTTTGGTGAGCTCTTGCTGGTTCGACATCTGAGTGGCCTGCGCTGAAGCGGGAATACCCGTCAGCAACAGCCCGGATACGAGCGCAGCGCTGAGTGCTTTCTTCATTTTTCCCCCAATATTTATCTGTTTTCTGCTGATTTTTCAGGTGCGCGGCAAGCTCTCGTTAATGCGCGAGGCCACAGAGCCGGGGTTTGGCGCGGAAACGACCCAATTGCGAGTCGTTGTTTCCAACAAGACCGCGGGGCCTCCCACCAGTACACCCTTCGTGTTATTGCCCAAGGCCCGGATCCCGAACCCTTCCGACACTGACGTTGACGGGGCTTCGCGAGCTGTGAGAACACTGGAGAAGCTCAAAGTGGCCGCATAGAAAGGCTTGCACCGAATCACGAGACGGTCAGTTTCGACGTCGATCGTGACAGTCATGCTCATAACCAAATAAGTGAGGGCAACCATCCCGGCGACGATCGCCAACCCCGGCACGGGGATGTTACCCGCTACTGCCGAGATCAGCACCACAACGCAAGAGGCGCCAACTATGCCCCAAATGAGACGCTTCGTCTTACCAGAAAGCTTTGCTTCCGATACCAACATGATTCCCCCAATCACCTGAATGTGACAAGAGTAGTCATATGTCAACTAAAGTTACAAACTGTAGTCCAAGCTATGAAGTGTCCGTATGACCCATTTTTAGTGTGGTTCAAAGTTCCCGCCTGGGACTCGTCAACAGCGCCTCCGTCAGGTCCAGTCCGAGGAGAAGTCGAGCGGCGGCCACCAGCGGGTCCGTGAGTGCACGGGGAACCTGCGGCCGGTGACTTCGGTGGGAGTGATGCGGATCAGGTGGTCTTTGGGTCCCGGCAGCCACGGTTGGCGGTCCGGGTCGGCCAGCTCAACGGGCGCCTCGCCCTCCGGTACCTGACCGGGGATGCCCTTGACCACCACGCTCCACACCTCGGTGCTGTAGGTGCCCAGCCCATCCGTTTCGAAGGCGACAGGCGTGCTGCTGAGCAGGGCGTTGAGCTTCGCGCCGGGGGCCGTGCGGAACAGGATGGTGCGGTCCACGGGCACGAAATTGACCGGGAAGATCTCCGGAACCGCCCGGTTGATCACCGCCAGCCTGCCAATGTACGCGGACTCCAGGTATCGCCAGCACTCGTCCTCGGTGAGGGTCTCTGCTTGCGGCTGCTGCTGTGGGGTGGCCATGGCCGTGATTCTAGGCCGGGGAGCCGCAGCACAACAGGGCCTTGACGCCCCCAAACGCCAGCGGACCAGAAACCGATCAGCCGTTCCCGCCGGGCGGCCGGATAATCCTCCGCTGGGTGGCGGCAGCGATGGCCGCGGTCCGGTTGTCCACGCCGAGTTTGCCGTAGATGTGAACCAGGTGCGTCTTCACTGTCGCCTCGGAAATAAAGACCTGCTTGGCGATGGCCCGGTTGGACAGGCCGGTGGCCAGCAGTTCCAGCAGCTGCACCTCCCGCGGGGTCAGCGACGTGCCGGGGTTGCTGATCCGGTCCATCAGCAGCGCTGCGGCCCTCGGCGCGAGAACCGTGCCGCCGGCCGCAGCCTGCAGGACGGCCTGCCGCAGCTGTTCGGGCGGAGCGTCCTTCAGCATGTAGCCGCTCGCGCCGGCCTCCACAGCCGCGAGGATGTCCGCGTCGGTATCGTACGTGGTCAGGATCAGCACCGGCGGCGGGGCAGCCAGCTTCCGGATCTCGGCGGTGGCGGTGACCCCGTCCATCCCCTGCCCCATCTGAAGGTCCATGAGGACAACGTCCGGCGGCTCCCCCAGCGCGGACAGCCGGTCGAGTTCCTTCAACGCAGCCCGCCCGTCGGACGCCTCGGCGGCTATGGCGATCCCCTCGAAGCCCGACAGCATTGCCCGCAGCCCGGCCCGGACCACGGGATGGTCGTCCACCAGCAGGACCCGGACCTTGCCCGCGGACGTCACCGGTCCTCCAGCGGCAGCCGGATGGCCACCACGGTGCCCTCGCCGGGAGCGGATTCCAGCTCCAGCGAGCCGTTCAGGGCGGCCACGCGTTCCCGCAGCGAGCGCAGCCCAAACCCGCCATCGCCGCCTTGCGCGGCAGCTGCCGCAGCGTCCGGATCAAAGCCCGCGCCGTCGTCGTAAATGTCCATGGTCACCTCCGTGCCCAGGAAGGCCAGGGTCACGACGGCGGTGCGCGCCCCGGCGTGTTCGCGGACGTTGGCGAGGCTCGCCTGGGCCGCGCGCAGCAGGGTGACGCGGACCGGCTGGGGCAGGTCCAGCGGATCGCCGTCCACCTCCACCCGGCAGCGCAGCGGCAACCCGGCCGCTGCGGCGCCGGTCTCGGTGGCGGCGCACAGCCTGCGCAGTGCATCCACCAGGGTGCTCCCCTCCAGCTGCGGCGAGGACAGGCCGCGGACAAAGCTGCGGGCCTCGGCCAGGTTCTCCGCCGCCGTCCGCTGCACAAGGTCCAGCTGCGAGGCAGCCCCGGTGGTGTCGCCACCCGCCAGGGACTGTTCGGCCGCCCGGCCCAGCAGCACGATGCTGGACAGGCCCTGGGCCAGGGTGTCGTGGATTTCGCGGGCCAGCCGCTCCCGCTCCGCCAGCACGCCGGCCTCATGCTGGGACCGGGCCAGCTCCTCGCGGGTCCGGCGCAGCTCATCGGCCGCGCGCCGCTGGTTCAGCGCCTCGCGGTACAGGGCGGCGTAGGCCAGGCCCGTGATCACGGCGAAAATGGCGCCGAGTGCGGGCCCCACGACGGCGGCAACGTGCGGAACGGGGGCACCGCTGGCTGCCCACTGGGAGGCGATCACCGCCACTGTCATCAGCGCTATGGTCCGCAACGCCGCGCGCCGGGGCAACAGGTGCAGGTGCAGGAAGAAAATGGGGAACGCCAGCCAGGCGAAGTCGGCGCTGCCCGCCAGCAGGAAGGCCCACAGCCCCGTCACCAGCACCAGCCACAGGAGGGCGAAGCGGCGCGGATCCATGCTGGCCCGGCCCTCGGCATGGCGCTTCTCGAGAACCGTTCCGGCCAGGTACACCCCGGCGAGAACCACCGCCGTCCCTGCCCAGAGCCAGCGCAGCGGACCGCCAGTCATCAGGATCCGGACCAGGGCCACGCCCAGCAGCACTGCGAACCCCGCGTGGAGGGTGACACGCAGAACTTTCAGGATCGCTGCGGACGACGCATTCTCCACGGCGGCCAGCGGTCCCCGCGTCTGGCTACCGCCCGTTCGGTCCGGGGATGTCGTAGAGGGCGCGGCGGGCATTCCCCCAGCTTATGCCGGGGCTGCCGGTGGCGAATCAATCAAATGGTTGACTCCGGAATCCACCCCATGGCGGCCCGGGATCAACCGTCTCCGCGATGCCCCGGAAAGCGCCCGGCGGGAGAGTGGAATTACTCAATTCCACTCCTGCTGAGAGAAGAACAACGTGTTCCTGGCAATCCGCGATATCCGCTTCGCCAAAGGCCGGTTCGCCATGATGGGCGGCGTCGTAGCCCTGATCACTCTGCTGCTGGTGATGCTGACCGGCCTGACGGCTGGCCTGGCCGAGCAGTCCACGTCCGCCATCGGCAAGCTCGGCGGAGCCGCCGGGTCCAGGCCCGTTGACGCCGTCGCATTCGGCGCGCCGGGTACGGGCACCCCCAAGGCTTCGTACACGGAGAGTTCGGTGACCGCCGGGCAGGTGGAGCGATGGAAGGACCAGCCGGGGGTGTCCGCCGCCGAGCCGCTGGGCATCACGCAGACCCGGCTGCAGACCGCTGACGGTTCCGGGACGGCCAACGTGGCTGTTTTCGGGGTCCCGGCCGGCAGCCCGCTGGCGCCTGCTTCGGTGGCACCCGGGACGGCGGTGCTCGGCGCCTCGGTAGCGGACGCGCTCTCCGTGAAGCAGGGCGACACGGTAGGCATTGGCGGTGTGGAACTCGCCGTCGCCTCGGTGGTCCCGGACCAGTGGTATTCGCACACCAGTGTGGTGTGGACGGACCTTCCCCAGTGGTCCAGGGTGGCGCACGTGTCCGACGGCGGGCAGCTGGCCACGGTTGTTGCCGTCACCTTTGCGGACGGTGCCCACGTGGACGAAACGGCGGCCAACGCCGCGGCGGGCACGGCCAGCGAATCCCGCACCGGATCCTTCCAGGCCTTGGGATCGTACAAGAGCGAGAACGGGTCGCTGACCCTCATGCAGGCGTTCCTCTACGGCATCGCCGCGCTGGTGATCGTGGCGTTCCTGACCGTGTGGACCATCCAGCGGACCCGGGACATCGCCGTACTGAAGGCCATGGGGGCGCCGGCGTCCTACATCCTCCGCGACGCCATCGCCCAGGCCGCCATCGTTCTGGTGGCAGGGGCCGCCGCCGGCGGGGCCGTGGGTGTTGCCGCCGGGACGCTGGCCGCGCAGGCCGCCCCGTTCCTGCTGAACGCCGGCACCACGGTGCTTCCCGTCGTCGGGATCATCGCCCTGGGCCTTGCCGGTGCCGCCCTGGCCGTCCGACGCGCCACCCGCGTGGATGCCCTCCTGGCCCTCGGCGGCAACTGACAACCCCCATTTCCTGAAAGGAAACCCGATGTCTGCTTTCCCTACCTCCGCACCCCTGGACCTGGTTGACGTGACCCTCGAATACCCGGACGGCACCGGAACCACCACCGCCCTGGACCGGGTCAGCCTCACCGCGCACGCCGGGCAGCTGGTGTCACTCGTGGGCCCCTCGGGCTCCGGTAAATCCAGCCTCCTGGCCACCGCCGCCACCCTGGTCCGGCCCACCCGCGGGCAGGTTCTTATCGACGGCACGGACACCACCGGGCTCAAAGATAAGGAGCTGACGGCGCTGCGGCGCAGCAAGATCGGCATCATTTTCCAGCAGCCCAACCTGCTCCCCTCCCTGACCGCCGCGGAGCAGCTGATCATCACCGACCACCTGCGCGGCAAGCCAGCCCGGGCAGCCCGGGAGAGGGCCGCCGGACTGCTGGACGTCGTCGGGCTCTCCGCGAGCGCCGGGAAGCTGCCGCACCAGCTCTCCGGCGGCCAGCGCCAGCGCGTCAACATCGCCCGCGCGCTGATGGGCAGCCCCAAGGTGCTGCTGGTGGATGAGCCGACGGCGGCGCTGGACCATGAGCGCAGCGAGGCCATTGTCCGGCTGCTTCGCCGGGTCACCACGGAATTCTCGGTGGCCACGGTGATGGTCACGCACGATACCGAGTTCCTGCCGCTGACGGACGCCGTGGCCACCATGCGGGACGGATGGCTGGCGGCACCGGTCCTGGCCAGCGCCTGAGCGTGCGGCAACAACGCGAACAGCCCCGGCGGTATCAACTGCCGGGGCTGTTCGCGTCCCTGACGCGGCTGCTGGCTAACCCTTGGGGGTCACCTGCAGCCGGCCGAAGGAGACCTGCTTGCCGTCCTTGTCCAGGACCACCACATCATCGCGGCCGTTCTGGATCCCGGCCGGGAGGATGAACTCCGCGGTGTTGGCGGTGGTGGGGAAGAGCCAGCCGATCCGCTGGCTGCGCTTGTTGAGGTAGACGTAGTACCACTGCCCGTAGTCGAGCCCCTCGAGCACCACCTTCTGGCCGTTCCGGTACTTGTCCTGCGTCTTCAGGTCGAACGGCGGCGTCTGGCCATCGAAGTCCTGGACCGTCAGCGCGGGTTCGGACTCCGGCTGGGCGGGCTGCAGGTTGAGCTGGATTGCGCCGCCGCTCACGGAAACGGCGGCGCGTTTGGTGCCGTTGTCCGCGGAAGCACTGAAACCTACTGCGTCCAGCTTCCCGGCAGCGATGTCCGCCGCTGTCAGCACGTAGTCCCGGGTGGCCGTCAGGCTGTTCCCGGCAGCGAGGACCTGTTCGCTGATGCCCGTGTCCGGGGCGGATACCCCGGTCAGGGGCACGTTGCCGGCGTTGCCCAGCGTATAGGTGTACGTGACGGAGTCGCCCGCGGAGGCGTACCGGTCGCCGTCGTTGTCTGTCCACTCAGCCGCAACAGTGCCCTCGAGCCGGGCATCGCGGACCTTGAGGTCAACCTCGCCGCCGTTCACGGCATAGGTCCGGGTGGTTTGGCCGGCGGCGCTGACGTCCCAGCTGGTGTCGGGGACGAAGAAACCCTGGGCTGCCTCATCAGCGGTGACGGTGTGGCGGGGCGTGGCGCAGGTGTAGGACTGTCCGGCGGGCAGGACGCTATAGCGGCAGTTGCCGGGGCCGTCCGGTACGAACGGGCTGAAGTTGCCGGCTGTGGGCACTACCTTCTCCACCAGCGGGCTGGTGTTGGCGACATCGAATTTGTAGGGGAACCCCTCGCCGGCCGTGTAGGGCTGGGTGGCGAGGTCCCGGCCGGCGTCGTTGCGGCTGCCCGTGATGGCGGCAGAAACCAGGCCGTCGCGCAGGGCGACGGCCGCTCCGGTGAACGCCACCGTCCTGGTGAGCGACGGCGTCGCGCTGGCCGTGATGCTGAAGGACGCCTGAGGCACGAAGTAGCCGCGGGCCAGGTCCTCGGCCGTCACCGTGTGCTTAGCCGTGGTGCAGGTATAACTGGCACCGGCGGCCAGGTTGTTGTACCGGCAGTTGGGGGCCGACGGCGGCAGGAACCCGGCGTCGAAGTTCCCGGAAAGGGGCACGGAGTTGGCGGTGACGTTGGCCGTGCTCTTGACGTTGAAGGTGTAGCTGAGCACGTCACCGGCCTTGTACGGGCTGGCGGCGACATCCCGGTCCGGCGCGGACCCGGTGATGGTGAGGCCCACCTGCGGTGCCACCGGAACGGTGGCGGTAAAGGTGGCCTGCGAAACCCGGCCGTCCGCCGTCGTGAAGGCGGCATTGAGGTTCTGCGGACCGCTCGCGTTCGCCGGGGCGGTCAGGTCAACGTTCACGGTGGCGGAGGCGCCGGGCGCGACATCGGGCACGGGGACCGTCGTGGCGGACCAGCCGCTGGGGGTGTAGACGGTGGCGGTGGCGCCGGATAGCGTGGCGGCTTCCTGGTTGGTGACGGTGACGGCCACCTGCTTGGTGGCGCCGGACGCGGTGGTGACTGCAGGGACGGAAAGCGGCGCGCAGGCGTAGTTCAGCCAGGCATCGTCGAAGGCGGCGAACGGCATGTTGTCCGTGTAGTTGCCCTCGTACAGGACGCCGAACCGGCCCTCGTCCAGGCGGGTCACGGTGGAATAGGCGGAGAAGCCGGAACGGATGGTGCGGACCCCGGGCCAGGTGTCGCCGTCGTCGCAGGACACGCGTGCGGAGACGTTTTCACGGCCGGTCTTCGAGTTGGCGTTGGTGAAGATGAGCTTCTTGGCATCAGCAGTGCCTTGCGCGGCGTTGGGGAACATCCGCGCGATGGCGCCGTTGTTGGCGGGGTCCGGCAGTTCGGTGTCCTGCGTGACGGGGCCGTAGGTGGCGCCGCCGTCCATAGACACCGCCACCTTGCGGTAGCCCTGGTTGGCGTTGTCACGCGAGTTGAGCAGCACGCGCCCGTCGGAGAGTTCCACCGTCTTGTTTTCGTCCATCCGGTCGCCCACGTTGGCGCCCTTGTGCCACGTGGCGCCGTGGTCATCGGAGTAGACGCTGTAGGCCTGGATCCTGTTGCTGCCATCCGCCTGGCGGATGTCCCCGGCGTACTGCTGGATCAGGCGGCCCTTGTGCGGGCCGTATTTGAGCTGGATGCCCTCGCCGGAGGAAGCGAAGTTGGAGCGGACATCGCCGGGGGCCGGGCTGGTCTTGCTGGTGCCCGGCTTGGTGACGTCAGTGATGAGGCGCGGCTGGCTCCAGGTGAGGCCGCCATCGGAGGACTCAATGACCGCGGAGGAGATAACGGACCGGTCCGCGTCGTCGTTGCCGAACTGGCTGCCGCCGAACCCCTGGTCCTTGGAGTACACGAAGAACGCGAAGACCTTCCCGGCCTCGGCGTCCACAACGTAGGACGGATCGCTGTAGCCGTACTTCGGGGCGGCGGCGTCGCCCACATGCCCGGCGGCAATCACCTGCACCGGCCCCCAGGTCCGGCCGCCGTCGGTGCTGCGGCGCTGCACGATGGAGTTGGGGTTGGGGGCATCGGCCGAGCTGCCGGGCCTGCCGTCCCAGGCCGCGAGGGCCACGCCGTTGCCCAGGTAGGACAATGCCGGAATCCGGTAGAAGAAGTTACTGGCGGTCCTGTCCGCGGCCAGGTTGGCTTCCTGGAAAGCACCGGGAGGAGCGGTGGGGCTGTTGGACGGGATGGGTGCCGCCTGGGCGGGCAACCCGGTTCCGGCGAGCAGGGCCAGGGCGAGGGCGCCTGTGCCCGCAGCCTGCCCCATCGATCTTTTCCTGGTTCTTTTCAAGGTATTTCGCAAACCCATGTCCTTTCTGGACGCCGCGCTGCGGCTCGAATGGAGGTGACGCCGTCATGCTGAACCCATAATGTGATTCCTGCTACATACGACGTCCTACCACCCTAGGCATGGAAAGGGCCGGAAAGCTAGACTCAACATGTGACGTCCTATCTCCTTCCCTCAAACCCTTCGCCAGGGCCTGCTGCCTTACCGGTGGCTGTACCTGCGGCTGAGCACGTCCTCGCCGTCCGGGGCCGCGGGGGCTACCGCCAGTACCGGATCCCGGCGCTCGCCATCACCCCACGGGGCACAGTCCTCGCCGCCTACGACGGCAGGCCGAACCTCGATGACCTGCCAAGCCCCATCGACCTCCTGGTCCGGCGCAGCACGGACAACGGGCAGACCTGGAGCGGCCAGGAGGTGGTGCGGAGCGGCATTGGCCTGGAGGGTTTCGGTGATCCGAGCCTGTTGGTGGACGCCGAAACTGGCCGCATCTTTCTCTTCCATGCGGCCGGAACGCGCGCGGGCTTCTTCGAATCAGCCACCGGAATGGCGCCGGACGACCCCACCATCCAGCACACCGACCTCAGCTGGTCCGACGACGACGGCGTCACCTGGCAGCACCGGCGCCTCACCGCGGAACTGAAGGGCAGCTCCCCCGCCGGCAGGGACGTCACCGGCATCTTTGCCGCCGCCGGACAGGGCATCCAGATCCATGCTGGCCCCTTCACGGGCCGGCTGGTGCAGCAGTTCGTGCTCCTGTGCGGAGGCGAAATCATGGCCGCCTCCGCCTACAGCGACGACCACGGCGAGCGCTGGACACTGGGGGAATTCATCAGTGCCGGAACCCATGGCGCGGCGCCCAACGAGAACAAGGTGGTTGCCTTGGACGACGGCCGGCTGCTGCTCCACAGCCGGGCAACGCCCCGGCGCCTGGCCGCCACCTCCACGGACGGCGGCCACAGCTGGAGCCCGCTGGCACCCGTCGAGGACCTCCCGGATCCCAGCGACAACGGCTCACTGGCCCGCTTCGACGGGCTGCCGTCCGTCATGGATTACGCCGGCCCGGCAACGGACCAATGGCTGCTGGCCACCAACAACCGGGACACCGCGCTGCGCCGCAACACCGTCCTGAGCCTCTCGCCGGACAACGGCAGCACCTGGCCTGCCGGGCTGGTGCTCTGCCCGGGAAGCTCGGCGTACTCCACGGCCACCCGGTTGCCGGACGGCAACATCGGCGTCCTGTACGAACGCCAGGGCTACCGCGAAATCGTCTTCGCCTCCATTCCGGCCGCGCAGCTGACGGACCAGCTGGCAACGCAGCCGCACCCTCAGCCGTCCACCCCTGGGCCTGCAGCCGGGCTCACCTTCCACATGGAACTCCGGTCCATCACGCCGGGCCTCCCGGAGGTATGGCTGAACGCCGGGGAATTCCACGTCATGGCGGACGACGGCGGCGACTGGGGTGCGGCGTCCAAGGAGATCGGCCAGGGTTACTCCGCCGGGCAGGCCCAGGTGCTGGGCACGCGCGAGGCACAGGACCTCAACTACGGCCCCATCATCCCCGGCTACAAGGAAGGCGACATCCTCGCCTTCACGGGCAGGGCACGGAACGACGGCGGCGCAACAGTCACAGGGGTCAGGCTCGCCGGGCCTGGGGCCGCGGCTTTCCCGGCCCGGGACCTCCTGCCGGGCGAAGCGGCACTGTACTTCACGCCGTCGTACACCCTGACGGCGGAGGACGTGAAGCAGGAAGCCGTGGACATCACCTTCGCCGTGGAAGGAATCACCGGGAACACGGCATGGCGGCTGCAGAAACTCTTCCGGTTCACCATGGCCACCGGCGATGTCAGCGTGGAAGACGCGCCTCCGGTCAGCTCCCCTCGATAAGGGCGCACATCTGCCGCAGGCGGTCGACACGGTCCTGCACCGTCAGGCCCTCCCGCGGCAGGCCAACCTTGAAGCCGATGAACGGCCCCGTACCGGCGGCCGCGAGGCACCACTGGATTCCGGCGCGGTTGAGCAGAGAGCCCGGCGGCGCCCCTTCCACCTCGACGGCGGGGAGGTGCGCGTCGATCCACGGGTAGCCGAACTCCGTGGCGTCCGGTGAGCAGCCGGAAAACATGACGCCCGCCAGGACGCCCGCCTCCCGGGCCAGCGCAATATGTTCGGCGGCAGTGTCCGGATTGCGGGTTTCGATGACCGACCGGGCCCAGTTGATGACAAGGCCCACCCGGCTGCCGACCTGCTCGACGAGAGAGCGGACCACCTCCACTTCCTCACCGAACGGCAGGAAGCCTTTCTCCGGCCTGCCTCCGGGCCGGGGCGCGTCGCAGTGTTCCACCAGCACCCGGGTGGTGCCCCAGTCCCACCCGAGGATCTCGCTCAGCGATGCCCGGAACATGGCCGCGTCGGCGCCGGGATGCGGCGCTGAATGCAGCTCGACGGCTTCCACCTGGCGCCCCTCGCCCTTGAGGCTGAGCACGTAGGCATGGAGGCCGGCCACGAATTCGAGGGCCTCGCGCCTGCCGCCGGCGTCCGGGGAGGCCAGCCCGAACGCAGCCGATGCGCCCAGCCGCTGCATGGTGCCGGGTATCGAGGTCACGACGGCGGCCCACTCCGCAGGTGCGCCGGCGGGCCAGGGGTTTCCGCCATGCGGGCCGTACGGAAGTTCCAGTCCCCTGACGGCCGGGACGGCCGCGAGCCCACGGAAGAACTCCTGCTGCGACCCGGCAGGCTGGGCCGGATAAGCGCCGACGATGAGTGACATTTCGAACTCCTTGGCTTGGGAAGCGGTCTGCAGGCAGGCGGTCCGGTGAACGTGAGATTCCGCACTTGACGTCCGGCTGTGATCACCCTTACAGTCATTCTACGAGCTAGGACATCCTACATCCGATCAACATCTTTTGAATGGTGAGGCACATGAACAACATCAAGAACCTGCCGCTGGTCAATGACGCCAGCCGCCGGAACTTCCTGAAGCTGGGCGGGGCCATGGGCCTGGCCGCAGCCTTCGCCGGCTCCCTCGCAGCCTGCGGCGGTCCCGCCGCCACCACCACGGGCGCCACGGAAAACACCTCGCCCGTCAACAAGGACCTCACCATCGAGGCCGGCATCTCCTACGCGCTGTCCACCGGGTTCGACCCCATCTCCTCCTCCGGCGCC